>CAZVBL010000043.1:0-20079 GCA_964625475.1 uncultured Zhenpiania sp. | reverse complement strand
TATGCCAAGGCGGTTTCCGTGTCCGTTCACTGTGAGGAAGATCCGTGGGAAAAGTATTATATCCGTTTTGAGGAGCCGGACTGCGAGATCGTCCCTGTTGGCTGTGTGCTGACAATGGTGGGAACCGGCAGCGAGATGAACGGCGGCGCGGTCATTACCAACCAAGACCAAAAGCTGAAAATCGGCCATGTATTTGGAGATCAGGTGATGCCAAAGTTTGCGATCCTGAATCCAAAGTTTACCTTTACCTTGCCGAAGCGGCAGATGGCGGCAGGTATCTATGATATTTTCAACCACATCTGCGAGCAGTATTTTTCCGGCGAGGATGACAATACCAGCGATTATATCAGCGAGGCGTTAATGAAATCGGTGGTTCACAGCTCCCGAATCGCCATTCAGAATCCGGAGGATTATGAGGCAAGGTCGAATATCATGTGGACGGCAACCTGGGCGCTGAACACGCTTGTTTCCAGAGGGAAAAGCACAGACTGGATGGTTCATATGCTTGGGCAGTCCGTAGGCGCATATACGGATGCGACCCACGGAATGACCCTATCTGCGGTTTCCCTGCCTTATTATCGGCACATCATGCCCTATGGCCTTAAAAAGTTCCATCGTTTTGCGGTAAACGTGTGGGGCGTGGACACCGATGGAAAATCCGATGAACGGATTGCCGAAGAAGGCCTTTCCTGCATGGAAGGCTGGATGAAGGAACTGGGGCTTGTGATGAATCTCCGTGAACTGGGAGCGACCGAAGGAATGTTGGAGGGCATCGCGGATGGAACGCGTATTATGAAGGGCGGCTATAAGGTGCTGGATCATGATGAGGTGCTGGATATTTTGAAAGCCAGCTTATAAAGGGCGGTTCCACACCTGTGCATAAATCACAGAACGATTAAAACTCGTATAACAGGGCAAGCGTGTCTTGTCCAAAGGCCAATCCGTCTTGTGTGGGTTGGTCTTTTTGCTTTGCATTGCCGGAACCTGTCGGCCAGGCATGATGAATTTTTTCTAAAACCTTTCCGGTTTGAGGTTGCCTGGCATAGGAGGCTCTTTTGCCGTCCTCAACGCTTCCGTTTACCCATCGGTTCGGCCACTCCTTTGCGGCTCCCGAGAGGTTCTTTTGTCGTCCTCAACGTTTCCGTTTGCTCCCAATCCTTTAGCACAGCTGCGGGATTAGGAGTTTCATTTATCACAATATCAGCTGTGAAAACCAAAAGCTGCCGAAGAAGAAATAATGCGAAGCGGCAAAGAAATCCCGTTTCCATGAATTTATAAAGGCGTTGCTGCGCCATCTTTGCGCCCCCTATGCGGCAAAACCAGGAATAAAACCTTGTCCACGGAATAAGATGTATCAAGAAACAAACGAAACAACCGCTTCCAAGACAGTGAAAGCCGGGGAAGCGCCGCAAAAGGCCTGTCGTGAAACCAGGGAGTTGAGGGCAGGGCTTTCAAACAGAGGTGCCGCAATGAACAACTTGGAACAAATCCTAAAGAAACTTCCGCAACACATCCGGATGCCCATCCTGGAGCTGCCGGAGAGCATCCGCACCAGCCTGGAGGAAATCCGCCTGAAAGCGGGGCATGACATCCGTATCCTGGCAGGAGGGCAGGAAATCCTGGTTGCGCTGAAAGGAAACGAGCCAATGAGCAGGGAGGATCTGGACGCAATCCTCAACAACCTGCTGGATTATTCCTACTATGCTTACGAAGAGGAGTTGGCGAAGGGATACATCACCATCCAGGGCGGTCACAGGGTAGGGGTTTGCGGCAGGGCGGTGATGGAAAAGGGCAGGGTTTCCCTGATTAAAGAGGTTTCTTCCCTCAACATCAGGCGCAGCCGGGAAATCATCGGAGCAGCGGAGCGGATCTTTCCCCATGTTTTGGACAAGGAAGGAAGTCCCAGGAACACCCTCATTGTCTCGCCGCCCAAATGCGGCAAGACTACGCTGCTGCGGGACCTGGCTCGAATGCTCAGCTACCGGGGCTTTCAAATCGGACTTTGTGATGAGCGCTCAGAGCTGGCGGGGACGTACATGGGAACGCCAGCTTACGACCTGGGACCCAGGACCGATGTGATGGACGGATGTCCAAAGGCGCAGGGCATGGCCATGCTCATCAGAGCCATGTCGCCGGATGCCATCGTAACGGATGAAATGGGAAAAGCAGAGGACGTTGCAGCAGTGGAATCCGCGCTCTGCGCAGGAGTCTCCATCCTGACCTCCATCCATGGGAGCAGCCGGGAAGACATCGCCGCTTCCAGCATCGGAACGCTGGTGGACAAAGGCGTGTTTTCCCGCATCATCTTCCTCACCAACCACCCCAGCATCGGTTCCATCCGGGAGGTGCTCCATGCTTAAGGGCATTTTGTGCTTCATCGTCTGCTGCGGATGCGGAGGGCTGGGAATCCTCAAAGCCCAGACTTATCGCCAGCGGTTGGAAGACCTGACGGATTTGCAGGACATGATCGGAATGCTCCAGACGGAAATGCAGTATAGGAAAGACCCGCTTCCCACAGTCTTTGGGCGTATTTCCAGCTACAAGGACAACAGGGCCATGGAGCTGCTGCGGAATTGCAGCCTCGTTATGAAAGACAGCCTGGACATCCGGCAGTGTTGGGAAGTCTCCATGGAACAGGCTTACCGGGGAAGCTGCCTGAAACAAGCGGATCTGGCCATTGTCCAGGATCTGGGGCTGCAGCTTGGGAAAAGCGATATCCAAGGGCAGGCCGCCATGTTTGCCCTGATGAAAGCAAAGCTAAAAACCCAAGCGCAGGAAGCGCTCAAGGAAAAAGAAACAAAAGGGAAGATGTACCAAAGCCTTGGTTTTTCCATCGGCATCGTCATCGCAATCCTTTTGGTTTAGGAGCTTCCTGTATCATGCAAATATAGAGAACTCCAAGAAAGAAGCGTGGATAACATGAACATGGATATTGACATTATTTTTAAAATCGCAGGCATTGGCATCGCCATAGCCGTGCTCAACCAGATTCTGGTTCGGGCGGGCAGGGAAGAGCAGGCCATGATGACTACCCTGGCAGGCATTGTCATCGTCCTGTTTCTCATCGTGGACATGATCAGCCAGTTTTTCGATACGGTGAAAACGCTCTTTCAATTTTAAAGGAGGCTGTGCGTGGATATGATGAGAATCGCCGCCATCGCCATCATGGGGGTGATCATGGCATCCGTAGTCAAAAGTTTCAAGCCGGAGCTTTCCCTCTATGTCGTTCTCGCAACAATCGTCATCGTGTTTCTCATGGCTTTGGACAAACTGACATCCGTGTTTCAGCTGCTTCGTTCCGTATATGGGGAAATGACTTATGGAAAGGATTTTTTCCCCATCATTGTCAAGGTGCTGGTCGTGGCTTATCTGGCGGATTTCACCTCGCAACTATGCAAGGACGCAGGGGAAGGAGCCATCGGCAGCAAGGTGGAACTGGCGGGCAAAATCGTGATCTTCTATTTGTCTATGCCCATCTTGCTGGCCATCCTGGAACTGATCAACTCCATCCTGTGACAGGGCTCCGGCCTGTGCGCAAACCGTTTCGCCAACCTTCGCTGACGTGTGGCTGTCATTGCAACAAGTGCGTAAACCGGCATCTCATTTGCCGGCCATGCGCAGCTGCCGTTGCACCAGGTTCTGGAAAAGAGGGGACTGCCTGAAAACGCAATTCAGAGCAGGAAAACCCACAAGACATACAAGGCGCCACATCGATGCAGGAAACAAACGGCAACATGAAGCGGTTGACACATGAGAGGAACGAGTTTTCGGACAGTTTGGGGGGGTGCAAGATGGAATACGATTCGATGATCCAGGAGCAGCTGGACAAACTGGATCTGGACGAGCTGGAACAAATCATGGAAGAGGCGGCGGAGCAAAGCGAGGGGATTTTTTCTTCCCTTTCCACGGATGAAATCGTGCAGGACTTCCTCGCTGGGAAACCCCTCTTTGATTCGGAAGCCATCCTGCAAAACGTGCTGGACGTGTTCCTTTACGAGGCGCGAAGCGGTTTGCTGCTGGGCGTGGAAATCATCAGCGTCTGCATTGTCATGGGGCTTTTGAAGAATTTTTCCAATTCCTTTGGGGACAAACCGGTCTCCACCCTGGGGACGGTGGTCTGCAGTTGCCTGGTGATTACCTTGTGCCTGAAAAATTTCACCATCACCTACAATGCCTGTCTGGACGCCATTGATGTGATGACCGGCACCATGCAGGTGTTGCTGCCGATTCTGGTTCCCCTGCTCATCAGCATGGGGGGCTTTTCCTCCGGCGGCGTGCTAAATCCGGTCATCGCAGGAGCTATCACGGTTTTCAACACGGCGCTGCAACGGTTCATCCTGCCAATCCTCTTTGTTTCCAGCATCTTCGTGCTGGTCAATGCCCTGACGGAAAAGGATTATGTCAGCAGGCTTGCGGCTTTTTTGAGAAAAGCAGCCGTGTTCTTCACCGGCTTTGTTTCCACGCTTTTCGCAGGGCTTGCTGCGATTCAGGGACTGGCGACAAAGACAGCGGACGGCCTGCTGGCCGAAACGGCCAGGTATTCGGTGGACAACTTCGTGCCTATCGTTGGCGGATTTGCCGCCGATTCCATTGACATGGCGCTGAGCTGCATAGGCGTGATAAAGAATGGAATCGGCGTGCTGGGCATCGTCATCATCCTGTGCCTTCTGGTAACGCCTGTCGTCAAGATCCTGGCGATTGCTGCGATTTACAAAATGACCGCCATCATCGCAACGCCCATCGCCACAAAGCCCATTGCCAAAAGCCTGGATGAAATGGGCAGCGCCGCCATCGCCATGGCCGTTGTCCTTGGGCTGTGCGCCCTGATGTTTTTGGTTTTCCTGACGATCCTCGTCAGCATAGGGGGTGGGAAGTGATGGAAATCATGAAAGAGTGGGTGCGAAACGTGTTCCTGCTCCTGTTGACGCTGACCTTCATTGAAATGCTGCTGCCGGTTTCCAGGATGGAGAAGTACATCAAATTCATCTTTTCCCTGATCGTCATGGCTACCATTTTGTCGCCGCTGCTGATTTTCCTGGAATAAGCCGAAAGGGCGGAAATATATATAGTAAGGAGCGTGAGCGCAATGTTTGAAAAGCTGAAAAAGGATCCCAAGATGAAGGATTTGGCCATAAAGGCAATCGCGGTCCTCATCATTTTGTCCGTTGCCCTTCTGTCCTTTGACGTGTTTTCCCAGAGCAAAGACGGGCGAAAGCAGATTGTGGATGACGATGGCGGGACGGAAACTACCCTTTGCAATATCCTGACGGACATCAAAGGGGTAGGGGATGTGAATGTGATGCTGCAGTACGATGCGGAAAACCAGATCTCCGGCGTGATTGTCACAGCAGAGGGAGCGGAGGATCCCGTAGTGAAAAACAACCTGGTCAATGCGATTCGGGCTGTATTCAACATACCGGTGTCCAGCGTCATGGTCTTTGAAAAGGACAGTACGACTCAGGAAGAAGGAGGAGAGGAATGATGAAAAAGCAGAGTTTATGGGAGCGCATAAAAAAGCATAAAAAAATGACGGGCAGCCTGCTGGCCCTGGCCTTGTGCCTGGGAGCCGCCGCTGTCATGGGCGGCATGTTTCCATCGACCGAATCCGCCAGCAGCGAGGATATCCCGGAACACGATGGGGACGTGCTGGTAGACAGCATCCATGTGGAGGATCCGACAGAGACGACCAGCGCAGAGGCATCCCAAAAGGCATCCCAGGAACGCGAAGGGGAGGATTCGGAACTGGTCACCTCCGATGATGTGGAGGATCTGGAAAATGCGGACACTTATTTCCAGGAAATGCGGGCCACCATCAACATGGACAGGAACCAGATCATATCCATGCTCACCGATGCGGAAACCACTGCGGAAAACAGCACGGAAAAAGAGAACGCTAACCAACAGAAAATGCAGCTCCTGGAGTACATGGAGCAGGAGCAGAACGTGGAAAACGCCATCAAGACGAAGGGACTACCCGAATGTCTGGTTCTCATCACCGACAGCGGGGTCAACGTGACGGTCAACAAACAGGAGCTGAATCAATCCGATGTCGCCAAGATTTGCGATGTGGTCATGCGGGAGACAGGGAGGAAAGCTCCGGAAATCATCGTCCAAAGCAAGTTCTGAGGTGAGCGTCGTCAGTCGGGATCTTCGCCGGAAGCGGAGATGGGGCTGTTTACAAATGGCATGAAAAAGGGCGCCATGACAGGGATGAGCCGAATACATGGTTTACAACAGATTTTACCCCATTGTAATCGAGGGTCAAATTTGGTATAATGAGTTCCGAGGTGAATGGAATGGATGCGGCAAACGAACAGAAAGCCGAGGCATTGAAAATTTCCGATGATGTGGTGGCCGTGTGCGCTGCCAACGCAGCGCTAAAGACGGTGGGCGTGGCCGAACTGGCAGGCGGCTTTACCAACGCCATTTCCAAAACCATTCTGGGAAAAGACCTGCTCTCCAAGGGGGTCAAGGTTTCCCAGGGAGACGGAAAGCTGCTCATCGACATTTCTGTCATCGTGGAGTACCAGGCCAATATTCCGGCGGCCGCATGGAACATTCAGGAGCACGTCAAAAAAGAAGTGGAATCCATGACGGAACTGCCCGTGGAGGCGGTGAACATTCACGTTCAGGGAGTCCAGATACCAGAAGAGGAGACCCCAGCCCATGACTAGGACGCAGGCAAGGGAAACGCTGATGCAGCTGCTCTTTCAGATGGAAGCGCAGAAAGACTACGGCGATGCCATGAAAGACAAATATATGGAAGAACATTTCCGCGAGGACAAGCAGCGGGGCTACGCCAAAAGGCTGATGAACGCAGTTTTAGAACATCTGGAGGAAATCGACGCAGCTTTGGATCGCAGCAGCAAGACCCGAAACACAAAGCGCATGGCAAAGGTGGATTTGGCCATTGCGAGGCTGGCTGTGGGAGAAGCCCTTTACATGGGCAACATTCCGGAGGGAGTGGCCATCAATGAGGCTGTGAACATGGCGAGAAAATACAGCACGGAGGATTCCCGGCGTTTCATCAATGGGATCCTGGGAAACATCGTCAGGCATCACAATGAATAGGGACAGGGATTGCGTGCTGGGAATTGACACCAGCAATTACAAAACTTCCGTGGCAGTGGTGGATTCCGGGGGAAGGATTCTCTGTGATTTGCGCCAATTGCTAACAGTCAAACAAGGCCAGCGAGGGCTGCGGCAATCCGATGCCCTGTTTCAGCATATGGAAACCATGCCTCGCCTGCTGGAGGACGCCCTGGCAGAGGGCAGAGCAGGGCGGATCGAAGCGGTGGCCTATTCTGAACGGCCAAGGCCGGTGGAAGGTTCCTATATGCCGGTTTTCAAGGCAGGCATCGGTTTTGGACGGGCGGTGGCCGCTGCGCTGCAGGCACCCGCCTGGGGATTTTCCCACCAGGAAGGACACATTGAAGCCATCAGGGCGGGAAGCGATTTTCCTGAAAAAGCTCCTTTTTTATGTTACCATCTTTCCGGGGGAACCTGCGAACTGCTCCTGGTGGAACGGGGAAACATTCGGATCGTGGGCGGTTCCAGGGACATTTCCTTTGGGCAAGTCCTCGACCGGGCAGGCGTAAGGCTGGGCATGGCCTTTCCCGCAGGTGAGGAGATGGATCGGCGCGCAATGGCTGCCCAGGCTCCTTCGCAGGACTTAAAGCAAATCCCCTGCGATGGGCTGTTTTTTCATCTTTCGGGCATCGAAACCCAGTGGGGCAGAACTGTGGAAAAACGGATCGAGGCGGGGGAAGGAACGGACTGCCTCATACGGGAACTGTTTGATCGGATCATAGAGACCTTGATCCATATCACGGAGCAGGCTGCCAGGGAGATGTCTGTAAATTATATTATGTTTACCGGGGGCGTTTCCGCCAGCCAATACATCAGCGCCAGGCTGAAGGCTCATTTCGCAGAGAGCCTGCTTTCCCTGGAATTTGGGGATCAGACCCTTTCCCAGGATAACGCAGTGGGGATCGCTTTGTTGGGAGGCAGACGGCTATGGCAATGAAACCCATCAGCGTGTCACAATTGAACGGATACGTCAAACGAATCCTGCAGACCGATCCGCTCCTGGGGAACGTCTCCGTTGTGGGGGAAGTTTCCAATTTGAAATTCCACGGCTCCGGCCATGTATATTTTTCCATGAAGGACGAGCGCAGCCTGCTCCATTGCTTCCTGCCTGCGGAGCGGGCGAAGGATCTGCGTTATCAGCTTTCCGAGGGAATGGAAATTACCGCCAGTGGGTATGTTTATCTGTATGAGCGCGGCGGGCGTTATTCCCTCAACATCCGGGACATCGAAGTGGCTGGCCTGGGCAACCTTGCGCTGGCCTTTGAAGAATTGAAGAAAAAATTGGAAGCAGAAGGCCTCTTTGACCAGGCGCATAAAAAGGAAATTCCGTTTTTCCCGGGAAAAATCGCAGTCGTCACTTCGGAAAGCGGTGCGGCGATTCGAGACATCGTGAAGATCATCCAGGACAAAAACGACTATGTGGACGTTCTGATTTGTCCTGTATTGGTTCAGGGCGATGCGGCCGCCGGTGAAATCGCAGAGGCGATCGCCCGCATCAATGAGGACATGCCGGAAGTGGATGCCATCATCGTTGGACGGGGCGGCGGATCCATGGAGGACTTGTGGGCGTTCAACGAAGAAGTCGTGGCCAGGAGCATCTTCGCTTCCACAATCCCTGTGATTTCCGCAGTGGGCCATGAACAGGATTTCACGATTTCCGATTTTGTGGCGGACAGGCGCGCGGAAACGCCCACGGCGGCGGCTCACATGGCAGTGCCGGACGTCCGGGAACTAAAAACCTACGTTTCGGATTTGGGAGAGCAGCTGCGGTCGTCCCTGGATTCCTGCCTGCGGCGCAAGGAAATCCAGCTCGCAGCGTTGGATTTGACCGCATTCCAACGGGATTTGGAGAGCCGCGTCGTCGTGGAACAGATGGCGATCGACAACATCAGGACGGACAACGCCCATCGGATGGCTGTCCGAATCGAGGATGCGCAAAAGCGACTTGACCTGTTGCTGGCAAGCCTCCAGTCCTTAAATCCAAAGGCGATCATGGACAGGGGCTACGGCGCCATCATCGATGCAAAAGGCGCATTGGTAGGGAACATCCAACGAATCCACCCCCGGGATGACCTGACCCTGGTGCTGAAGGATGGGCAAGCGGATTGTACGGTAAATCGGGTAAGGAGGGATGGCTGATGGCGGAAAAAAACCAAATGACGTTTGAAGAGACCCTGGAAAAACTGGAACAGGCTTCCCAGCATTTGAAAAAGGACGACATTACGCTGCAAGAAGCCTTGGACAGCTTTGAACAGGGCATTGCCTATTACAAGCAATGCAGCGAAATCTTGAACGATGCGAAACAGAAAATTGAAACCTGGAACAAGTAGACAGGAGGGATGGCCATGCCCGGGCAAATGCGGCGCACATACAAAGATTTGATCGAAGAACACATTTTGGATTTTCTACCCGATATCGACCACAAGAGCATTACGCTTTACGAAGCCATGAAATACAGCCTGACAGCGGGAGGAAAACGGGTTCGGCCCATGCTGCTGCTGGCAGCCAACGAATTTGCGGGAGGCAAGCTGGAGGAAGCCATCCCTTACGCCTGCGCCATCGAGTACGTACATACCTATTCCCTGATCCACGATGATTTGCCGGCCATGGACGATGACCAGCTGCGGCGGGGCAGGCCCACGAACCATATCGTTTATGGGGACGCAGTCGCTATCCTGGCGGGAGATGGACTTCAATCGGCGGCTTTTGAAGCCATGAGCAAAGACATGTTCCTTTATTTTGACAACCCGGACAAGCTGAAAAAGCGCGTCCGCGCTGCCAACGAAATCGTCAAAGGCAGCGGCTGCCGGGGCATGGTGGCAGGTCAGATCGCAGACATGGAATCGGAAAACAGGGCTTGCTCCGGGGAGATGCTGGATTACATCCATTTGACAAAGACAGCGGCTCTCATCGAAGCGGCCATACGGGCAGGCGCCCAGCTGGGCGGTGCGGGCAAAGAGATGCTCAACGACCTGACGGTCTACGGGGAAAACCTTGGGCTGGCGTTCCAAATCGCAGACGACATTTTGGACGTGGTCGGAAGCGAAGAGGAAATGGGGAAAAGGGCAGGCGTGGACACGGTCAAGAAGAAGTCCACTTATCCCGGACTGTATGGCTTGGACGCATCCAAAGAAAGGCTGATGGAGCTAACGGACAATGCCATCGAAGCTCTGGCATCCTATTATGACAACGCCGAGTTTTTCGTAAAGCTGGCAGAGGATTTGGCAGTAAGAGGAAAATAAGCATGAAGAAATTACTGGAGTACGATTTTCCACAGGATTTACAGGAGATGACAGAAGACGAACTAGACTTGCTGTCTTATGAAATCAGGGACTTCTTAATCAGCAACATCGCAAAGACCGGGGGCCATCTGGCCTCCAACCTGGGCGTTGTGGAGCTTTCCATCGCTTTGCATCGGGTGTTTGATGCCCCCAGGGACAAGCTGATATGGGACGTAGGCCATCAGTCTTACGTCCATAAAATCCTCACCGGGCGGGCGGACGGCTTTGATGGCCTGCGCAAATTCGGCGGCATGAGCGGTTTCCCCAAGGTGGAGGAAAGCGAATACGATGCCTTTGACATGGGACACAGCAGCACCTCCATTTCCGTAGCCGCAGGCATGGCAGCGGCCAGGGATCTTGCGGGGGAAGATTTTCACATCGTGGCCATTATCGGAGACGGTGCCCTGACAGGTGGACTTGCTTACGAAGCGCTCAACAACGTAGGCGCTTCCAAATCAAAGATTTTGGTCATATTGAACGACAATGGCATGTCCATTGCGCCCAACATAGGCAGCGTTTCCAAGTACCTTGACAAGCTCCGCAGTTCCCGCAAGTATTTGAAATTCAAAAACAGCGTCAAAGAAAACCTGTTGGAATTGCCGGGCATCGGCAGGGGTCTGGTGGCGGGCATGCAGCATGTGCGGGATTCCCTGAAATATGCGATCCTCGATGGCGTTATCTTTGAGGAATTGGGGTTCCATTATTCAGGCCCCGTTGATGGACACAGCATCGGAGATTTGATCCGGGCCCTGGAAACCGCCAAAGGCGTGGAGGATCCTGTATTTCTCCATGTGATTACGAAAAAGGGAAAAGGCTATCGGAGCGCAGAACGCACCCCCAGCAAATACCACGGAACAGGACCCTTTGACCCTGCTACCGGCGTTCCCAAAAGCAATGGCAACAAGCTTTCCTGGTCCGCTGTCTTTGGAAACAAGCTGACCCGGATGGCAAACCAGGATCCTAAAATCGTTGCCATCGGCGCAGCTATGCTGGAAGGAACCGGGCTGAAGGGATTTCAAAAGAAATTTCCAAATCGGACATTCGATGTAGGGATCGCAGAAGGCCATGCGGTCACGTTTGCCGCAGGCATGGCTTCCGGCGGATACCGGCCGGTGGTAGCCATTTACTCCACTTTCCTGCAGCGAGCCTACGACCAGATCATGGAAGATGTCTGTCTTCAGGGCCTGCCGGTTGTCTTTGCCGTGGACAGGGCTGGCATCGTGGGCGCGGATGGCGAAACCCATCATGGCATCTTCGACCTTTCCTATTTGAGCCACATGCCCAACATGACGATCCTGGCTCCTGCCGATGAGGAAGAATTGGAACAGATGTTGGAAACAGCGATGAAACTGGATGGCCCCTGCGCCATTCGCTACCCAAAAGGGGAAGTGACCCGGCTGGGCTTTCACAAACCCATTGATGGGAGCCTGGTGTTGGCACAAGGCGCTGACGTTGAAATCTGGGCCGTGGGCAACATGATCACCATAGGCTTCGAAGTCTGCGAAGCGCTAAAGGGAAAGGGCATCCGGGCAGGACTTGTCAATGCCAGGTATGTGCGACCACTGGACGAGGCGAAGATCCTGGCCTCCGCCCAGCGGACGAAGCTCATCGCCACGTTGGAGGACAACGTAATCGCAGGCGGATTCGGCGAACATTTGACAGCAGCCCTGGTTGGATCTCCCATCGAAATCCTGAACTTCGGTTGGCCGGACTGCTTCATCGAACATGGCAGCTGCGCCCAGCTCTTTGAAAAGTACAAGCTGGATCCAGCCAGCATTGCGGAAAGGATTTGTGGTCGCCTTGAAAAGCAGGCTTGACGTGCTTCTGGTGGAACGTGGCCTTTTCCCTTCCCGGGAAAAAGCAAAAGCCTCCATCATGGCGGGAATCGTCTATGTGGATGGACAGCGAGTGGACAAGGCCGGAACGCCGGTGGACGGGTCGGCTCAAGTTTCCATCAGGGAAAACCCATGCCCCTATGTGAGCAGGGGTGGTTTGAAGCTTGAAAAAGCCATCGAAACCTTTAGCTTTCGCTTGCAGGATGCGGTCTGCGTGGACATCGGCGCCAGCACCGGTGGGTTCACCGACTGCATGCTGCAAAAAGGCGCAAAAAAAGTGTTTGCCGTTGACGTAGGATACGGTCAGCTGGACTGGAAACTGCGCCAGGATCATCGCATCGTGAACCTGGAAAAGACCAACGTGCGTTATCTGGATGTGAATTTGATCGACAGGGACATTGATTTTATCAGCATCGATGTTTCCTTCATTTCCCTGAAGCTGGTTTTTCCCGTGGCAGTTCGGCTGTTGGGGGAACAGGGCAGCATCGTCAGTCTCGTGAAGCCCCAGTTTGAAGCGGGACGAAAGCAAGTGGGAAAAAAAGGGATCGTTCGGGATTCCAACGTCCATCGGGAGGTCATAGAAAAGGTCATTGGTTATGGGGACGAAGTGGGGCTTTATCCTCATGGGTTGACATTTTCCCCTGTCACCGGAGCAAAGGGAAACATCGAATACCTGTTGCATCTGAAAAAACAGCCCGCAGATCGCAGGATTGACGTGGAAACCGTTGTTTTTCGTTCCCATGGGGAGTTGAAGCAATGATGGTTAGAGATGATTGTTGGAAATTTTAAGAAAAGGAGGATTTGATCATGAAGCTATCAGAAAAGGTGTTGTCCATGCAGCACTCTCCTATCCGCAAGTTCAATCCCATCGCCCAGGCGGCGAAGGAAACGGGAAAAAAAGTTTACCATTTGAACATCGGGCAGCCTGACATTGAAACGCCCAGCTGTTTCATGAATGCCGTCAAAAGCTTTGACAAGAAAGTCATCGCTTATGCGGAATCCGGCGGCGTAACCATGCTTCAGGATGCGATTTCCGACTATTTCAGGCAGTACGGCATGGAATACGGAAGGGATGACATGATCATCACAAACGGCGGATCCGAAGCCCTGAGCATGATTTTTATTTCCCTGTTGAACCCAAAGGACGAGGTCCTGATTCCGGAACCCTTTTATACCAACTACCATACCTTTGTCACCATGGCGGACGGCGCAGTCGTCCCCATCACCACTACGCCGGAAGAGGGCTACCATTATGCGGACAGGGCGAAAATCGAAGCGGCCATCACGCCGAGGACGAAGGCCATTTGCTGCATCAGCCCAGGAAACCCCACGGGAACCGTGCTCACGTTGGATGAAATGAAGCTCATCGGTGAAATCGCCAAAAAGCGCGACTTGTGGATCATCGCAGATGAGGTTTACAGGGAATTTGCTTATGACAACCGCAAGGTCGCTTCCTTTGGCATGGTCAAAGGGCTGGAGGACAGGGTGATTATCGTGGATTCCGTTTCCAAGCGGTTTTCCGCCTGTGGCGCAAGGATCGGCTGCATAGTCAGCAAGAACCGAGAACTGATGGACAACCTGATGAAGATCGCACAGGGCAGGCTCTGCTCGCCGACCGTGGAACAGATCGGGGCGGCGGCTCTTTACAAGCTGCCCTTGTCCTATTACGATGAAGTTCGATCCGAGTATGAAGGGAGGCGGGATGCGGCTTACGAAGAACTCATGAAGATTCCAGGGGTCGTATGTCAAAAACCGGGCGGTGCGTTTTATATGACAGCCAAACTCCCGGTTGACGATGTGGAGGATTTTCTCATGTTCCTGCTGACCGAGTTCGAGGACAAGGGCGAAACCGTCATGTTTGCACCGGCAGAAGGGTTCTACGCCACGCCGGGGCTTGGCAGGGAAGAGATGCGCATCGCATATGTGCTCAACCAAAGGGACATGGCTCGCGGGGTGCAGCTCATCAGGCTGGGAATCGAAGCCTATCACAGCCGTTAAGGAATGGAAGAACAGCATAGAAAGCATAACAAAGGAGCAGAGACGAAACATGGCCTTATCGCCGATGATGCAGCAATACATGAACATCAAAGAGGAGTATCAGGACTGCGTGCTTTTTTTCCGATTGGGGGATTTTTATGAAATGTTTTTTGAAGATGCCCAGCGGGTTTCCAAGGAGCTGGAGCTGACCCTCACTGGAAAAAATTGTGGTCTGGAGGAGCGTGCGCCCATGTGCGGCGTACCCTTCCATTCCGCAGACGCATATATCGCCCGACTGGTGGACAAAGGGTACAAAGTTGCGATCTGTGAGCAGACCGAAGATCCCTCCCAGGCAAAGGGCATCGTCAAGCGGGAGGTCATCCAAATCGTCACCCCCGGAACCGTCATTAGCCAGAACATGCTGGATGAAACGGAAAATAATTACATCGCTTCCGTGTTCCGCAAAACCGGGGCTGGCGCAGGCCTGGCTTACTGCGATGTTTCTACAGGGGAGATCCATGCCACGGAAATCCCGGAGAAAAGTTGCCTGGAAACGCTGCTCAACGAACTGGTGAAAATAGGAGCCAGGGAAATTCTCTTCAATGGGGAAACCCTGCTGGAAACAGAAGAAATACAGGCTGCGACGGGGGCTTATCTCAATCCTCTGGGCGAAAGCTATTACGATCAGCGGTCAGCGGCTGATGCGGTGCTTCGCCAATTTCGGGGCAAAGCGCTCCTGGGGCTGGGACTTCAGGAGGATGCGCCCAGCGTGCAGGCATTGGGTTCCTTGCTCTTGTATCTGCAGGAAACCCAAAAGCGCAGCCTGGAGCATATCACTTGGCTTCACCATTACGAAATGGGGAGCTACATGGCCCTGGACAAGTCCACCATCAAAAATCTGGAACTGACGGAAACCCTCTTTGAGAAAAAACTCCAGGGTTCCCTGCTGGGCGTTTTGGACAAAACAAGCACTGCCATGGGGTCGAGAAAATTGAAGCAGTGGATCAAGGAACCGTTGAACAACGCCGGGGACATCCGAGATCGGCTGGATGCGGTGGAAGCCCTGTGGGAAGACGTTTTGCTCCAGAACAATCTCCGGGAAAACCTGAAGCAGATTTACGACTTTGAGCGGCTTTCGGGACGAATCGCCTGTGGCAGCGCCAACGGCAAGGATTTGATCGCCCTGCGCAACTCCTGTTATGTGCTGCCCGCTATCAAGGAGGATTTGAAAGGTTCCCCCAGCGCCTTGTTAAGGCGGATCAACGGTGAAATCGACCAACTGGAAGCTGTTTATCGGATCATTGACTGCGCTGTCGTGGAAGATCCGCCCTTTTCCGTGAAAGAGGGGGGCATAATCAAAGAAGGTTATTCCCAGGATTTGGACGATTTGAAGCTTTCCATCGGGGATGCCAAGGACTGGCTTGCCCGGTTGGAAGCCGTAGAGAGGGAAAAGACGGGCATCAAAAACCTGAAAGTGGGGTTCAACAAAGTGTTCGGCTATTATCTGGAAATCACCCGCTCCTACTACGACATGATACCAGAGCATTATGTCCGCAAACAGACCTTAGCCAACTGCGAGCGGTTCATCACGCCGGAATTGAAAGAAACGGAAAACCTGGTCCTCAATGCGGAGACAAAGATCAATCAGATGGAATATGATCTTTTCACAGAACTTCGGGACGAGATAAAAGTTTACATAAAAAAGATACAGGAAACTTCCGCTGCGATTTCCGATTTGGACGTGCTGTTGTCCTTTGCCCAGGTAAGCCAGCAGAACCATTATGTAAAGCCGGAGGTGGACACAGGCGATGTGATCCAAATTGAAAAGGGTCGCCATCCGGTCATCGAACAGACCATTCGCAACAGCATTTTTGTCAGCAATGACCTGTATCTGGACAGGGAGGATGACAGCCTGCTCTTAATCACAGGCCCCAACATGGCGGGAAAATCCACCTACATGCGCCAGGTGGCGTTGATCGTCCTCATGGCGCAGGCAGGTTGTTTCGTGCCAGCCGACAGGGCGCACATCGGCATTGCGGATCGGATTTTCACCAGAATCGGCGCATCGGACAACCTGGCGCAGGGGCAAAGCACCTTTTTTGTGGAAATGAGCGAGTTGGCCTATATTCTCAATTCCGCCACCGAGAAAAGCCTCATTGTGTTAGATGAAATCGGTCGGGGAACCAGCACCTACGATGGTCTTTCCATCGCCTGGGCCGCAGCCGAATATCTGTGCAGACAGAAGGGGCAGGTGCGGACGCTCTTTGCTACCCATTATCACGAAATGACCTGTCTGGAAGGCCACATGAAGGGCGTTTGCAATCTCAACGTGGAAGTGGCGGAGGAAAACGGCAATGTGGTCTTTCTCCATAAAATCGCCAGGGGAAGCGCAAGCCGCAGCTATGGAATCCATGTAGCGAAGCTGGCAGGCGTTCCTCATGCGTTGCTGGATCGGGCGGAAACAAAATTGAAGGAGCTGGAACAAAACCAGGGTTCCGTGGATTTGGCGGCAGCGGACGAGGCGCAGGAGCCAAAGCAGCAGGAAGAGCAGATTTCCTTTTTCAGCTTTGCGCCCAATCCGGTGGTGCAGCGGCTGAAAGCGCTGGATTTCATGAACCTGACCCCATCGGAGGCTTTTCGGATCCTGGAAGAACTCAAGCAGGCGGCGGAACAGTGAGGGACACATGATTCATGTTTTGGGAAAAGACGTATCGGATAAAATCGCAGCGGGCGAGGTGGTAGAACGCCCCCTTTCCATTGTCAAGGAACTAGTGGAAAATTCCATCGATGCGGGGGCAACCTCCATTACCGTTGAAATCAAGAAGGGTGGAAAATCCTATATCCGGGTCACAGACGATGGCTGTGGCATTGAGGCGGGTCAGGTCGAAACCGCTTTCCTGCGCCATGCCACCAGCAAAATCTCCCAGGCAACGGATTTGGATCACATTGAAACCCTGGGGTTTCGGGGAGAAGCCTTGGCCAGCATCGCAGCCGTTTCCAGGACGGAGATCATCACCAAGCCCGGGGATGCCAGGGCAGGGGTGCGCATGGTGGTCGAAGGAAGCCAGGTGGCAGAGCGAGAACCCACAGGCTGCCCCGATGGAACCACCATCGTTGTCAGGGACTTGTTTTACAACATGCCGGCCAGACGGGAGTTCCTAAAATCCGATGCAGCCGAGAGCAGCGCAATCATTGAATTTGTTTCCCATATCACTCTAGCTTATGCGAATATCCGGATTAGAATGATCAACAATGGGAGCATGCTCTTTTCCACGCCTGGAACCGGAAAGCTTTACGCAAACATTGTCACGGTATTCGGCAGGGAAGTCGGGGATCAGCTGGTTCCCGTGCAGGCAGAGGAGGGGGATTTGCATCTGGAAGGTTACATATCCAATCCCGGCCAGAGCAGAGCCACCAGGAAGCAGCAGATTTTCTTTGTCAATGGAAGGGTGGTTGACAGCAAGGTCATGGAGAAGGGCATCAGCCTTGCTTATTCGGACAAGCTGTTCCCAGGCAGGTTTCCCATCGCCATTTTGTTTCTCCATTTCAACCCCGAGGAACTGGACGTGAATATCCATCCCAACAAGCGAGAAGTGCGGTTTCACCATGCGGAATCCGTAGTCGAGTTCGTGGAGCGGACGCTCCGCAGAGCATTGCTTTCCAAGGAATCCATCCCATCCGTTAGACAGGAAAATGTTTTCTGTAAACCAAGTGAGTTAGAAGATGACACCTTCCAGGATTCGGGTCAATTAGAAACATCAGGAAAAGAAGATCAAATAGACGTAAAAAAGTTATTGTCAACAATGAGAAAAAAAGAAAGCGCTACAGGTGCTGATGCTTTGCTGGTGAAAGAAGAAACAAAAGACATTTACCAGCCTCGAACCTTTGGCACAGACGCTTCAACGCCCCCGTCAGCATCGATGGAAGGGCAGGATGCGCTTTCTGGGGCAATGCAAAGACAAGCCATTTCACGCCCCGTCACGCCACCGCCCTTTGACTTTGACGATTTGAAAGTTACGGGCGTCATTTTTGGCACTTACATTACAGCCATCGATGAGGATTCCTTTTATCTCATCGACCAGCATGCGGCTCACGAGCGGATTTTCTTTGAAAAGCTCATGGCTCAGTTTCAAAATGAGGAAGCCCACAGCCAGCCCATCCTGTTTCCCATCATGCTCAACGTTTCCCACAGCGCAGAGCAGCATGCGGAGGAATGGCTGGAGGCTCTGGGACAAATGGGATTTTCCGCAGAACCCTTCGGACCCAGGACTTATATTGTGAAGGAAATCCCCATGTTCATGGGGCTGGATGAAGCTGACTCTTTCCTGAAGGACTTTGCGGACAACCTGGGAGACGGAGAACTGTTGGATAACCTGCCTGCCATTGAGAAGATCACCATGCGATCCTGCAAGAGCGCAGTGAAAGCCCGCGATCATCTGAAGGAGGATGAAATTCAGCAGTTGATGGATGATTTGCGCCAATGCGAAAACCCGTTTTCCTGCCCACACGGAAGACCAACGTTCATCAAAATGACCCAATATGAAATCGAGAAGATGTTTAAGAGAACGTAAGAACATAGATGCCAAATGAAGGATATTTTAGCCATTGTCGGCCCTACGGCCGTTGGAAAAACAGAATACGCCATTGAGATGGCGCTTCGCCTGGGGGGAGAAATCGTTTCCTGCGATTCCATGCAGCTTTATCGGTTCATGGACATCGGAAGCGCAAAGCCAACGCCAGAAGACCGGGCCAGGGTGCGGCACCACCTGGTGGATCAAATTGACCCCAGGGAAGAGTTTTCCGTGGTGCAATATCAGAAGCAGGCAAAACGAGCCATCGCAGACATCCGCGCCAGGGGAAAACTGCCTGTCATTTCCGGTGGAACGGGCCTTTATCTCCATTCCCTGCTTTATGAAATGGATTTCGGCGCGCCGCCGAGAGACGACAAGTTCCGCAAGGAACTGGAAGACTTGGCTTCGCAGGAGGGGAGCGGCGCGCTCCATCGAATGCTGCAGGAACAGGATCCCCTGGCCGCCCAGCGCATCCACCCCAACAATGCGAAGAAAATCATCCGGGCGCTGGAGGCTGCGTCACAAGGAGGGCAGGGGATTCGCCCTTTTTCCCATGCCTTTGTCCCAGCGTCAGAATACCGTCCTCTCTTGATGGGGCTTACCAGGGACAGGGAAGAACTGTACCAGCGCATTGATGATAGGGTTGTGCGGCTGATGGAACGGGGGTTGCTGGAGGAAGTAAAAGGGCTGCTGGACATGGGGCTTACGGAATCCCACATTTCCATGAAGGGAATTGGCTACAAAGAATTGATTGCCTATCTTCACGGCGACTGCGACCTGGAAACGGCCATAAGGAAAATCCAGCAAAACACCAGGCACTATGCGAAAAGGCAGTTGACGTGGTTCCGAAGGTATGATGCGATGACCTGGTTCAACTTGTCCCAATACGGATCCGGGGAACAGGCATTGGAGGACATGATGGCGTGGGTGAAGAATAGCAGGGAATCTTCATAGAGGACAATCTCCTTTTCCACCTGGTATCTTCTGCAGTAATCGATGAAATCGTTCACATCCGTGGCACGAATTCGATGGCAAAGGCGATGTTTGTGAAAAAAGCAAGGAGGCATATTATCCAAATCGGAAACATACAGCGAAAATCTGTAATTTTCAAGGGTGGAAAAGGCGTATCATCCGTGGTATAATGAACGCAATCGACTGAAACGGCGTTGCCGCGGGGAAGCGTTCATTGAATCATGAACTCTGATTGTATGTTCAGAAGAAGTTCATGGTATAATGAACGCAATCGATCGGGTACGGCGTTGCCGCAAGGTTGCGTTCATTGAATCACGAATCTCGATTGTAGGTTCAAAGGAAATTCGTGGTATA
>CAZVBL010000042.1:0-20380 GCA_964625475.1 uncultured Zhenpiania sp. | reverse complement strand
TCGCCGTCCTTCAGCTTTGCGTAATGCCGCAGGTAATTTTGGCGCATCACCAGGCATTCCCACGGCTTGAGGGGCTTTCCCCCTGCAATCTGCGCCGCAAAAGCCGCCATGGCGTTTTTTTCCGCAATCATGGAAATGGCCTGGGCGTCTTCCAGGGTGTCTGCCGTACAAAATGCGCCCACGCCCTTTACCAGCACGGATTTTCCGGCTTTGGCCGCCGCCTCCGCTGCCTGCCGGTTCCTGGGCAGCACCGGCATTTTCAGGCCTGCGATTTGGGCAAAATCGTCCAGATACGGCCTCATTTCCCGAAACTCCGCCGCAAAATCCAAAAGAACCTGGCTGCGGTTCCAGATCACATGCGCAGCCTGCTGCCTGGCATCGCCCTTGTTTTCACAAAGGATGCGATTGTCCAGTTTTTTCAGGTACTGACCGCAGGCCTCCTCCAGTTCGTAAGCTGCCTGGAACGCTTCCCTGTCATCCTTTCCAAAGCAAAGGGCACCGTGGTGCTGCAGGATCACGGCGTTTCCCTCCGAACGCTCCAATGCCCTGGCCGTATGTTCGCACAGTTTCTTTGTCCCCGGCAGTCCGTATTTTGCACAGGGAACCGTCCTTCCAATCGATGGACGTTCTTCATCGAAGGTGACGGCATCCATTCCCATGGCAGAGACAGCAGAAGCGTTGTCTTGGTGGGTGTGGATCACGAACCTGATCTCTTTTTTCAGCCGGTAGACCGCCCTGTGGATTCGCTTTTCGGAAGACGGCTTTACGCTGCCCTCGAAATTCAAATCCTCCAGCTTCACGGAGACCACTTCTTCTTCGGTCAGCTTCCTGTAGTCCCTGCCGCTGGCAGTAATCAAAAAATGCTCCTCGTCCAATCGGCAGCTGACGTTTCCCCAGGTCCTGGCAATCAGACCCGCCTGGAAAAGCTTTTTTCCCGCCTGGACGACCGACCGTTTGGCCTGTCTTTCGTCTATCATTTCAATCCCTCATGCATGGCTTTGCCTGGAATGGGCAAAGCTGGCTTTACGCTCCTGCCGACTCACTGTCAATAGTTTCCTGCGTTCTGCCTGTGGTAAGAGCGAGCGGTGATGCAGTCATCTGTAATCTGCTTTGCAAGCGCATCTACGCTCTCAAACTTTCGTTCGTCCCTGGTCTTTTCCAGAAATTCCACGCGGATCTGCTTGCCGTAAAGTTCCCTGTCAAAGTTGAAAATATGGGTTTCTACGTTCTTGCGGCAATTGCCGATGGTGGGCTTGACCCCTACGTTGGTGATGCTGGGATAGCGAACGCCGTTGTAGGTGCAGTATGTGACGTACACGCCGTTTGGAGGCGTCACCATGGCATCGTCGATCATCACGTTGGAGGTGGGGAAGCCGATGGTTCTCCCCAGCTTGTTTCCCACGACCACTTCTCCGCCGATGGCGTAGAGCCGCCCCATGTACTTGGCGCACTGATCCACCCTGCCCTCTGCGATTAGCTCCCGAATCAGCGTGCTGCTCACCAGCTTTCCATCGATGGCAACCGGCTCCTGGATATGGATGCCAAAGCCCTTCCTCATCCCTTCCTTCATGAGCAGTTCCACATCCCCCTTGGCTTTATGGCCAAAACGATAATTGAAGCCGCAATAAACCTGCTTCATGTGGAGCGTTCCCAGCAGCAGCTTGTCGATAAATTCCACCGGCTCCATGGTCAGGATGCGTTTATCGAAGGGAACGTTGAACATATAGTCGATGCCCAGGCGTGCGATGATGGCCTCTTTTTCCTCTGGATAAAGGATGTTTTTTACCGCTGCATTGTCCTCCGTCAAATTCTTCGGGTGGTTGGAAAAGGTGAAAACCGCACTTTTGTAGCCTGCCGCTTCTGCGCTCTTGACAGTCCTGGATATGATCTGTTGGTGTCCCTTGTGGACCCCATCAAAATTGCCCAGGGCCACCACCGTTTTTTCTATGTCGCTTCCGATTTCCTCAAGTAAGTTGAAAATTTTCATGCTCTACCCTCTGTAATACTTTGTCCGCCACGAACTCGCCGCATCTGTCATCGTAAAAGGCCACCCCTAGGAACAGTTCCCGTCCGTTCTCACTGAAATAAAGGTTGTATGCGCTTCGATATTGGCTCCGCACCGGGATGGGAGGTTCCGTGTCCCGGTAGGTCGGTTCCCGCTGGATTTGCGCCTCTTTTGCGATGATGCGCCCACCGTTGCAGAACCGCAAGGCGGCTGCCTTGTCGAGCGATGCTTTCCCAAAATGCACCAGTGGATAATCGGGAGGGAGCAGCAGCCCTTCCGCATCTTCCCGGTTCATTTCCCGAAGCTGACGAATGTCCACTGCGTTTTCGATCTGAAATGCGCCGCTGGCCGTCCTGACGAGAGCCGTCATGACCGCACCGCAGCCCAACACCTGCCCTACGTCCCTGCAGATGCTCCTGATGTATGTCCCTTTGGAGCAAGTCGCAGTCCAGGCGATCCGATGGCGTTCCAGGTCTATGCGTTCCAGATCCATGTTTCGGATCAACACCTGCCTCGCCTTGATTTCCACAGGTTCTCCTGCCCTGGCATATTGGTACAATTTTTTCCCGTTCACTTTCAGGGCGGAATATTTAGGGGGAACCTGCGCAATCATGCCTTTGAATGGACGAAAGGCATTGCGAACGTCCTTCTCCGTGATTCCCGATGGATCATTTTCTGCGGTCACGGTTCCCCATATGTCCAGGGTGTCCGATTCCAGACCCAACTGCATCTCGCAGCGATACGTTTTAAAATCCAAATCCAAATACTCCATGATCCTGGTAGCTGTTCCCACGCAGATGGGCAAAACGCCGGTGGCCATGGGATCCAGCGTCCCTGTATGCCCCACCCGTTTGATTCCCAAGATGCGCCGCATCACCGCTACGCAGTCGTGGGATGTCCAGTCCGCCGGTTTGTTCACATTTATGATTCCTGTTTTTTCCAAGAGGTCAATCCTTCCTGAAACTTTCCTCGATTGTTTTTTTCATCTCTTCGTAGGCCGCCTCGATATCCATGTTCAAGGTGCAACCCGCCGCTTTCACATGGCCGCCGCCGCCGAAAACACGGGCGATTTTCGCAACATCGCCGGTGGATTTGGCTCGCATGCTGACCTTGCAGACGTGTTCCTTCCATTCTTTGACAAAGGCAGCCACTTCCACGCCTTTGATATCCCGCAAGGCTTCTGCGCAGCCATCCACATCATCTGCGGAAGCACCCGTTTCCTTTAGCATGGCTTGGGTCATGCGGGCGATCGCAGCCTTTCCGCCGGCCAGCAGTTCCATGTTTTCCAACACCTTGTTCACAATGCGAAACTTTTCCAGAGGCGTGTTCTGGTAAAGCTCCACCGCCACCTTCGCATGGTCGATCCCTGCGTCATAGAGCGCCGCCGTAATCAAATGGGTCTCTTTCGTGGTATTGGAGTACTGGAAATTGCCCGTGTCCGTGCAAATTCCGGTGAAGAGGGCTTCTCCGATGGTTTTGTCCATGGGCAGTCCCATGGACAGGATCAATTTGTACACCAGCTCGGCCGTGGCTGCGGCGTTCCCATCGATATGGTTGTAATCGGCGAAAGGCTCCGATGTGACGTGGTGATCCAGGCAAATACTGGTCTTTCCCTGGAAAAAGGCTTCCTTCCGGTTGGAAAACCTGGATGTTTCTCCACAGTCCACGCACATGCAAATATCCGGTTCGGGAATCTGTTTTGGGTCAAGGGTGAAATAACCCTGATCCAAAAACTCAAAGGAATCCGATACCCTCTCGCCTATGAGGACTGCCGCTTCCTTCCCTGCGTTTCGCAGCGCCCGGCAAAGAGCCATCGCTGAACCCAATGCGTCCCCGTCCGCATTGTCATGGGGAAACAGCAGGATGGATCGCGCCTTTAAAATCTGCTCCCCGATTTCCTGTATGCTATTTTGTTTCATCGTCTCCTCGTCATTGCTTCAACTCCCGAATGATTTCTTCGATGTGCCGCCCATATTCCATGGACGTATCCATCTTGAAGATCAAATCTGGGACGTGTCGCAGTTTGATCTGCTTTCCAATTTCCGTTCGTATCAATCCCTTTGCGCTCTGCATGGCCGCAAGCGCATTTTCCTTGATTTCTTCCTGGCTTTCCTGCGCTGGATCCAATCCCAGGACGGTAAGGTACACGGTGGCATAGCTGCCGTCAGTCGTCACTTTGACTCCCGTTACGCTCACCATTCCTCCACTCAGCCTGGGATCCTTCAGTTCCCTTAAAAGCAGGTCACTGATGATCTTTTTGATTTCTTCGCCCAGGCGCTGGGGCCTGTGTCCTTTTCTCATATGCGTCTCCTAATCTCGTTCGATTTCCTCCATCTGGAAGCATTCAATCACATCGTCCACTTTGATGTCGTTGTAGCTTTCGATGCCGATGCCACATTCGTATCCTTGGGTGACTTCCCGTGCGTCATCCTTAAACCGCTTGAGGGAGGCGATGGTTCCTTCGTGGACAACGATTCCATCCCGAACCAACCTGATTTTCGCATTTCGCATGATTTTCCCGTCTGTGACGTATGCGCCCCCTACGATGCCGATGCCGGGAACCTTGAAAGTGTTTCTGATTTCTGCTGTTCCCAGAACCACTTCTTTGAATTCAGGCTCCAGCATGCCCTTCATGGCGTTTTCCACATCATCGATGATATCGTAAATGACTCTGTAGGTTCGAATCTGGATATTGTCCCGTTCTGCCATAGCGGCAACTGCGGCACTGGGTCTTACATTAAAGCCAATGATGATGGCATCGGATGTGCCGGCCAGCATCACATCGGATTCTGTCACTGCGCCCACGCCGGTGTGGACGATTTTCACCCGCACATGTTCTGTAGACAGTTTTTCCAGGGAAGAAACAATCGCACCTACGGAGCCCTGCACATCTCCCTTGACAATCAGGTTCAGTTCTTTTACTTCGCCCTCCTGAATCTGGGAAAACAACTCTTCCAACGTGGTGCTGGCGTTCCTCGCCAGGACTTCTTCCCGCTTCTTTTCCCTTCTGTTTTCCGCAATTTCCCGGGCAAGGCGATCCTCTTTGACCGCATTGAACTCGTCCCCTGCGTGGGGTACGTCTGTAAGTCCCAGGATTTCAACGGCTGTGGCCGGTTTCGCCAATCTGATTTTTTCGCCCTTGTGGTTGGTCATAAGGCGGATTTTCCCAGAACAGGTTCCCGCCACTACGCTCATGCCGGATTTCAACGTGCCGTTCATCACCAGCAGGCTGGCGACCGGACCTTTGGCCTTATCCAGCCTCGCTTCCAAAACCGTTCCCATGGCCAATCTGTCCGGGTTGGCTTTCAGTTCCAGCACTTCCGCCTGGAGCAAAATCATCTCCAGCAGGTTTACGATGCCATCTCCTGTCTTTGCGGAAACCGGCACGCTGATCACATCTCCGCCCCAGTCCTCTACCAACACGCCCTGCTCTGCCAGATCCTTCTTTACCATGTCCGGGTTTGCCCCTGGTTTATCCATCTTGTTGATGGCAACGATGATGGGAACCCCTGCGGCCTTAGCATGACTGATGGACTCGATGGTCTGGGGTTTTACGCTGTCGTCCGCCGCAACCACCAGGACTGCGATATCCGTCGTATGTGCTCCCCGCGCTCTCATTGCGGCAAAGGCCTCATGTCCCGGCGTATCCAGGAACACGATCTTCTGACCGTTGATTTCCACCTCTGAGGCACCGATATGCTGAGTGATGCCGCCGGATTCGGAAGCCGTGACGTTTGTCTTCCTAATTGCATCCAACAAGGATGTTTTACCGTGGTCAACGTGACCCATGACTGTGATGATGGGAGGTCTTGGCTGCAGATCTTCTTCTTTGTCCTCGAATGTTTCCAGCCCCTCTTCCTTCTCTTCATCCTCCACTTTTCCGATCACAACGCTCACGCCCAGTTCCTCCGCCAAAAGCATGACCGTGTCTTCATCCACGTTCTGGTTCACATTTGCCATGACTCCCATCTTCATCAGCGTCATGATGATTTTGGAAACGGATACCTGGATCTGTTCAGAAAGTCCGGCAACGGTAATCGGAACATTGATGACGATGGTCCCGGCTGGCAGCGCAACTTCCGCCTCCGGCTCCGGCGCTGGCTTCGGTTTGTTCTGCTTTTTCGCGCGGGTTTTCTTTTCCAGGGAACGAGTGGGCTGCGGCCTGCCGCCTTTTTTGCCGCCCCGTTCCAGCTTGGCGAACTTATCCCGCTCTCTGTCCTTTGCCTTGTTTCCTTTTTTGTGGGAACCTGGCTTTTCCATGATGGTTTCGGAGGTCCTGTCTTTCCTGGCAGGTCGGTTGCCACCTTGGCCTCCCTGACTGCCCTGGCCGCTGTTCCATCGCTTTTGCCTGCTGCCGTCCCTGTCTCTCCGACCGCTTCTGCCCCCATCCCGATCTCTGTTGTCCCTGCGCTGGGGACGATCGCTCCGTTCACCAGAGGCCTTTCTTTCTGCTGCCCTTGCTGCTGCGGCTTTCTCCCTTTTTTCCCTGGCAATCCGTTCTTCTTCGTGTACTTCGGAGGCCGTCTTAATGATTTTCAGCCGTTCCTGACGAATGACAGGCTTGGCTGACGTCTTTCCCGACTGCGGTTTCTCTGCCCTTTTGCTCTTTGGCACTGCTTCCTCTGCCTTTTGTTTTATCGTCTTCGCTTCTCTTGTCGCTTTTTCTTCTTTTTCTATGGACTTTGTTGCTGGCTTCGGCGCATTGGAGGGGGTTGCGGCAGACCGGGGCTGTGCGCCCTGTGTCTTTCTTCCTCTTTCTTCCAATTCTTTGGAAATAACAGGCTTTCCTACAGGTGGCCTTGGCCTGTTTTCCAAATCCTTGGAAACGACTGGTTTCCCAATGGGTGGTTTTTGCGTCACTGTCCTCTCCCCCTGTTTGGTCGGGTGCGGCTTTGGCGCTTTTGGCTGCAGCGGGATGGCAATCTTGGCAGCCTTTACCGTTATCTTAGGCTCCTCTATCTTTGCTTTTTTCGCTGCAGTTTGTTCCTTCTTTTTCGGCATCGCTTTCACAATTTTTGTTTCCGCTCCGCTTTTGCCCCGCAAAATCGCATTTTTTACCGCAGTGGCGTCCAGATCCTCCAATGTGCTGTTTTTGTCTTTGGCTTCGATCCCCATCAACTGGGCTTTTTCCAACACATCTTTTGAATCCATATCCAGTTGTTTGGCCAGTTCATGTATTTTCATAGTTGACCTCCTCCTTTTCCGTTCATCCATCCTTGTCGATTTCTTTTAAAATAACTTTTGCAAAGTTCTGATCCGTGACTCCAAAGATGGATCTCACTCCGGTTCCTGCCATCTGTGACAATGCTTCGCTCTTCCCATACACTCTGCAGGGCACCTGATGTTTCTTTGCTTCTTTTTCTATTTTGTTTCTCGTGCTCTCCGATATGTCCTCAGCAACAATCAATAATTTGACTTTCTTTTTCTTCATGGCCAGCACGCACGTGTTGTACCCTGCCAGCAGGTTTCGGGATTTTTTCGCAAATCCCATGTAACTATGCAGCTTACTTCTCATATCCTGCGATGTCCTCAAACAATTGCTCCATCTGTCCGGAATCGATCTCCATTCCCAGGCTTCTGGCAAGTGCCCTTTTCCTTTTTGCCTTTTCCAGGCAGTCGCTGCTGGGGCAAAGATAAACGCCTCTTCCTTTTGCTTTTCCAGTAGGATCCAAGGTCACGGCGCCCTCGTATCCTGCGATTCGAATCAGTTCTTTTTTTGGTTTTGACTCCATGCATCCTACGCATCGTCGCATGGGTATCTTTTTGGTGCCCTTTTTTTGGTTATTCTTCAATTTCGACGTTCTCCTCCCCTGAGTCGTCCGCATGCTGCAGCATCGGTTCTTCTTCCGGTTCTGCTTCCAATTCTTGTTCCGGGTCCTCCCCCGGCTGGAATCCATCCGCATCCGCTATCTCGCTTTCGGATTCCCATCCCATCTCGCTTTCGGATTCCACTTCATCGCTATGCGCTTCCTTCGGCTCACTTTCGGATTCCATCTCATCGCCGCAGCCTTCGGCCGACTCACCTTCGTACTCCGCCTCATCGTCGCATTCCTCTATCGGTTCACCGTATTCTGCCTCATCCTGGCGTTCTGTGAATTCGTTTTCGGATTCCGCCTCATCGTCATATTCTTCTATGGCTTCGTCCTCATATTCCAGCTCATCTTCGTAAGCCGCTTCCAAATCTTCCTCGTATTCCAGTTCATCCTCAGGTTCAACTGCGGTGTCCCCTTCCTCAAAGTACCTTGTATGGCTCCTGATGTCGATTTTCCATCCGCATAGCTTGGCGGCCAGCCTGACATTCTGCCCTTCCTTGCCAATGGCCAGGGACAGCTGGTAATCGGGAACGATGACGGTCGCCGCTTTGTCTTCCTCATTTACGATGACCCTTTCGACCTTTGCCGGGCTGAGAACATTGCTAATGAGCGTTTCCGGCTCATCGCTCCATGTTATGATATCGATTTTTTCGCCGAACAGTTCATCTACGATGCTCTGAACTCGAATCCCTCTCGTTCCAACGCAGGCTCCCACTGGATCCACCGTTTCATCTTCTGTGTAAACGGCAATCTTTGTCCTGGATCCAGCCTCCCTGGCAATGCTTTTGATTTCCACAATGCCGTCTTCGATTTCTGGAACTTCCAGTTCAAACAACCGCTTTACCAGTCCCGGATGGGATCTGGACAGGAACACCTGCGGTCCCTTTGTCGTTTTTTTCACGTCCATGATGTAAACTTTGATCCGATCGTTCACATCGTATCTTTCCCCCGGCACTCGCTCCGTTGCCGCCAGGATGCCTTCTGCCTTTCCAATGTTGATGAAAATCGTCTCGTTGCTGATCCGCTGGACGACTCCCGTTATGATTTCCCCTTGTCTGGTGATGTAATCGTCAAAAATCATGCTTCTCTCTGCTTCCCTGATTCGCTGGACGACCACCTGTTTGGCAGTCTGTGCGGCAATTCGCCCAAAGTCCCTTGGCGTGACCTGGTATTCCACCACATCTCCCTCCTCGTACCTGGGATCGATTTCCAAGGCTTCTTCCAGAGAAATTTCGATCATATCATCTTCCACTTCTTCTACTACGTCTTTCTGCATGAACACGTCAATGTCCCCCTCTTCCCGGTCGATATTGACGCGCACGTTCTGAGAAGTGCCATAATTCTTTTTGTAAGCTGATACCAGTGCCGATTCGATGGCATCTATGAGAATATCCTTGGAAATGTCCTTTTCTTTTTCCAGCGCATCGATTGCGTCTATAAATTCTCTGTTCATATTTTTGTTCTTCCTCCTTCATTGGAACAAAGTCGGCTATGCCGATTCTCTTTCAGCAATGGACTTTGTCGCGATTTCCTACCTGATTGGGAAAGGGCTGCCAGCGTGCCGACATGTTGACATTTGACAAAACCCGCACAGGATGTCGTTCCTATGCAAAACAAATGTTCGATGGCGCAACAGCCAGCTGTGACCAGGAAATTGGACACAGCAATCGGACAGATAGCCAAGTGTGGTTGTTCAACGGTCAACAGGGCAGTATGCGAGCTTTGTTTTGGCAATCTGCCGCAACGGCAGTTCCCATGTTTTGTTCGTTTCATCCATCACAAAAACAGTCTCATCCCGAAAGCCCTCCAAGATGCCATCTATCCGTTTCCTGCCATCTATCGGTTCGTAAAGTTTGACCTCTACCCTTTCTCCTGTAAACCGAAGATAGTGTTCTTCTTTTGACAACGCCCGATCCAGCCCTGGCGAGGAAACCTCCAAGTAATAGTTCTGTGAAATGGGGTCGGCCTCATCCAGCCTTTCGCTCAGGAAACGACTGATTTTTTCGCAATCTTCCACGCCAATCCAGGATTGTTCTCCTTCCTGGGCTTTCTCTACATAAACTCGGAGAAACCAGTCCCTGCCTTCTTTTATAAATTCCACATTGTACAATTCGTAGCCGTTCTCTGCCAAAAAATCCTGCAACAGTTCTTCTACGATTTCTTTTACCTGTTTTTTTGCCATTTCTTCACCTCTGCACCATCCGCGCCTGGGATACGGGCAACATAATGAAAGAGTGGGTTCTGCCCACTCTTGCTGCTTACCATCTCGTTCATCGTACTTGGTTATGTTACCATATATTTTTCATGGTTTCAAGGGGATTTGCAAGAAAATTTATCAAGAATCCCAGAGTAAATTCCACAGTGGGGAGTGCGGACGTTTTCTTGGGCTGGCGGCTTGGCCTGTCCAGGAAAACGTCTTCATCCCCCCCCTTGCCACGCATCATGAAATTTCCTAAACGATCTGTATCTGGCATGCTTTCATGGCCTCCAATGCCAGTTTGTGGCTTTCCGGCGTCACCCCCGCACAACACGTTTCATCTACCTGGATCGGCACTTCCGGCAGGAAAGCCTTTATGAGCATCGCATTGGAAATGACGCAAATATCCGTACACAATCCAACAAGCGTGATACGCTCAATCCGCTCCGTGCCGTCCATTCGGACAAGTTCTTCGCCAAGCGCAACGCTCCCAAAGGTCGGTTTGTCAATGGGTTCCTGCGTAACCAGTGCTGCGACGTCCGGCTGAAGCTGCCAACCATCAGTTCCTTCGATACAATGCGGGATGGGGAGGTTCCTCCCTTCCTGCGTATCCATATAATTGGATTGATGCGTATCCCGCGTATACAGGACCGTCCCGTCAAAGTCCTTGATTTTTTTCACGACCGCAGGGACGATCGCAACGGCCTCTTTCGTTCCCAATGCGCCATCGATGAAGTCATTTTGCATATCCACGACAACCAGCACATTCATCATCTGTTCCTCCTCGTACAAAATGACCCCTGAACCGCTTGGCAGGCCAACATCGTTCAAGGGTCTTATCGTCATGTTTTTATCAGGAATCGTTCAATCGTTCCTCATGGGGATCGGGCTGTCTATTTCTTTGCCGCAGCAGCTTGCTGAGCCGCTACTTCCGCAGCAAAGTCTTCTTCCTTTTTCTCAATGCCTTCGCCTACTTCAAAGCGAACCATTTCTGCCACTCTCATGTCTTTGCCCAGATCTTTTCCAGCCTGATCCACATACTGTTTTACGGTCAGGTCGCTGTTCTTGACGAACTTCTGATCCACCAGGCACACTTCTTTGAAGATTGCCTTCACCTTGCCGGGGATGATTCTTTCCAGCATCTTTTCAGGCTTTCCTTCGTTGAGCAACTGCTGCCTGGCGATTTCCTTTTCGGATTCCAGCCATGCAGGATCAACCTGGGACTCGTCCAGGAACTTTGGGCTCATGGATGCCACCTGCATCGCCACGTCCTTTCCTGTTTCTGCGATTTCTTCCGCCGCAGCCTCCGTTTCCAGTCCAACGATGACGCCGATGCTGCCGCCGCCGTGGACGTATCCTGTGTAAACAACGCCTGGGGTGGCCAACTTCTGGAATCTGCGGATGTTCATATTTTCACCGATGGTCGCGATTTTATTGTTCAGTGCATCCTTCACAGTGCCTTCGCCCTCATAGGGCAACGCCATAAATGCGTCCATGTCAGGCGCATCGTTTTCCAATGCCATCTTTGCCAGCGTTTCTACAAAACTGACAAAATCTTCGTTCTTGGCAACAAAGTCCGTCTCCGAGTTCACTTCTACGATTGCCGCTGATTTGCCGTCCGCTGAGAAAGCGGTTTTCACAAGACCCATGGCAGCGATTCTTCCCGCTTTCTTCGCCGCCTTTGACAAGCCCTTTTCCCGCAGCAGGTCAATGGCCTTTTCCATGTCTCCATCCGTTTCTACCAGGGCTTTTTTGCAGTCCATCATGCCTGCGCCTGTCCGTTCCCGCAGTTCTTTTACTAATTGTGCCGTTACAGCCATTCTATCTGTCCTCCTCGATTATTCTTCCGTGGTTTCTTCTTCCCCTTCTGCCTTTGCGGCAGCTTCTTCCTCAGGTACCTCCTGCTCGGCTGCCTCTGCGGATCCTTCCGTCTCTCCTTCGTCAAAGCTTTCACCCTGGTTTGCTTCGATCACAGCATCTGCCATCTTTCCCGCAATCAGCTTTACCGCACGGATTGCGTCATCGTTGGCAGGAATGATGTAATCCACGTCATCGGGATCACAGTTCGTATCCACAACGCCCACGATTGGGATTCCAAGGATTCTCGCTTCTCTAACCGCAATTTTTTCTTTCTTTGGATCAACGACGAAAACTGCTCCCGGCATGCCCTTCATATCTCTGATGCCGCCCAGGAATTTTTCCAGTCTTTCATGTTCCAGACGCAGCTTGCCTACTTCTTTTTTGGAAAGCTTTTCAAAGGTTCCATCCTCTTCCATGGTTTCAATGTCGCGAAGCCGCTTGATTCTGGCAGAAATAGTCTTGTAATTTGTCAGCATTCCACCCAGCCATCTTTGGTTCACATAGTATTGTCCGCATCTCTGTGCTTCGTCCACGATTGCGGCCTGCGCCTGCTTTTTCGTGCCTACGAACAGAATCGGTTTCCCGGATGCGCTCACTTCTTTCATGAAGTCATAGGCCTCTTCAATCTTTTTCACGGTTTTCTGCAGATCAATAATGTAAATGCCGTTTCTTTCCGTGAAAATGTACGGAGCCATCTTCGGGTTCCATCTTCTTGTCTGGTGTCCGAAGTGGACGCCTGCTTCGAGCAATTGTTTCATTGAAATTACTGCCATGTCGTTTCCTCCTGGTTTTCTGCCTCCACCGTATGTTTCCCAAAGAAAACCGGCCTGGCCGGCACCATCCTTCGAGCGGTACGGTGTGCGTATTTGAATTAAATTTTTGGTTCCTTCTGCCAAGCAGGCGAAACCATGGATAACTATACTACAAGCCCATTGAAATTGCAAGAAAAAAATGGGTGAATTCGCTTGCCGTGACAGCAAAAATCGGATTGGCAGGCTTGCCGTTTTCACGCCGCCTTCTTGTTTTGCAAAGGTTGCTTTCTCCTGTCGTGGCTGTCATGACGAAAAATCCGGTTGCGGCCTGTACGCAGTGGACTCAGGGAAATCCCCGGTCACAATGCCTTGTGTATCTGTTCCATCTTAAGGTCTACCGCTGCCAGGGTTCTGGCGCAGACTTTCAGTTCTTCCTCCTCCTCCGGCGTAATGTCCCCCTCCCGTTTGTATTTCAGCTCGTGTTCCAAGCTGGCCCATGTGTCCATGGCGATGGTCCTAAGCTGGATCTCCACTGGCACCAGCTCCGTCTTGTCCGAAAGGAATACTGGAATCTGCACCACCAGATGGAGGCTCCTGTAGCCGCTCTCCTTCGGCTCTTTTATGTAATCCGTCCTTCGCAGCAGTTTCACATCGTCCTGTTGCAGGAGCAACGAAGCGACTGCGTAAACATCATCGATGTAATTGCAAATCACCCGAATCCCTGCCATATCGGTAATCTGATAGATGGATCCCATGTGGATCTCCAGCCCCTTTCTCTCCAGCTTTTCAAAAAGGCTTTGAGGTGATTTCAACCGACACTCCATATGATGGATGGGATTGTAGTCGTAACGCACGCGAAATTCGTCATCCAGTATCTCTAGCTTTGTGCTTACCTCCCGAATTGCCGCATGATATGTATTGCGAAGCAAAACGAAATTCTGAAAATCCCCCATCAAGGGCCGCAGGGCAGCCGGTACCGATGTTTCATCCAAGCGGAAATTGTCCTTCTTTTCTATTATCATAGATTCCATGTACTCCTTTTCCCAGTGCTTTTTTTATTTTACAATAAATTCCCCGTGTTTTCTATGAAATCTTCCTGAAAATTTTTCTATCGATGACGGAAATTTGTTCACGGAGTTCTTTGCGCATGCTTGAAACGCGATTTCAAACAGCAACAAGGTCTGCCGCTGAGAAGCAAGCGCAGCCTGGTTGACCAACCCAGTCAATGGAAAATGGAATGATTAATGATTTAAGTAACGATTTTCTAAAATAAATATAGGATTATATTTTTCCGGCAAGGTCGCATTGAAGGATCCTTGCCGGTTTTTATTGAGGCATGGGATTATGAAATCAGTTTCCAGCGATCATCGGTTTAATTTGGAAACAGCCTCTGCCCCTGTCATACCGATTGTCACGCCCAACTGTTCGGCCTCCGGGGTCACGGTTTTGACCGAATTTTTCAAAAGTTCTTCAAAATCGCTGCCGCTTACGACTGCCGCCGCATCTCCCACAGCCTCAGCCGTAGACTGATTGAGATACCCACACATGATATATCCGCGCTTGCACAGAAGCATCAACAGATTGGGGTGTCCTTCTCCTCCCGGCCGCATCACCCCAACGCCCTGCACTGCTTGTCCGTCAACTGTCAATTGTTCAATCCGTACCATGGTATTCTTTCCTTTCTTTCGTTATGGTTTCGTTCCTTGTTTTTTTCAAGCGAAAAGCGCCCAGCCAAAACGATGATCCGTTTCCATTGGAAGGTCTATTTCATTCCGGGCTTGTTTCCCAGTTTGCTCGAACCTTTGGCCTTTCGCTGCCCTACTTCCCCGATTTCCAAAAAACTCATTGCATGCAATTTCCACACGGCTCATACCCCTGTTGCTCCAATTGGCTTTGCGTACCTGTAACCTTCTTTTTGTTGGATGCCTTCATGTCTTTTACGCTGGGGCAATCCGGCTGATGGAACTTTTTTGTATTGGTGTTCAAAACATACGACTGCGCCTCGCTTTTGGCTTTTGCTTCTTTCCCTTTGCCTGTCCTCTGATCGCTGGCAGCGGCATTTTCACCATCCCCATCCGCTCCTTCGGTTCCTGCCCCTGAGAGCCTGCTGTCGCCTGTGGCGTAATCGATGGAAACGCCCGGCTGGTTGTTGTACACATATACGTTGAAGGAAATGCCCTCCCCCTGATCTTCCACGGACTGAGCCTCCATCTGCACGCCGCTCGCCAACAGATCATCACCATGGAACACAGGCGTCACCCGATAAAGGACGTGGTTCTCCGTTTCCTTGATATAGTCCGCTACCATGTCTTCAAAGGGCAACATGCCGTCTACATTCATGGCGCGCGTTCCGGTAATCAGGTTTTCTTCATTGGCATTTTCCCCCGTAAGCTGGTATCCAATGAGGTGGCAGCGATTGTACAGGGAATCGCCCTCCACAATATCGTACTGCACGCTGTGCCAGCCGGAAGGTTTCACCTGGTTGATGCTGCCGCGCTGGTCTGTGGGCATCAAATCGAGTCCGATGTTCGCATAGGCGGTGCCGCACCTTCCCAGGCTGTCCAAATCGCTGTAGGATTCAAAGGACTTCGTCGTCAAGTCCTGCTCCTCAAAGCCGGGGGCATTGTCATCGATGATCGCATACGGCTCACCCGAATACTGGGGAACTTCATCCAGCGCATGGGTGCCATCCCCCGATGCACCCAGCGCCTCGCTCTCCATTTGCGCATCTGTTTGCGCACCTGCGCCATCGGTTTCCTGTCCCGCATCTAACGAGCAGCCTGCCCCCAACATGCATATCGACAAAAGCAGCGCCAGGCATATGGAACCTCTTTTTTTCATCTTACATAAACCACCTTTGTTATTTTTTCGTGGGAATGACCCGCAAACTCCCGCACATCTGCCTCCTTCCATCCGTGTTCCTCCAGGGGGATGTCAAAGCGAAGGTCCGCAGGATATTTCCGGTTCCAGCGATAAAGCAGGATTTTGCGGATCTCGGCTTCATAGGGCAGCAAGCTGAGGTTTTCGACAAAGCACCAGTCCTCCGCCCCCGCACGTTGGAAAAAATCCTCGTCCACCTTGATGCCTTTGGCCCTCTCATCTTTCATGGAAGCGAATTGCCCATAGGAATAGGCGTTCATCCACAAAATTCCCTTTCCTACTTCTTTCAGGATATCCGCCCTCACGACTCGGTCCTGGGACTGCCGCCTTTTGTTGAACATCATGCCCATATTGTCATCCACGCACGCAACGAGTACCACTCATGACCCCTCCTTTCGTTTTTCGACGCATGCTTCACACCATATCTCTCATTTTACCCTCCCTTGGCTTTGAACGCAACCAACTTTTCCCCCTATTACAAATTCGGACTCGCCGATTACATGGCAGCGGCAGGCTTTTGCTTCCCTTTGTCCAGCGTTTCTTTGTTGCTGGCAAAACGGATCGCAACGGACAAGGCGAGTTGGAACGTCATAGGTGCGCAGATATCCCCCTGCGATCGGAATCGGTATTTCCTGCATCGATAAAACAGAAAAGCCCTGTATCTTAGGCGGGATCCGTGGTACAATAAACAGGAACCGTTTCACAATCGCTTGTGCCGCTGGCTCGTTTGAATCGACATGGTACAAGCCATTTCAACACAGGAGGACATTCCTATCATGGATATGCGAATAAAAAAACTAGCGGATCTTCTGGTGCATTACTCCTGCGACTTGCAGAAGGGCGAAAACATCCTCATCAGCTACGAGGGGGCGAGCTGCAAACCTCTGATCCGCCAAATCATCAAAGAAGCCTATGCCACCGGCGGCTTTCCTTATGTGGAAATCCGGGACTCCGCCATCAGCCGGGAAATCATGCTGGGATGCGAAGAAGCGCAGATCCAGTTCATGAACGAATGCCAGCTGGCACAAATGAAGGGCATGCAGGCCTACATTGCCGTAAGAGCCGGAAACAACGCTTCCGAGTTGGCAGACGTACCCTCTGAAAAGCTAAACATGTACAGCAAGCTGACCCGTCCTGCCCTGGATTGGCGAGTAAATGAGACAAAATGGGTGGTTTTGCGATACCCAAACGATTCCATGGCACAACTGGCCAATACCAGCCTGGAAGCATTTGAAGATTTTTACTTCGATGTCTGCACCCTGGATTATGCAAAAATGAGCAAGGCCATGGATTCGCTGGTGGACTTGATGGAAAAAACTGACAAAGTGCGGCTCAAAGGACCTGGCACGGATCTGACCTTTTCCATTAAAGGCATTCCTGCCATCAAGTGCGGCGGCGAGTGCAACATTCCCGACGGCGAAGTTTACACGGCTCCTGTGCGAGCGTCCATGAACGGCACCATTTCTTACAATACGCCATCCGAGGAACAGGGGTTCACCTATGAAAACATCGTCTTTGAAGTGAAAAACGGAAAAATCGTCAAAGCAACGGCCAATGACAATCGCCGAATCAATGAACTGCTGGACACGGACGATGGCGCCCGTTGCTTTGGGGAATTTGCACTGGGGGTAAACCCTTATATTCTCCATCCCATGAAGGACACCCTCTTTGATGAAAAAATCGCAGGGAGCTTCCACCTGACGCCAGGAGCGGCCTACGAAGACGCCTTTAATGGAAACAAGTCTGCGGTTCACTGGGATCTGGTCATGATCCAACGCCCGGAATACGGCGGTGGAGAAATCTATTTTGACGACGTTCTCATCCGAAAGGACGGCATTTTCATCGTGCCGCAGCTGGAAAGCCTGAATCCGGAAAACCTGAAATGACAAAAGCAACCATATAGCATATGGGAAACGGGAAACCTGGGGAACTGAGGGTTTCCCCTTCTTTTTCCCTCGTCATGGCTTTTGCGATTTCTTTCTCTTCAGAGCCACGGCAACAACAACGATCAAAATCAATGTCACTGCCGCAATCCCAATTATCCATGGATAGCTGATGCCGCCGGCCGGTTCCTGCTCTTCCTCCATCTTTTGGCCGTCCGTCTGGGTGGTTTCCCCTTCCGTAGGCGCCGCAGCGGTTGCCGCTTGGGTGGTTTCCACAGTAGTTTCATCCGATGTCGATTTCCTTGTGGGTTCCACAGGTTCTGTGGTCGAAGTTCTTGCGATTTTGACCGTCTTGCTGGCAGAGGGTCGCCCCATGTCCTGATCGCCATCCAGGTTCTGGGTTTCCAGGGTTTCCAGCTTCAAGCCAGCGTTCCCGGAACCCACGGCCTTGAACTTCACGCGAAAAGGCAGCTTTCCAGCAGCATCGCTGGCATAAGCCTTCAGTTCCACCAACCCTGCGTCCCCCTGACTGCTGCCGCCGGACAAATACTGCAGCTTGCTGTTGTCATAAGTCAGCTGCCCATTGGCATAGCCCAAAGCGTTCCCTTTGTAAGTGACCGTCACCGTAACGGTTTGTCCCAGATCCGCAGAACCATCCACTGACATGGAAACGCTGGAAGATGCGCCAAAGGCGGCTGCGGGAAGCAAGGCTGACAATAGCAAAACCGCTACCATGCACAATCTCATTTTTCTTCTCATCGCTTCTCCTTCGTTGCGTTCATTGCGCCTTTTACTGGGGCATCGCGCATGGGCTGCTGGGCATTCCGCTGAACACCGGGATATGGAACGTGATGGGATAGCTGCCCGATTCATAAGCGTACCACACAATCTTTCCCTCGCTGGTGCCGCCGGAAACATTGGTCATGTACTGATGGGTGGCGACCGCATCCAACCCGTTCGTCACGTTGAATTTTTTCGTATAGTATGTATACTGCCCGTTAGCCACATAATTGCTGGCATAGTACTTTGCGCCCCCGGTCAGGGACTTCTGGATGGAAGTCCAGGGTCTGCCGTAGGTAGTGGCACCGGTTCCCGCTCCCTTGGCCCACCACAAGCCTCTTTGCGTGGCAGTCATGCCATTGGCCGTATATGCTCCGATATTAAAGTGGTTGTAAATGCCTTTGTAGCCAGAATAGGTGCCGGAAATCAGTCCAGTGCCGCCTTTCCAACCCTGCTCCTGAATCACCATGGCCGTAATCACATTCGGGTTCACCTTGGATTTTGTGCCCGCTTTGTACAGCTTGTTGATATAGCTGGTGGTGTTCATAAAGCAGCTGTTCCTGGAAACGATGTTCTGGATCGTTTCTGTTGACTGGGAAGCCTCATCGAAATTGTGATCCAAGAACAGATAAACTGACGTTTCGTTCAGGAAATTCCTCGGATCCATGTAATAAGCGACAATGGCCTTGGATGCTGCGTTCCACCTGCCGTCAAACGTCGTATATGTTCCGGTTTTGCTGTTATACGCACCTGAGGCCGTCGATTTCCAGGAACTTGGAGAAGTTGGTTCCACCAGGTTGATGCCGATTTTCATTTCCTTCGATAATGCGCTGATCCAATCCAACCCCGTGTTCTGCGCTTTGAAGATCCATTCCGGATGCGCTTGGTGCAATGTCCGCAACTTGCTCTTGTAGCTGGCTGGGAATCCCTGCTGGGTCATCCATGTCTCAAATTGATTGGTGCTCAAACTGGATCCATCTAACTTAGAGCCTGTAGATGCCGTCGCCTTTAATGTTATGTAGTTTGACAGGACATAGCCTGATTGGCTTCCGGCTTTGATTCTGTACCACTTTGCCTTGTTCTTCGCCAACCGTTCCCCTGTTACGGTAACGGCCGCTTTCTTTTTCAAGCTTCCAACTTTCTTATATCCGGTTCCTGCGTTTTTCCGGACATTGAGTGGACCTGCCTTGACAGTTCCTGTTTTGGCTGGCGAATATGCTTTAATCTTTCCAAGGGTCGATTTTGACGCTGCCTTTAATTTTACATATTTAGCCATCACATAGCCGTTTTTCGACTTGAATTTGATTTTGTACCACTTCGCGCCCTTTTTTGTTTTCTTGGTGCCCTTGATGGTTACGGTCTTTCCCTTTGCCAAAGACCCCAGCTTTTTATAGCTTGTCCCCGCATCGCTGCGCACCGTCAGGATGTCGGTTTTCACAACGCCTTTTTTCGTGGCAGCATGCGCATCTGCGCCGCCCATGGCCGGTGTCACGGCAAAAACGGCCAGAAACAGGCACAATGCAGTCGCTGCGGCTAACCATTTGCTGCTTGTCCTTATTGCCATCATGTTTTGCTCCTGTTCTTAATAAAATTCCCTAAGCTTTAATCATTTTCACGTAAAGTTTAACGCATTGCCCTTTTTATGTCAACGATTTGACAATTTCTTTACAAAAACTACAAATTTTTGTTCCCCTTCTCGTAAAATCGGTGCCTTCGTTGGTTTTTCAACGTTTTACAAGGTTCATTTTTTGGCATGGTTCCTGTGTAAATTTGCGCATTTTGATCCCAATTTTTAGTAAATTCAGCACATGCGCATCCTTTTCATCTCTTTCTTCGCATCTTCATATCGCATGTGGGCATACGTGTTCAACGTCACGTCAACGTCTGATTTTGTCAAGAGTAGTGTCAAGCAAAAATGAAAATATCCCAAAATATTTGAAACATTAGCCTCGGAATCGATCCGGGCTTTGGTGCGTCGCATTCTTTTCCCGTTCTTGGGGACGCCCTTTGAAAAGGGCATCCCCGAGGTAAGTTTACCACACTTGAGGCATTTTCTCTTGTGGTTTGTAAAGGCATTATCATAAATGCCTTATAAAATATTGGATGTTGCGTTAAGCAGCGATTGACACAAGATGGGTAAAGAGTTAGAATAAATATTGGGAATGAAGTTCTCCCTTGGGCAACCTAAACCGCTTATTATAAGCTGATGA
>CAZVBL010000041.1:0-20601 GCA_964625475.1 uncultured Zhenpiania sp. | reverse complement strand
GGCATCGCGGCTTCCCTCCTCGCGATGATCGCCTTCGCCTTTGGCCCCGGCAACGCTGTCTTGATTTCAGGCAATGCTGTTCTTAACTGTTCTCTGTCCATTTTAAACACCTCTTCCTAAGTTATGAAGTACAAGTTACAAATCAATTTTATCCTAATTTTAGCTGAAAGGCAAGGCATATCATAAATTTTGGCAGTTTTTCCTCCGTGGCGCAACGTGGCGCAAACTAATTTGAGCCACAATATCAACTCCCTTTCACTCTTTTGTTTCATTGTATCACATATCACAGTGAAAAGCATTTGTAGAGCATTTTGCTGTATTAAAACTGTGCGGCAAGCCTATGCTGCCGCTATGTCAGACTGGTAGTCCCCACAAAGCGGCAGGCACGCCATGGGAAGCAATGCGATTGGCGAGCCGCAGAAATTCTTCCATTTCCAGGATATCGTAGATATCGACAAAATGCTGGTAAAAGGTGCTCCTGTTGATGCCTGCGATTTCAGCGATTTCTTTTTTACGCATATATGAAATAGCAGGGGGTGTTTCTTCATGGAATGCGTTGTAAACTTAAGTTGGAACGATGAAGCCGATGTGTGAACCGCCACAAGCGATGACATTCCTGGTCTTGTTTTAGAATCCGGTCCATTCGATGCCTTGCTGGAGCGTATTCGCTTTGCCGTACCAGAGTTACTTGCATTCCATAATTCGGAAGCAAATCTCCATCCGTTAGCGCCAACGATAGACGCCCCGCTATTTTTTCGTTTTCAAATACCCTGACGGCACCCATCGTCCCACTCCAATGAGGCACCAGCCCTTGCGGGTCGCATAAACGGTGACTTTTGCGTTGTTGTTCAATTGCTTTACGACTTTGGATTTGATGCTGTAGGATTTTCGCACGTTGAGCCTGCTGCCCGGCGTGTTGACATAGCGCGTTTTCTTCGATGGCTTTGTTTTGAATTTCAAGCCTCTGCTGCTCCTGATCTTTGTGAAATTTCGATCCACGAAAAAAAGCTGCTGGGGCTTTTTGTTGCTGCCTGTGGTAGTCAGCACATAAGCGCCCTTGTCGTTTGCCAGCCAACCGGGGCTTTTGTATTTCCCGATGCCCCACGCCATGTGAATGTGGTTGCCCGTGGCTCCTCCGTCCATCCCTTCCCGGAACATCTTTTCCCTGGCGCGGAACACCTGGCCCACATACAGATTTTTGATGTCGCTGTCGTTCATATGGGTCATCCTGCCTGTCACATAGTAAATCCCGATGGGCGTGATGACTTTTTTCCTGGTTTGCAGCCAAACCGTATTAGGCTGCCTGGAGTTGCCCCTGCCGTAAATGCGCTTTACTACTACGTCCGCAGGCGCATACATATAATCCCTGCCCGTGTCCGCTCCGGCTTCATCGATGGGATAATCCTTTCTGTTGCCGGTGCTGTATTTCCGATGGCTGTAGTCGCCATTGTAAGTCTGACTGATGCCCATTGTTTTAAACGGGTAAATCAAATATTGAAATGTCATTTTTTCGGCCTCCTTAGAACGAACAAAGCCATCGCTGCCGTCTCCGTTGCATCGGCGCACTTTGTTTGTTTCTCCCCGCATTCCCGGAACAACGAAGTCGGCTTTGCCGATTTGGTTTCAGCCTTTTCCTCCATCGAGTGATAGTGGTCTGCCGAGGAACAACGAAGTCGGCTTTACCGATTTGGTTTCAGCAGCAGGCTTTGTCGATATTCCGAACATACCGCTGACGATATGCCCGGCGCAAACATACGATAGAACCTGCGAAAAGCGCAGACTCCCTATAGTTTATGCGAAGCCGGACATTTTTGTCCTGGGGCATGTCTGAAAAATGCCCTGAAAACGCAATCGCCGTTGATTTTCCACGGATTGTCGTATATACGAACCTATAGGGCTTACAGCGATACATTGAGCTTCTTTCCCTGCCAATGGGGCTGTCGTCCAGAATTCTGCCTTGATCCTCCTTCATTCTTAAAATTCCATGAAATGTACACGAAAACCTGCCAAAGTGTGTTATACTGAACACATGGATCGATGCGGCGTTGCCGTAAAGCAGCGCTCGTTGAATCGTGAACTTCCATTGTGAATCTTGATTATATGTTTATGTTCAAAATATGTTCAAACGGAAAGGAGGAGCATGCATGGATACGTTGGCTGCCATGGGACCTTATTACACGGCGGTCGCCAGATGGGTCTTTGTTTTTCTCGCCATTTTTATCCTGATAAAATCGATCAAATCGCTGCTACAGGCAAAAAATCCTTCTGAAATATGGGCATACATCGGTGGGCCGGACGGTTCATCCACTCCGCTGAAGCACTGGGAAAACGTCATCGGGCGCGCTTCCAGCGCAGATATCGTCGTGAACCTGCGGAGCGTTTCCCGAAACCATGGGACGCTGGTACGGGACGCTCGCGGGAATTGGACGTACAACGACCTGGAATCCAAAAATGGGTCTTATGTCAACGGCAAGCGGGTGAAAAAGCCCATGCCCATCAAACCGGGGGACGTGCTCACTTTGGGCGGTGCGAATTTTACGCTCATCCCCGTGAGCCTGCGGGAAAAAAATGAAAACATCGAAAAGCGAAAGCAAAAAAGCAGGCCGGTTTCCCCCTGGACGTCCCTCATTGCGCTGACGATTTTCCAACTGATGACGATTATCCAATTTAAAGTCGCTTTAGGCGAGGACTGCCCAGCCAGCGTTCCAGTGTCCATCGTAGGATTGTGCGCTGTCATGTGGGTTTATTTTCTCGTGCTTCGCTCCTTCCAGCGAGTGGCCTTTGAGATGGAAACCATTGCGTTTTTCCTTTCCACCCTCAGCCTTGCCATGACCGCGGTCCACACTGGAAACGTCATGAAGCAGCTTATCTGCATCATCATGGGCGTGGTGCTCTTTTTCCTGCTGTGCTGGTTCCTACGGGATTTGAACCGCTCGAAAAGCATTCGGATGCTGATTTTAGGCGTAGCCGTCCTCCTGATGCTGGCGACCCTGCTGTTCGGCACGGAGCTTGGCGGTTCCAAAAGCTGGATCATCATTGGAAACACACTGTCCATCCAACCTGCGGAACTGGTGAAAATCGCCTTTATCATCGCAGGAGCCGCAACGTTGGACGAATTGTACGAGCGGGGAAACCTGACCATATTCATGATATTTTCCGCATTCTGCATGGGATGCCTGGCGATGATGAGCGATTTCGGGACAGCGGCGATTTTCTTCGTCACCTTCCTGGTCATCGCATTTCTCAGGAGCGGCGACTTTTCCAAGATGGTTCTCATTTTAGGAGGGGTGGCGCTGGCTGGCATGCTGATCCTGTCCCTCAAGCCCCATGTGCGCGCCCGATTTGAAATCTGGGGACACGTCTGGGAAGACCCCCTGGACAGCGGCTATCAGCAGGTTCGAACCATGACCGCCATTTCCAGCGGCGGGCTGCCGGGCGTTGGTGCTGGGAACGGCTGGTTCCATACGACCGCAGCCTCCGACACGGACCTGGTCTTTGGGCTGCTTGCCGAAGAATGGGGTCTGATTATCGCCATCCTGGCTATCGCCTGCATCGTGACGCTTGGCATTTTCGCCGTGCGCAGCATTATCGCAGGGCGATCCGCCTACTACAGCATCGCAGCCTGCGCCGCCACTTCCCTCTTCATTTTCCAAACCTGCCTCAACGTGTTTGGCTCTGTGGATTTGCTGCCTTTGACTGGCGTGACATTCCCCTTCGTCTCCAGCGGCGGCACCAGCATGATCGTTTCCTGGGGGTTGCTGGCCTTTTTGAAAGCGGCTGATACGCGCCAGAACGCCAGCTTCGCCGTGAAACTGGACGATCGGAAAACGGGAGGGATCGCATCATGAAAAAAATCGAAAAACGCGCAATCATGTGCCTGTTGCTGGCAGGCGTTCTGGTCATCGGACTGGGGATCTTCTGCTTCCGCTATGTGAAAGACGGTTCGGACTGGGCCATCTACTCTGCCAACAAGCAAATTTACAATGACAAGGGACGGCTCTCCATCGGAACCCTCAACGACCGCAACGGCACGTTGCTCATGACCAATTCCAACGACAAAATGCGCTTCAACGATAACAAGAAAATTCGGAAAGCGACCGTCCACCTGACCGGCGACCGCAGCGGCAATGTCGCAACTGGGGCCAACCTCGTATTTGCCAGCAAACTATCGGGCTACAATCCCATCCTGGGCACTTATTCCGTGCATGGAACGGGTCGCACCGTAAATCTGACCATCGATGCGGATTTGTGCGCCACAGCCAACGATGCGCTGGATGGCCGCCAGGGAACGGTAGGCGTATATAATTATGAAACCGGCGAAATCCTCTGTGCGGTCAGTTCGCCCAATTACGATCCGACCAATCCCCCGAAGCTGGACAAGGACGATACCTCAGGTCTTTACTTGAATCGCTTTTTCTCTTCCACCTTCACCCCCGGCTCCATTTTCAAGCTAGTGACTGCCGCAGCTTCCATTGAAAATTATGAAAAATATGCTTCCTGGGAGTTCGACTGCGATGGGGAGGAAGTATACGGCAAGGGAGAAAACGATCGGGTCACTTGCCAGGAAAAACATGGCAGGGTCACGCTCAAAGAAGCCCTGGCGGTTTCCTGCAACTGCTACTTTGGCAAGCTGACGGAGATACTCGGCCCTAATCTGATGGAAGAATACGTGAAAAAGACGGGCCTGACCACCAGCCGGAACGTGGATGGCATTGAGACTGCCAAAGGCACGTTTGATTTCCCCAATCACGGCGTTCGGCTGGCCTGGGCGGGAATCGGGCAACACAACGACATGGTGAACCCGTGCGCCATGATGACTTACATGGGTGCGATTGCCAACGGCGGGCGGGCAATCCAACCGAAAATCCTCGACAGCGTGACTTTCAACAATGGGGTGCCGGCAGGCTTCTCCTGGAAATCGCGAACAAACCGCATGATCGAAGAGGATACGGCTGCCATACTGAAAGACCTGATGCGCAACAACGTGGAGGAAAACTACGGCACGGAGAACTTTCCCGGCCTGGAGATCTGCGCCAAATCCGGCACCGCAGAAGTCCAGAAGGAGGGAAAGCCCCACGCCTGGTTCACCGGCTTCCTCAACGATGAGGAACATCCTTACGCTTTCATCGTCCTGGTGGAAAAGGGCGGATTCGGAAGCGATGTGGCCGGAAGCGTCGCCAACAAGGTTTTGCAGGAGGTCGTGGAAAATTATTGAATATAGATGAAGTCAATCTGATTCGACTAGTCGTATTTGACCTCTACGCTGTCATCCGCCACTTGGATCCAAGTGGTGCCAACGTTCAATTTCAATTCATTGCCGCTTTCATCCACGAAGACGGTCGGAGAATTCAAATCCTGGCGGGACCATGTTCCTTCCACCGCCACGCCGTTCGTGAACAGGATTGCCTTGCCCCCAGCGGTCATATCGATCTCCAGCCGCCCTTTGCTGTCCAACACCTTGGATTTCACTTCCTGTACCAGAATGTTGGCAGTCTTGACCTGCTTGCCCGTTGCCTCGTCCGTATACGCCTGTCCATTGACTGAACGCTTGTACTTTCCCGTTTTGGCATTGTACTGATAATGGTTGTTGGTGGCGCGGTAATCGATGTCAATGCTGGTCGCCTGGCTTCCCGCCTGCGCTTCTTCCGCCTTTAGGAACTGGAACCTGCGCACGTCCTGTGGGTCGTCCCAGCCTTTTTCCTCGATCAGCTCCCAGATTTTCTTTCCATTGGTATAGGAATTGTGGGGAGACACCTTGGAACTGGTGCGATAGAAAAGATTTTCATAGGTAAATGCGCTGATGTACGGAATCACATTGGATTCCAAATACTTTTTTGCCTGCGGGCTCCATCCGTGGTGGACGAACACAGCCTTGTATTCCCGCGCCATGTCCACAAAATAAGGCCTTGCGCTCCTGGCGGGGCCAATCGCATCGGGGATTTTGCTGTAATAAATCGGTTCCAGGCGGCTGATGCCACCTTCTACTGGAAATTCGTACACGATATCCGCCTTGGAAATTCCGGACTGGGGCCTTGCTCCATCCCCATTGTCCGTGGACAGGATAAAGGGCCTTGCGGGCAACTGGGACACGACCTCCCCAGTCAATGGATTTGTCATGGGGTCTTTGATTTTGGGCCACTCGCTCATTGCCTCGTCCCTGTGCCATATCAACACTGCAGCTGCGCCGCCTGCAAGTGCCAAAACCACCAGTACGATGATCGCAATTCTTAATTTTCTATGTCTCCTTCTCGCTTGTGCCTGGGTATACCGCATGCCATCTTGTCCTTTCCGTTCTTTTGTTTTTCTGTTATACTATATTATATCAAGAAATCCGTTTTAAGAAAGGAAAAATTGCAATGAAGTACACTTATATTCCCCGCGGGGTCTGCTCCACCAAGCTCGATTTTGAATTAGATGGCGATATTGTAAAAAATGTACAGTTCAGCGGTGGCTGCAATGGAAATTTGAAAGCAATCGCAACGCTGGTGGACGGAATGTCCGTGGATGACGTGACACAAAAGCTCTCCGGCATCAGCTGCGGCATGAAGTCCACCTCCTGCACCGACCAGTTAGCAACCGCACTGAAGCAGGCCGTGAAGGAATCAAAATCCAAATAGCGCAAAGGAGAGGTGGGATTATGGCAAATTTTTTTGCGAAACTGTTCATCGAGGACTATCAGAACATCGGCGATTCCACTGTACGAAAGCGGTACGGAAAGCTTGCAGGGATCGTGGGCATCGTTTCCAATGGCCTGCTATGCGCCATGAAAATCATCATCGGGCTGGCTTCCAACAGCATCGCCATCATTGCGGACGGCATCAACAACCTGGCAGACACCTCTTCCTCCATCATCACGCTCATCGGCTTCAAACTGGCCGCCGCGCCGGAGGACAAAACCCACCCTTACGGCCATGCCCGCATGGAGTATCTGACCGGGCTGGTCATTTCCATGTTCATCATCCTCCTCGGCCTGCAGCTGCTGCGCTCTTCCTTCGAGAAAGTGCTGCACCCGGAACCTCTTTCCTTCCGCTATTTGACGGTTATCATCCTTGTCATCGCCATCGGCATCAAAGTGTGGCAGGCATGCTTTAACATCGGCCTGGGAAAAGCCATCAACTCCGTTGCGCTGATCGCCACAGGCACGGACAGCCGGAATGACGTGGTTGCCACCGTTGCGGTACTGGCCAGCGTCCTCATCGGGAAATTCTTTCATGTGCAGCTGGACGGATACATGGGCTGCCTGGTAGCCCTGTTCATCATCTGGTCCGGCATACAGCTGATTCGGGAAACTTCCAGCCCACTCCTGGGGGAAGCCCCCGACGAGGAACTGGTGAAAGCCATTTCAAAAACGGTCCTGTCACAGGACAACATCATCGGCATCCACGATTTGGCCGTTCATAACTACGGACCTGGAAAAATTTTTGCCTCCATCCACATTGAGGTGGACGCAAAGGGCGATTTGTTAGAAAGCCACGACCGCATTGACAACATCGAACGCCTGATTAGAAAAAACCTGAACATCGAATTTACCGCCCACATGGATCCGGTGGAGCTGGACAACCCGATCCTGGAGCAGCTGCACAAAGAAATCCTGCTGGCCATCGAGCCTCTGGAGGGCGTTGCCAGCATCCACGATCTGCGCATGGTTCCCGGCACCCTCCACAGCAAAGTCATCTTCGACGCAGTGCTGACCCCGGACTGTACCATGGATGAATCGGAAATCCACAACCGGATAGGAATGCACCTGCAAAAGCTGGATCCCCGTTATCATGCCGTCATTACCTTCGACAAGGCCTATACGGAGCTATAAGCAATCGCACCGAAGCGCTTTCAGCCGAACACTTTCGAGAAAAACGCAACGCAGCATGGCAGGGAAAACCCGTCCGCATGCTGCGCCCGATTCCTTTTGGGAGCGACCTCTGGCGTTCCTTCGCGATCCTTCATCCTTCTTGCTTCTATTTCTATTCCCCCGCTTCTTTTCGCAGCAGGGCGATTTCAGCCCCGTAGCCGTCCAATTCGTTGGGTGTTTCCAGAATGAAGGGCAGATCCTTCAGTTTGGGATGGGTAATGACGTTTTTGATGGTTTCCACGCCCAAGTGCCCTTCCCCGATTTTGGCATGGCGATCCTTGTGCGTGCCCATAGGGTTCATGCTGTCGTTGATGTGCATGGCACGCAGCTTTTCCAGGCCTATGATCCTGTCAAATTCATCTAAAACGCCGTCCAGGTCGCGGATGATATCGTAACCGCCATCGCTGACGTGGCAGGTGTCCATGCATACGCCGATTTTGTCTTTCACCTCTACCCGGTCGATAATTTCCGCCAGCTCTTCAAATCGTCCGCCGATTTCGCTGCCCTTTCCCGCCATGGTTTCCAGCAGCACGATGGTGCTTTGCCGGGGGGTAAGAACCTCGTTGAGCAAATCGGCAATCAGTTCGATGCCCTTTTCCACGCCCTGCCCCACATGGCTGCCGGGATGGAAGTTGTAATACTGGTTGGGCGTATATTCCATCCGCTCCATGTCCTCACTCATGGCCATGAACGCAAAGTTCCTCACTTTCTCGTCTTTGGAACAGGGGTTCAAGGTGTAGGGCGCATGCGCCACCAGCTTTCCGAATTGGTGTTCCTCCAACAGGGCGAGCAGCTTTTTTACGTCCTCCTCATCAATGGCCTTCGCTTTCCCGCCTCTGGGGTTCCGGGTAAAAAAGGCAAAGGTGTTGGCTCCAATTTTCAGAGCGTCCTTTCCCATATGTTCATAGCCTTTTGCAGCCGACAAATGGCATCCTATGTTTAACATGTCCGTTTCCTCGCCTAGATTTCTTTCATCAGGTTGACCATTTCGATGGCCGTGACAGCGGCTTCGCTGCCCTTGTTTCCTGCCTTTGTGCCAGCACGCTCAATGGCCTGCTCGATGGAGTCCACAGTCAGCACGCCGAATATCACTGGAATTTCCGTGTCCAACCCCACTGTTGCGATGCCCTTGGAAACTTCCGCGCTGACGTATTCAAAATGAGCCGTAGCTCCGCGGATGACTGCGCCCAGGCAGATGACTGCGTCATATTTTCCGCTCTTGGCCATTTTCTTTGCGATGATGGGAATCTCAAAGGCTCCCGGCACCCAGGCAACGCTGATGTCCTCTTCGTCCATGCCGTGGCGTTTCAACGCATCGAGTGCGCCGGACAGCAACTTGCTGCCGATAAATTCATTGAACCTTCCCACTACGATTCCCACTTTGATTCCTTTTGCGATTAAATTCCCTTCTAACAATTTCATGGTTGCCTCCTTCTTCAAACATGGTTCTACTTTCTACTCCGGGCATGTCCCAAATGCTTGTTCCGTACACAATGCAACGCGTTCCAGCCGCAGCGCAAATACGCTCCAGAGTGCGGTTGGGACATGCTTTCTGTCAAACATGTTTCAGCACATGTCCCATTTTCTCTTTTTTTGTGTTCATGTAACGCCTGTTTTCCGGCTTGATTTCCGTCTCGATTGGTACTCGCTCGATGACATCGATCCCATAGCTTTCCAGCCCGTGGATTTTGTCCGGGTTGTTGGTCATGACCCGCAGGGTGGTCGCGCCCAGGTCCTCCAGGATCTGTGCGCCTACGGTGTAATCCCGCAGATCGGCTTTAAAGCCCAGCGCAACATTGGCTTCCACCGTATCCAGCCCCTGCTCCTGCAAGGCGTAGGCTTTCAGCTTGTTGATGAGGCCGATGCCCCGCCCTTCCTGACGCAGGTAAACCAGAATGCCCCGCCCTTCCTTCGCAATCATCCGCATGGCCGCATCGTATTGATCGCCGCAGTCGCATTTTACGCTGCCCAGGGCATCGCCCGTGAGGCATTCGGAATGGACGCGCACCAGCACCGGTTTTCCGTCCGCCACATCGCCCATGGACAAGGCTATGTGATGTTCGCCGTTCAGCTTGTTGATGTACCCGTAAATTTTAAATCGGCCATATTTGGTAGGAAGGTTGGTTTCCACCACCCGTTCCATGATTTTGTCGTGGCGTTTGCGATAGGCGATCAGGTCTTTGATGGTGATGAAGGTCAGTCCGTGCTCCTTTGCCAGATCCATCAGCTCAGTCCTGCGCATCATGGTTCCGTCCTCCCGCATGATTTCGCAGCACAGGCCGCATTCCTTCAATCCTGCCAGACGCAGCAGATCAACGGTTGCTTCCGTATGGCCACCCCGCTCCAGGACGCCCTTTGTCTTTGCTTCCAGCGGAAACATGTGGCCCGGCCTCCTAAAATCGCAAGGCTGGGCAGCGTCCTCCACGCATTTCATGGCGGTCAGCGATCGCTCGTGGGCGGAAATCCCCGTAGTCGTATCTACATGGTCGATGGAAACAGTGAACGCCGTGGCGTGATTGTCCGTATTGTTGGATACCATCTGCCCCAATCCCAGTTTTTCCGTCATGCCTCTGCTCATGGGCATGCAAATCAGGCCCTTTCCGTAACAGGCCATGAAGTTGACATTTTCCGGCGTGGCAAATTCCGCAGCGCAGATAAAATCTCCTTCGTTTTCCCTTTCCGGGTCATCGGTGCATACAATGATCTTCCCTTGTCTCAAATCTTCCAGAGCCTGCTCAATGGTTGCAAATTCGCTCATGTCATCGTTCCTCCTAAAAGCCGTTTTCCTTTAAAAATTCCAAGTCAATGACGCTGTCCGCCTGTGGCTGCGCTCCTTCGCCGGGCAGCATCAGTCGCTCTACGTATTTTGCCAGCACGTCCGTTTCCAGGTTGACGATGCTCCCCGGTTCTTTTTCCAGCAGCGTGGTTTCCCCGCCCGTGTGAGGGATGATGGAAACCTGAAAGCCTGTGTCCGTCAGCACCGCTACGGTCAGGCTGATTCCGTCTATGGCGATGGAACCTTTTTCTGCAATGTAACGCAATAGATTCCTGCTGCATTCCACTGCGACCCATACGGCGATGCCTTCCTGCCGCTTCTCCACAATGATCCCTGTGTCGTCAATGTGGCCGCTGACAATGTGACCCCCGAACCTGCCATCTGCGGCCATGGCTCTTTCCAAATTGACCCGGCTGCCCCTGCTGAGGCTGCCCAGGCTGCTTCGCCGCAGCGTCTCCGCCATCACGTCCACCTGAAAGCTGCTCCTGTCAAAACGGGTGACCGTCAAGCACACGCCGTTGACCGCAATGCTGTCGCCCAGGTGGATGTCCTCCAGGACTTTTGCGGCCTTGATGGTCAGGCTGCCTGTCCCCATGTTTTGAAGGACGCCGATTTCTTCAATGATTCCTGTAAACATCTTTCCCGCCTTCCCGCATTTTATGCGAAAGTTCCCTGAACCAGCAAATCCCCGCCAATGGTGGTCACTTCCACGTTTTTCAGTTCCAGGGCCTGGGACATTTTGGGGAATCCCTGCCCTTCCACCGGCGTTTTCGCATCCTTCCCGCCGATGATCTTCGGGGCGATAAAGGAAACCACCCGATCCACGATGCCAGCTCGCAGGGCAGCTTCGTTGAGGCAGCCCCCGCCTTCCAGCAGGATGCTGTCTATGCCCCTTTCTCCCAGCAGTTCCATCAAATGCGCCAAGTCCACCCGACCGTCCCGCATTTTTACCATCAGAACCTTGTCCCCCAGCCGCTTTCGCTTTTCCCCATCGCAGGTTTCCGTGGTTGCCACGATGCAGTTGTCATCCTTCAGCACCTTTGCGTCCAGCGGGATGGACAACCTGCTGTCCACGATAATCCTGACGGGATCCCGTCCACCCTCTCCGCCGGCTCCATCTTCTCCATCGGAAAGCCTGCATGTGAGCCGCGGGTCATCGGCCAGGATCGTTCCTATCCCTGCCATGATGCCCGTGAGGCTGTTTCTCATCCGCTGCACGACTTGCCGGGATGCCTGGCTGCTGACCCATTTGGAATCTCCCGTATAAGCCGCAATTTTTCCATCTAATGTCATGGCTGTTTTCAATACAACGAAGGGTCGTTTCCGGGTGATATATTTGAGGAAAATTTCGTTGATGCGCCGGCACTTGTCTTCCAACACGCCGGATTCCACCTGGATTCCCGCATCCTCCAGCATTTTCAACCCTCTCCCGGCCACCAGCGGATTGGGATCCAGCAGACCCACATACACTTTTTTTATCCCGCATTCTATGATGGCCTTCGCACAGGGCGGCGTTTTTCCATAATGGGAGCAGGGTTCCAATGTGACGTACATTTCCGCTCCTTCTACGGAATGCCCCTTGCTCTGGGCATTTTCAAAGGCGTTGATTTCCGCATGGTTTTCACCGCATTTTTTGTGCCAGCCCTCGCCGATGATCTGGCCGTCCTTCACAATGACCGCTCCCACCACCGGGTTGGGGGACGTTCTGCCCCGCCCTTTTTCCGCCAGCGTCAGCGCATGTTCCATGTATGCTTCTTTTGTCATGGTTCCTTTCTCACAAAAAAACTCCGAAAAGACTTTCGGAGCCGATGTTTTTCTTTGCCGCAAATGGGAAAAGCCAAAGGCAACATGCCTGCTTTGCCCGTGAAAAGCCCTGAGAACCGTTCCCAAGGGCAGGTTTGCGTACCAAATACCGCATCATCTTCTCTCATCCAGACTATACTGTCGGCATCGGAATCTCACCGATTCGGCACCTGTGTGCTCGCGGGCTTTACCGCCGGTATGGAATTTCACCAAACCCCGAAGACTTGTTATGCAATTCCTGTGTTCTATTATAGACTTGCGCTGGCGTTTGTCAAGGGGAAAATTTTGCCTGGGATTTCTTTGAGTGTTACTGGTTGTGTCAAGTATTTTTTCTCGCTTCCCAATTTTTCTGCCTCCTTTGCCAACGAACATGATACACATGCTCCCCTGACCTCCTGATTAGATTTGCAATCGTCCTTACGCCTCTGATTGTTTTCACATGCCGTCCTTGCGGAGCCTGCCGCCCAAGACGCGGAACAGCACGCCCGCCAGCAGGACGCACCCCAGGGCGGCTTTCCCCCGCGCGCTGGAAAGGGCGGGGAGGACGTAGCCCAGGAAGGGGACGGTTCGCTCCACCTTGCCGATCACCCGTCCGTAGGGGACCGGGTTCGGATCGTTCCCTTCGTTCGCATCCCCTTTCGTGAAGAACCGCCCGTTCGCATCGTCCTTTTCGGCCACCCGATGGGTCGTGACCGCCGAGCCGTCCGCGCCGCCGTGGAACACGATGACATCGCCCACGGCGATCCCTTCAGGATCCGCAGCCTTTGCGTACGCCATGCTGCCCACGGGGATCCCCGGCTCCATGCTGCCGCTCACGATGGAATAGGCTTCGTACCCCAGGATGCGGGGGATCGCGAGGGGCGCGCACACCGCCGCCACTGCAAGGATCAGGGCCAACCCAAAAACGGCACAGAAAGAAGCCGCCTTTCCAGCCCCGTCCTTCCGGCTTTCGCAGCGGCTCCCCGCGCCGTCCTTTCCCGATGACCCCGATGTCCCGGCACCCGGGGCCATGTCGGCGTTTCGGTCTTTCGTCCTATTCTTTCCCAACGGTTTCGGCCGCCTCCTCGGCCATCCCTTCGGCTTCGGCTCCTTGCCGTCCCTCGCGTTTTTTCTTCCTCAGCCATATGGCCAGGGCGCATGCGATGACCAAGGCCGCAATCCCGATGGCTGCCGCAGCTTGTCGCAGTTGGTGCGTTTTTTGGGCGTCCAGATCCCCGTTCGCCAGGGGTGCGTCCCCATCGTCCAAATCCGTCAGTTCTTCCGGCCCTTCCGCCGCAGGCGTCCCATCGTCCGGCACGGCGGTCACCGGTGCGGCGGCGTTGTTGTTCCCGGTCGCATTGTTCCCAGCCGCATTGTTCCCAGCCGCAGCGGCGTTGTTCCCGTCCGTTCCGTTGCCATCGGAACCCGTGCCGCCGCCGGTCCCTCCGTTCGCCGTCCCGCCATCGGACGACGCATTGGTGCCCGTTTGCCCGTTGGTGTCCGTCCCCGTGCCGCCGCTTTCGGGCGTCGCTTGCGCGGTTTTCCGGTACACGAACGTGAAGACGTTCTCCGCTTCGTTCCCGGACAAGGTCTTCGTCAGGTTGTAAGACTGGGGCTGGTAGCCATCGATGTGCCGGTAGGCCACCACCGGCTTGTCGCCCACGTTCCCGTAGTAAACGCGGCTAGGCGCCAGCTCGTTCCCGTCACCATCGCGGTAATTGGCCGTGTACGCAACCGTTTCGCCTTTGACGCCGTAAGCCACCACATACTCCTCGTCCTCCGTCACCGCAATCGCGGAGGCTTCCACCGCCCCGGTCCGGTCGTTGTTGTCCCTGCCGCTCTTTCGGATCCCCTTCACGTAATACTTGTCGTCCTTGGGTTGGACGTCGCCAACGTCGAAAACGACCCGGTCGCCCGGCTGGAGCCCGTCCTTCGAGGCGACGGTCCGCCCGTCGCCGAAGGTCCCCTGGTCACCCGAATAAATCGTGATGGAATAGGTGTAGCCGCCCGTGGCCGAAGCCCCCGTCGTCGCCGCAAAGGCTGCGGGGCTCGCAAACCCCATCTGGAGCAGCGCGCACAGAGCCAGCAGGCAAGCCAAGGGATGGCTGCGTTTCTTCCTCTTCCTCATGGCGTGCGTCCCCCCTTCTTCTTTCTATGGTCGTTCACTGCGAGCGCCAGGAGCAAAAGGCCGCTGGCGAGGGAGAGCAAGGCCCACGGGGGCACGTCCCGGTCGTCGCCCGTCTGCGCCGCCATGTCGCTGGCCTGGGGTTCCCCGCTCGCCTGCGTGGTCCCGTCCTGGTCCCCCGCCGCCTCGGTCCCGTCCGTTTGGGAGCCCGCCGTCCCGGCGGTTTCCGTCCCCGCCGCCTTTTCCACGGCGAAGTTCATCTGGAGCCTGGCCAGCGTGTCCTGGTAGTCGTTGCCCATGGTCTCCCCGTCCACTTTCACGTACAGGGACACCTTGCCCCGCTCTCCGCTGCCCAGCCGACCCAGGTACAGGTAGTCCCCCAGGGCGTCCGTGGCCTCCCGGAGGCCCGTCCCCGCCTTGGCATCCTTTTCGCCGCCCACGTCCTCGCTATCGTAAATGGCGCGCCGCTCGCCCGCCGCGTCCGTGTACGTCAGCCGGTACGTGTAGTTCCCGCCGCTGGCCGCCTCGTTGCTTTCCTCCAGGGTCGCAAGCGTCTCGTTGGTCATGTACCAGTCCGTGTCGAGCCCGGATCCGTTTTCCAGGGTGATGGAAAAGGTTGCATCGTCCCCCGGCTGGAATTCGCTGGGGAAGCCGTCGGCCAGGGCGGACCCATCGAAGTTGCTCTCCATTTCATCGCCATCGAAGGTCACGCACCAGCCGGTCCCGCCCTGGTAGGACTCCGCATGGGCCGTCGTTGCCGCGCCGCCCAACGCCAGCGCAAGCGCAAGTGCGACCATCGCCGCCATCGTCGCGTTCCTCATGACTCGTCGCCCCCTTCGCTGCCCGCCAGGCTGAGGCTGCCATCGGCATGGACGTCGACGTCCACGCCCCATGCGCTCTTGATGGCCTGCTCGGCGTTGTGGGTCTGCACCGCAAACGCTTCCGCCTCCAGGACGAACCTGGCGCCGTCGTAATCGTGGGCGGTCGCAGCCTCGTCCTCCGACCATTCCGTCCGCACCTCGCCCAAAACCGAGGGGTCAATGCGCAGCTGGTCGGAAACGGGTGCGGATTCATCGCCCGCAGCCAACGCTTTCGTGTAGTAGAGAACCGTCCGTTCCGGCGTGGACGCAGCCTCGTCCTCCACCCACCCGCTTCCGTCCGTCAGCAGACCCAGTCGGATCAGGCCCGGGGACAGGTCCGTCCTCTTGCCCCCCTGCCCGTCTTCCCAATAGCGCCTGACGACGAGCTTCACGTATTGGTCGATGTCCCCGCTGTTGCGCACGGACAGCTCCTCTTCGTACCGCTTGCCCGGCTGTAGGTTCTGCCCGTCCGCAGCCATGTCCAGGAGCAGCTCGCCCTGGCCCTCGGACCAGGTCCCGCCTGCGTAGTCCCGGTGGCTGACGGGTTCCCCGTTCTCCAGCAGGGTCACGCCGATGTCCCCCATGCCGATCTGCCCCGTGTAGTTCTCGCTGAAATAGCCGAGAGCCGCATGGCTGGTTCCCGCCAGCCCCAGCACCAGCAGCAGCGCCGCCGCCGTCGCCAGCAGGGCCGTCGTCCGGTCGCCCTTGCCCCGCGCTTTCCCTTTCAGGTTCATCCGTTGATCCCTCCTTTCCCTTTCAGGTTCATCAGTTGGATCCTCCTTCCGCTTTCATGCCCCAATCCGCATGTGGCTTCCCCTCATCGTCGTACAGCACCGGCGTGCATTCCTGGACCACCACCACGTTGAAGCTGGAAATGTCCAGTTCCCCGCCGTCGGGTGCTTTGATGGAGATGGTCAGCGCCGCGGTCGTCTCCCCCACCGGCAGAACGGCATCGTAGTACCAATAGCCATCCTCGTTCGCCTTTTTCGTCCAAGAATCGCCTGTATAGGTCAGCGTGGTCCCGTCCCCCGCGAGGGCCTTCACCCGGACGTAGCAATCGACCTCCCCCGTGTTTTCGATTTTGATCGTCTTTTCCAGGCCGTTGACGTCCTCGCGTAGCTCCGTCCCGGGCTGCAGGCCCACTTCGCGCGCCCCCTCCGCCTCGGCGAAGGTGGTGAAGTACGCCAGGGAAGCGGTGGCCGTCGCCCCCGCCACCAGCAGGGCCGCGATGCCCGCCAGCAACGCCGTCCCGCCTTTGCCTTTCCGCTTTCGTTCCATTTGGCCGTCCCTCCTTCCTATGGTGCCGGGCCCCGGTCCTTCGGGGTCCTTCCCCGTTTCCTTTCGTTACTGTTTCGTCCAGCTCCAGCCGCCGTTTCCATTGTTGTCGAAATGGTTCACTGCGCCGGTCCCCGGGTTCAGCCCCTCGTCGTAGTCGTTGACGTACGTCGCCGCAAATTCGTCCTCGCTGCCATCGATGGTCAGAATCTGGGTTTTCTCGCTATCCGCCAGCTCGTAGCAGCTGCCGCTGTAGGTTTCTTCCACCGTGACCTTCGTCCCGGCGGGGAAGGAGCCGATGTCGATTTCCTTCGTCCCCGCCTCCGAGAATTCCACGGCCAGGACGTCGCTGTACAGGGTCTTGCCCTCCCATGTTGCCGTCACCTTGAACGCGAACATCGCCCCGCCCAGGGTCTGGTTGTAATTTCGCAGCGTCTTAACGATTTTCGCTTCGCTCTTCGGGTAGTTCTGGAACAGGATTTTTTCGTCCTCTGCGTTTGCTTCATTGGGAATGGTTCCCTCCGCTTCGGTTGCCACCGTCGCCTTGTCGTCGTTGGTTTTGGTTGTCACAACGTACGCGTCCACCTTGGTCTCTTCCACGTCGTATGTCATCCCGGCGGGCAAGGCTCGGATGGTGAGGGTCTGGCCGTGCCCCAGCTTGAACGCGATCGTCTTTTTGTTTCCGTCCTCGCTTTCGCCCTGGATCAGCCTATCGAGTGGCTCCCACTCGACCGCTTCGGCGGCGGTCGCATCCATCTTGGTCTCGGCGATGCGGTAAACGTAAGCCCCGTTTGCCGCCCCTCCCTTTGCCTGTGTGAAGTCAAGCGTCATCGTGAAGGGGAACTCGCCGCTCGTGTCGCCCCTCTCCGATTCGACTTTCTTCGTCACCGTCAGGTCTTGTTTCGCTTCCTCCGATGCCGTGTTGGTGATGGTGACGATTGTGTGCTTCGTGATGACATCCGGCCACGTCGCATCGGCCTCTGTCACCATTGCGCACTCGTAGCCCTTCATGCTGGCTTCGGTGACCTCCCAGTCCACCGAGGCGTTCAGGTTCTCCCATGTGTGGGACCAGTCGTTTCCTTCGTTCAAGGTGGCCGTGTAGATTCCCTCCACGTCGCCCACGGATCCTTTCAGGCACGCGATCGCTTCATCCGGCGTCGTCTCACCCTCACCAAGGATCCATTTTTTCTCGACCGTGACCGCCGTTTCCTCCGTCCCCACGGTCAGGCTCCCGTTGTTTGCGATGGCGCTCCCAGGCTGTGTGGAAGAGTTGCCTGTCATCACCACGCCATCTTCGGCGGCGATTTCCCTTGCGGCCGCTTTGACGCTGTCATCCGCCTGGCTGTAAGCGGAGAAAGTCTCCGTTTTCCCATAAAGGGTATCATATGGCTCTTCGCCATTCGCGTCTTTCGACCAGTTGGCGGGAGCCGCATCAACCGCATCAGAATCAGTTTCAGTTCTCATGCCCAACACGTAATCGGACACATATGCAACCGTGTTGCCCCCAGTGTGCCAGAAATAAATGTCCTGACCCCTACTGCCATTGTAATCCTTGTTGTCAGCAATCAGTGCACCATTTATTTTGAAAATGGCCAATTTCCCCGTTGGACATATATATAGAGCTCCCTCAGGATTGCCAACACCAGATTTGTTGTTCGACACATACAAGTTTTTCATATGCAGGGTGCATCCCTCATTCACATAGATACCGCCGCCGCCAGCAAGCATTGTGTCCTTCGTCTGCTTGTTGCCAATGATTTTGGCGTATTCAATCGTTGCCTTGGATTCACCCCACATGGAAATGCCGCCGCCAAACCATGTGGCTACGTTGTTCACGATAGCTGCTTTCTTGTTTCCATCTTTTATGATCTTCAATGTGCCGCCCAAGGTGCCAATGCCGCCGCCGCCATCGCCGCCATTGGCGTTGTTGTTGGAAATCGTCCCACCTGTAATGTTCAATGTCGCAAAGTAGCCATAGATGCCACCGCCTTCCTTTGCTACGTTGCCATCAACGGTTCCGCCCGACATGGTCAACTGCGTGTAAGTCGCAAGGTAAATGCCGCCGCCGTCCTTGGCTGCTACGTTGTTCTGGATGGAGCCGCCCAAAACGTTCACTTTACCATTCGGTTCCACATAGATGCCGCCGCCGTTGCCTGTTGCGTTGTTGTTTTTTTGAAGCACCGTGTCTTCGTCAACGTTCAGTATGGCACCGCTCGCCACCTTGACCAATGCGGCTTGGGCTTCGCAGCTCGCACCATCGATTTTTGCTCCTTTCAATGTGATGTCTCCCCCGGTCGGTATCCGGAAGAGGGCTTCCGTATTATTATCGCAACGCACGAACGTGATCCCTTTCTCGTTCAGGTACGTTTCATCGTCCTCCGTGAGCGACACGGTCCCGCAAACGTAAATTGTCTTTTTTTCCGAAGGTTTGTCTTCCACTGCTTTCGCAGCGTTCGCCAGAGTGTTATACACTTCATCGTCGTCATGCCCATGATCCGATCCCGTGACGTCCAAGTACACCCGGCCAGCTTTTTTGACCTTGCTGTAATAATAATACGCTGTTCCGCTCTTAGATGCAGCATCCTTTGTCATGGTATACGTTGTTTCATCCTCGTCCGTGTATGTCTGAGCGAACCCAACCATCGTGGGGGCATATGATGATGGATACTGCACATAAATTTCCGAAGAATCTCCTGCTGTCCCGCTCTCTATATGGTTGTTGTAGACATGGACATCTGTTCCCAGTGTGTAGGTGTTCTTCGAGTAATAGTTTGTGCCATTTTTCTTTTTATACCAGCTACCTAAATACAGTCCGCCGCCAGCTTCTTTGGCTGCATTCCCGGTTACGGTGGTGTTTCCTTCAAATGTGGCGTAACCCTTGATGCCCTTGCTCCCAGTATGAAATTTCCCATAGTAATACACGCCGCCGCCGTTGCTGCCTGCCGTGTTGTTTGCGATGGTGCTATTCGTTACCTGGACTTTTGCCAAGCCGTGCGCACAGATGCCGCCGCCGTCCCCCTCTGCTTCATTCTCTGTTATGATGCTGGAAGAAATATCTAACGTCCCCTGCGTCAACACTTGGATCGCGCCGCCGGATCCTGCATTCGCGACTTTATTGGATTTCATCGTGACATTCTCCAGCGTAAGGTCGTCATCAGGGCGAGAGCTAGTTACTGTTTTGCTATTATAGCCAAAAGAGATGGCACCGCCGCCATATTCCCCGGCAGCTGTTGTTGATGTTGCAGCGCAATTATCCACGAAATCCGCCTCAACAATTTTCATGTCATTGGAAACCGAAGTTTGGTTATAGACGTAAATGGCACCGCCCGAATAACCTGCGCTGTTTTCTTCAAACGTTGTTTTGTTGTTGTCTTCTCCTGACACGTTCAGGCCACCCAACCCCCCGGTTAGAATTTCAAGGCAAATTGCTCCACCGTCCTTTTGAGTCGCTTTGTTATTACGGAACCTGCTGTTCTCCACCGTCATTGCACTATCTTGCGCATAAATCGCCCCACCAGATTTAGTGGCAACGTTCGAGTCGAAAATTGTATTTTTCACCGTGGCGCAGCTTTGCCAATCTGCATTCGTTATACCAGAATTCATGACGCAAATCGCTCCACCACGACAATCCGTATACGACCCAGTAGTAATCATGTTGTTTTGAAACGTACACTCGCTCGCTGTCACATCGCCATTGCTAAGGTAGAGGGCACCGCCCCCTCGCTTGGCTTTCCCATCCTTGAGCGTGCAACTTTGCAACATCACGCCCATGCGGCCATCGGACGACGTTGCGCAGCTTGCGTTCCCTGACACGCTCACGATGCCGCCATAATAATCACTACTAAGTTCTGTATCGCTTCCTTCCAAGGTCAAGCCATTGGCAACCAGCGTCACGCCCTTCTTGCCGGAGCTTTGGGTCATGTATATGATGCGT
>CAZVBL010000040.1:5887-20774 GCA_964625475.1 uncultured Zhenpiania sp. | reverse complement strand
TAAGTGACAAGTTTTTATTATTTCACTTGTCTACCTAGAAGGGAGCATATCATTTTCCGACAGCTCCTTTATTTATGAATAATCCTAAAATGTTGTCAAACTGTTGTTACGATGGCGTTTCTGCCTGCACAAAGCTAGTGCTTATGCGGCTTTTGGCCATCCTGTGCATCACTCGAACTCTATCGTCCCCGGTGGCTTCGATGTGATATCGTACATCACCCGATTCACGTGCGGCACCTCGTTGACAATGCGGCTCGTCACCTTTTGCAGCACCGCCCAGGGGATTTCCGCAGCTTCTGCCGTCATGAAGTCGATGGTATTGACTGCGCGCAGAGCCACCGCATAATCATAAGTTCGCTCATCGCCCATGACCCCCACGGAGCGCATGTTCGTCAATGCGGCAAAATATTGGCCGATGCCCCGATTCAGCCCTGCGGCAGCGATTTCTTCCCGGTAAATCGCATCTGCGTCCTGCACCATTTTGACTTTTTCCTCAGTCACCTCGCCGATGATGCGAATGCCCAGCCCAGGCCCCGGGAACGGCTGGCGGAAAACCAGATGTTCAGGGATGCCCAGCTCTAGCCCGACTTTGCGCACCTCATCCTTGAACAAGTCCCGCAAAGGCTCGATGATTTCCTTGAAATCCACATAGTCCGGCAGCCCTCCCACGTTATGGTGGGACTTTATCACAGCCGACTCGCCGCCCAGGCCGCTTTCCACCACATCCGGATAAATGGTTCCCTGCACCAGGAAATCCACGGAGCCGATTTTCTTCGCCTCCTCTTCAAAGACCCGGATAAATTCTTCGCCGATGATTTTTCGCTTTTTTTCCGGCTCTGCGACTCCGGCCAGCTTGTCATAAAACCGCTGTTGGGCGTTGACCCGAATGAAATGCAAATCATAGGGACCGGAAGGACCGAACACTGCTTCCACCTCGTCCCCCTCGTTTTTCCGCAGCAGGCCATGATCCACGAATACGCAGGTCAGCTGGGAGCCGATGGATTTGGACAGCAACACCGCCGCCACAGAAGAGTCCACGCCGCCGGACAGGGCGCAGAGCACCCGGCCTTTCCCCACTTTGGCTCGAATCGCCGCAAGGGAAGCTTCCACGAAAGAATCCATCCTCCAGTCCCCGCTGCATCCGCAAACATGATACACGAAATTCGAGAGCATCTTGCCGCCCTCCTGGGTATGAAGGACTTCTGGATGAAACTGCAAGGCATATAGGCCTTTTTCCGGCAGTTCCGCCGCAGCCACCGGGCAGTCCACAGTGTGCGCCGTCACCTGAAAACCCGGCGCAGCCGATTCGATGTAATCGTTGTGGCTCATCCAGCAAATGGTTTTCTCGGACACATCCTGAAACATCGCCGATGAACGATTTACGGCAACCTCGATTTTTCCGTACTCCCGGACAGGCGCTTTGCACACATGGCCGCCCAAAAGATGCATCATCAGCTGGGAGCCGTAGCAGATTCCCAGGACAGGGATACCCAGTTCAAACAACTCTTTGGAATAACTGGGCGCGCCCGCTTCGTAGACGCTGTTGGGTCCGCCGGTCAAAATCAGCCCCTTCGGATCCATGGCCTTGATTTCCCCAATGTCCCTTTTATAAGAACAGATTTCGCAGTACACGCCGCACTCTCGCACTCGCCTGGCAATGAGCTGATTGTACTGCCCTCCAAAATCCATGACAACTATCTTTTCATGCTCCATAAAATGTTCACCCTCTCTGTTGTATTTCCGAATCTGAAACAAAGCCAGCCCTGTCGGCCTTCCGTGCAGGGTCTGCCGTTCCTCCATCGTCCAGACACATCGCTCGCACGCTTTCCGCCGCCCCACGGCCAGGCAGAGCCTGGCAAAACTGCCCAATTGTCACAATTGATTTTAACGCCCAGCCTTCATTGATTGCCCCCATTGCGCACGTTGCGCACAAAAAGCATTCGCCGTTCTTCTTTGCCAAATCGTTTTTCATCGATCAAAGCAAACGACAAACACGGTCGCCTATCGCAAATTCGCGCTGGAAGTTTCCTTTAGGATCACATCGTGCGCACCGCCTTCCACCAGGCTGGTTGCCGAAACGATGGTCATCTTGGCTTTTTTCTGCAATTCCGGGATGGTCAATGCGCCACAGTTGCACATGGTGGACTTTACCTTTTGCAGGGAAGAGCGCACGTTGTCGCTCAAAGCGCCCGCATATGGAACGTAGGAGTCCACGCCCTCTTCAAAGGAAAGCTTGCTGTCCCCGCCCATGTCGTAACGCTGCCAGTTGCGGGCGCGGTTGGAGCCTTCGCCCCAGTATTCCTTCACATAATTTCCGTTGATGTTTAGCTTGTTGGTGGGGGATTCGTCAAACCGGGAAAAGTACCGCCCCAGCATGAGGAAATCCGCACCCATGGCGAGCGCAAGGGTCATATGGTAATCGTATACGATTCCGCCGTCCGAGCAAATTGGGATGTAGATGCCGGTCTTTTCATAATACTCGTTTCTCGCCTGTGCCACCTCAATGACCGCACTGGCTTGCCCCCGGCCAATGCCCTTTTGCTCCCTTGTGATGCAGATGGAGCCGCCGCCAATGCCGATTTTGATAAAGTCTGCGCCTGCCTCGGCAAGATAATTGAACCCTTCCTTGTCCACTATGTTTCCTGCGCCGATTTTTACGGAATCGCCGTATTTTTTGCGGACAAAATCCAGCGTGCATTTCTGCCATTCGGAGAAACCTTCGGAGGAATCGATGCAGAGAACGTCCGCCCCCGCGTCTACCAGCACGGGGATCCGCTCCTCGTAGTCCCTGGTGTTTACGCCTGCGCCCACCATGTAACGCTTGTGTTCGTCCAGCAATTCGTTGGGATACGCTTTGTGGGTGTCATAGTCCTTTCGGAATACGAAATGGGTCAGCCGCCGGTTTTCATCGATGACAGGAACCGTGTTCAGCTTGTTGTCCCACAAAACATCGTTGGCCTCGGAGAGGGTGGCTCCTTCTTTTACATAGATCAGCTTTTCAAAAGGGGTCATGAAATCCTTGACCTGGGTTTCCAGAGACATCCTGCTGATGCGGTAGTCGCGGCTGGTGACGATGCCCACCAGTTTGCCTGCGGCCGTCCCGTCCTCGGTCACGGCCGTGGTGGAGTGGCCTGTTCGTTTTTTCAATTCCAACAATTCCCCCAGAGTTTGTTCCGGCCTGATGTTGGCATCGCTGGTTACGAAGCCCGCCTTGTGATCCTTGACCCGTTTCACCATGGCCGCCTGGTTTTCAATGGTTTGCGAACCAAAGATAAAGGAAATGCCACCTTCTTTCGCCAGAGCCACCGCCAGGTTGTCATCCGATACCGCCTGCATGATGGCGGAAACCAGCGGGATTTTCATGCTGATTTCGGGTTCCTCGCCTTTTTTGAATTTGGCTACCGGCGTTTTTAGGCTTACATTGTCCACTCTGCATTCCGTTGAGGAATACCCCGGCACCAGCAAATACTCGCTGAATGTTCTGGATGGTTCGTTGAAATATTCTGCCATATCTTGTCCTCCTTCATATTTTGTCCACTTTTGTCCACCTTGCTTTTCTTGCCATCGCTTTTTGCGGCGTTCTATGCTTCAGGGGTTCTCGTCCTTCGCCAAATCCTGGCCTCCATGTTCCCGTCATTTGCTGTTTTTTTCTTCCCGCTTGATCTGCTCCCATAGGGCAAGGCCTTCTTCCACGGATTCCACTTTTGCGTCCCCGAACACATGGGGATGGCGGCGAATCATCTTGTCGTTGACGCCCTGTATCACGTCTTCGATGGTAAAGCGACCCTCTTCCGCTGCGATTTGGGCATGCATGACGACCTGCAGCAAGACATCCCCCAACTCCTCGCACAGATTGTCATCGTCCCGCTTGTCAATGGCCTCCAGGACTTCGTTGGTTTCCTCTACAAGGCATTCTTTCAAGCTCTCATGGGTCTGTTTGATGTCCCAGGGGCAACCGTTTTCTCCTCGCAAATCGGCGATGGTTTTCACAAAGGAATCAAATGCTTTCATCGTATCACCTCGATCTTGTGCCTGATGCTTTTCGGCACAGTTGTTGCGCCTAAGCCACTCCATCCGGGGCAAAATTCGGTGCAACGGCTGTAATCGCCATCACCCGATCGCCCAACGTTTTTTTCTGTGAATAAAAGCAGAAACGTGCTGTCTACGCCTCTTGAAAAGGCCAACGCCATCTGCCTGCAGCCCTGTAACGCTTCTTCCAGTTTCTCCAGCTTTTCCCTGGACTCCATGGCGGCTCCCTGCCCGCCTGTTTGCCCATTTGTTTGCCTGTCTGTCAATGGCTGTCATCGATGGTTTGTTTCACTTGCTTTTCGCATGTGCGCATCGCCAAAATCGTTTCCTGGAACAGCTCGTCCAGCTCCCAGCCCAACATCTCTGCCCCCTGGCGAATCACGTCGCGGGAACAGCCAGCGGCGAACTTCTTGTCTTTGAATTTTTTCCTGAGGGATTTGACTTCCATGTCCTGGACGCTTTTGGATGGGCGCATCAGTGCGCAGGCTCCAATGAGCCCTGTCAGTTCGTCAACGGCGAAGAGGACCTTTTCCATTTGGTGGGTGGGTTCCACATCGCAGCACAGGCCGTAACCGTGGGAACATACGGAACGGATGAAATCTTCATCCAGGCCCCCTTCCCGCAGCAATTCCGGCGCTTTCTGGCAATGCTCTTCGGGGTACTGTTCAAAGTCGATGTCGTGAAGCAGCCCCACAAGACCCCAATAGTCCGGGTCAAAGCCCAGTTTTTCCGCAAAGTAGCGCATGGTGCCTTCTACCGTCAGGGCATGTTGGATGTGAAATTCCTCTTTGTTGTATTTTTTCAGCAGCTCCATGGCCGCATCTCTCGTAATCATAACTCCTCCTACCTCCATGTTTGAAATTTGTCAATCGATCTTCCGATATGTTTTTAATTTATATCATCATCCATAAATGGATGGAATAGTCGGCGATGTTTCGCTATGCGCCCCCTATCAGTTCTCGCTGCTCCAGCCCGACTTATCCTTTGCCGCCAGCCGCTCTTCCCGGGACGGCAGCTGTGCGATGATGATGGCGGCAAACATGATGACGCAGCCGATGATTTCCCGAACCGCCATTTGCTCGTGAAGGATGATCGACCCGGAAATGACTGCGAATACCGACTCCAGGCTCAAGAGCATGGCCGCAATCGTTGGATTGGCATCCTTTTGTGCCACAATCTGCAGCGTATAGCCCACCCCACAGGATAATGCGCCAGCGTAAACCAACGGCAGCCAACAGGCCAGGATGTCGGCCAGCACAACCGTTTCCATGGTAGCCATGGGGATAATGGAAATCGCCCCACAGACAAAGAACTGGATGCAGGACATCTTCACGCCGTCCGTTTTCGGCGAAAAATAGTCGATGACTAAAATATGAACGGTAAACCCAAAGGCGCACAGCAGCATCAGAAAATCTCCTTTGTTCAGGGAAAAGCCCTCCTGGACGCACAGGAGATAAAGGCCGATGACTGCCATGGCTACGCAAAGCCAGAGAATGGGTCGCACCTTTTTTCCGATGAAAATGCCCGTGATGGGAACCAGCACGATGTAAAGCGCCGTGATGAATCCCGCTTTTCCGGCGGTGGTATAGGCAAGACCCACTTGCTGCAGGGAACTGGCGACAAACAGGACGACACCGCAGGCAATCCCGCCAGTAACCAGCGTTTTTCGCTCCCTTCGTTTTTCCTCATCCGAAGGTTCCTGGCCAGGCGTCTCCACCATCTCGGCAGGGCGTTTGCGGGACATGAGCAAAATGACTGGGATGAGGGCGATCCCGCCGATGAAGGAGCGAATCCCATTGAACGTAAATGGCTCGATGTAATCCATTCCCGACCGCTGTGCCACGAAAGCGGCTCCCCAGATAAACGCCGTCAAAAGGAGCATCAGATTGCCCCGTAGTTTTTTGTTCATGCAATCACCATTTCCTTCGATTCCCATCAGTTTGCGCCCCGATCCGAAAGCGAAAAGCACAAGCCTGCGTTCTTCGCGGCATCGCAAAAACGGGGAAATGAAAACATGCAGAAGAAGCGAGGTTCGTCAGCTATCGCTTACATGCAACATTATAGCAGATTTAAGGGTGTGTTGCCAAATAATTTAAATGTTTTGTGCAGCATATGAAGATTTTGAAAACCTGCACGCCACGATACCACAACTTATGAAGGGAATTTGAATTTGTGATGTCACAAGGCTAACCACCGATCTCCCTGCCTTTTCCGGCAGAAACCTGTACTTCATCCCGCAGCTGTGGTAAAATGGTCGCATGTGGGAACGAAGCCTCCTTTGCGAACGCCAGTTTTGCGGCAGACTTTGCATGCGTTTTGGAAATAGGGGAGATTGTCCGAAAACGAAATTGGAAATGGAGCAGGACACAAGATATCGGATAGATCGAATCGATATCAACATGACATGGCTGAAATCTTGAAAAACAAGGTTTTCGGACGATCAAGAGAGCGGGACGTCGCTTGCGCCATCGGTTTCGGGGTTTCTGCGATGTTTCCCGCATCAACGGATAAAAGCTGACGAGAAAGGTGTTTCAAATGACAGAGCGAGAGCTGAAACAGGCGGCGGATTCTATCGGGCGATTGGACGAAAAGGCTATGGATGCCGCCAGGCAGCGGCAGGAATCCCTGGCAAAACCGCCGGGAAGCCTGGGCATCCTGGAAGATATTTCTGTGCAGATGGCGGGCATCACGGGACAGGTAAACAATGAAATCCAAAAGACCTGCGTGGTAGTCATGTGCGCAGACAACGGAGTCGTGGAAGAAAACATCTCTTCTGCGCCCCAGAGCGTCACGCTGGCGCAGACCATCAATTTCACAAGGCGGCTGACCGGAGTAGGGGCTTTGGCAGCAGGCTTTGGCAGTGAACTGCTGATTGTGGATGTGGGAATCAACGGAGAGGTACCGGAAGGCCTTTACACCCAGAAACCCTTTTCCGACACGCATAAAATCGTCAACAGGCGCATCGCCAGGGGAACCCGCAACCTGGCGAAAGAACCAGCCATGACAAAGCAGCAGGCTTTGCAGGCGATCGGCATTGGCCTGGAAATGGCTGATGCGGTGAAACAAGAGGGATACGGCGTATTTGGCATCGGTGAGATGGGAATTGGGAACACCACGACTAGCGCAGCCATCCTGTCCGCTGTCACAGGGCGGCCTGCTTCCCGGACAGTGGGAAGGGGCGGCGGCATTCTGGCGGAAAGCTTCATCCGCAAGCAGGAAATCGTGGAGGCAGTGCGAAGCCGCTGTCAGGGAAAAGACATGCTGTCCGTTTTGGCAGAAGCAGGCGGATTCGACATTGCAGCCATGGCGGGGGCTTTCATCGGGGCTGCCATCCATCGGCTGCCGGTGGTGATCGATGGGTACATCTCCGCAGTGGCGGCTCTCACGGCTTCCAGGCTTGCGCCCGCATGCGTTCCCTATATGTTCGCTTCCCATTGGTCTTACGAGCCAGGTTACGAACTGGCAGTCGGTGAACTGGGTCTTGCGCCGTTCCTGTCTTTGCGCATGCGCCTGGGAGAGGGCAGCGGCTGCCCCCTGGCGTTTCAGATCATGCGGGGCGCCTGCCATGTGATGAACCATATGGCTACGTTTGAAGAGGCGCGGATCAACGATGATTACTTGGAGGAAATCCGCAAGGGGGATTGTTTTTGATGCATGTGTTCATCAGCGGCGGCTGCAAGAATGGCAAGTCCCGCTTTGCCCAGGAACAGGCGAAAAAAATGGCTGTGGAACAAGACCTGCCCCTTTACTACCTGGCAACCATGGTTCCAGCAGATGAGGAAGATCGCGCCAGGGTCAGGCGGCACGTCCGGGAGCGGGATGGCTGGGGCTTTGCCACCATCGAGCAGGGAACGGACATTTGCAAGGCCCTGGAACGTGCAGACGCGGATGGCGTGTTCCTGCTGGACAGCGTTACGGCGTTGTTGTCCAATGAAATGTTTGGTTCGGAAGGACAGGTGGACAGGGAAGCGCCGCAGCGAGTCAGGGCGGATCTTTTGGAATTTGCCAGGCGAACGGGGAACGGGGTTTTCGTCTCTGACTTTATTTATTCCGATGCGTTGGAATATGATGAACTGACGGAAGCCTATCGAAAGGGTCTGGCGGAATGCGACCGGGCACTGGCAGGGGTTTGCGGCCAGGTGGTGGAAGTCTGTTACGGAAACCGGCTTTACTATAAAATATAAAAATGTTGGAGAGAATGCCGCACCATCAAGCTAACTATGGGGGAAAGCATGAAACTGATAACCGGATTTTTTATGGCATGGGGAAACTTCTGCGCCATTCCCTGTCCCTGGAAGCTTTGGGATGAAAAGGCCAGGGAGCTGATGTTAGTCATGTTTCCCCTCATCGGGGTCGTCATCGGGATGATCTGGCATGGCATGTACTGGATTTTTGATTTCCTGGGGATGCCGCTCCCGCTCTTTGCGGCGATGATGACGGTTTATCCCTTCCTCGTCAGCGGATGCATCCATTTGGACGGCTTCATGGACTGCAATGACGCAATCCTTTCCAGGCGGCCTTTGGCGGAGCGCCAGCGGATTTTGAAGGATTCCCATGTGGGGGCTTTTGCGGTGATTTCCATCGTGGTGTTGTTTCTGTTTTTTTTCGCAGCCATGTGGTCCCTGCTGGAAATGGATTCGCCCCTTCGCATGTGGTGCCTTTCCATGGTTCCCGTGCTTTCCAGAGCCTCATCGGCCAGGGCGGTCATGGTGAAAAAGCCCCTTTCTACTAGCCAGTACGAAGCCTCTTTTCGCCAGGGGAACCGATACCAGGGCATTCCCTGCTTCATTTGGCTGGCGGCTGCGGTGGTCATGGTTGCGGTGGGCGTTCTGTTGGAGGGCGGCCTGGGGCTGGATGGAAGAGCGATGCTCCTCTGCGGGCTGACCCCTGCCATCGCAGCAGCGTGCCAGCTTGGGGCATCCCTCGCAAGCGGAGCCTATGCGAGAAAACAGTTGGGAGGAATGAGCGGCGATATCGCGGGCTATATGCTGGTTTGGAGCGAACTGGCGGCAGTGGTGTCCTTGCTGCTCGTGTTTTGAACATGAAATTGATTGTCGGAGGCGCATACCAGGGAAAGCTGGATTATGCGAGAGAGCAGTTCGGGGTAAAAGACGTGTTCGTCTGCAATCGGGATTTGTCGGAGCTTGATTTTTCCAGGGAAGCCATCTATGGGTTGGAGGACTTTGCGCTGGCCTGCGTGCGCAGAGGCGTGGAGGCAAAGGATTACCTGGCGGAACACCGGGAACAACTGGAGGATAAAATCATCATCTGCACGGACGTTTCCCAGGGGGTGGTTCCCATGGAACGGGAACTGCGCGACATGCGGGAAATGGTTGGAAGGGCAATGGTGTACCTGGCCAAAGAAGCGGACTCTGTGATCCGGGTCTTCTGCGGCCTGGGGCAGGAGATAAAGGGGGAGCGATGAAATCACAGATACATTTGATACGGCATGGCATTACGGAAGGAAACAAAAGGCGGCTCTACTACGGATCTGCTGACATTCCCCTTGCGAATGAGGGCATTGCGCAGCTTCGCTCTTTGGCGGCGCAGGGCATCTACCCACAAGTGGAAAACGGCGATTTTTACACCACGGGGATGCTGCGAACCGAGCAGACCCTGGCCATCCTGTACGGGGATGTTGTCCACCAGCAGATCGGGGAACTGCGGGAAATGAGCTTTGGCCGATTTGAAATGAAAAGCTATGAGGAATTGAAGGACATGCCCGAATATGTGGCATGGTGCAGCGATGAAACCGGTTGGGCGGAAAGCCCTGACGGCGAAAGCGTCAATGGGTTCCATGAAAGAATTGGACGAGGCCTGAAAATCCTCATGGGAAAACACCAGCTGAAAGAGCTGTCCGTGCGCCACAGCGGGAAAGATGCCATCACCACCATGGTTTGCCACGGGGGGACCATCGCTGCGATCATGGCACAAAATTTTCCAAAGGATCAGGAGCACTTTTACAAATGGATTCCGGATCCGGGGCATGGCTTCACGCTGGCGGTGAAAAACGGCGACATTTTGGGGTACGAAGCATTTTGAGCCAAGAAGCGTTTGGACGGGGTTGCCAGGCAAACCGTATCATATGTGAGGAATTGAGATTTTTTAAGTGGTCGGGCAGCCTAACCGCCATTTTGTCATTGTTTCTTGTTTGTTCTTGCGGCTTTGATCTCAAACCTTAAACTCGAATCATGGTCATGAGCATTTCCATCATTTCTTCATCCTCTTCCTCAGTGAACGGCTCTTCCAGTTTTCCCCCGCAGTGGGGGCATACGGTTTCCTGTTCCGGCACTTCCGACTCCGTATAGCAGGATGGACAATATTTTAGCATGGTTTTCCTCCTTTCCCCCTGCAAGCTATCGATGGTTCCTGTCTAGGGCAGCAGTCCCAATCCTTCTTTCCATGTCAGGACTCGCAGGGCGGATTCCGTGATTTGCGCTTCTGAAATCGTTCCGTCTTTGACTGCCTGCAGCACTGCCGGGATTTGCTCCTTGTAGCCGGAGGTGCAGAGCAAATCGTTGCCTGCCTGGATGGCGGCCACTGCGATGTTTTCCTCGCCGCTGTATCCCTGCACCCCTTCCATGGACAAATCATCCGTCAAGATGACCCCATGAAAGCCCAGTTTTTCCCGTAAGATTTCGTGAACCGGCTTGGATAGGGAAGCGGGTTTTTCCGCATCCATGGATTCCACGATGTTGTGGCTCACCAGCACGCAGGGCGCACCCGCCATGATTCCAATCCGAAATGGCAGGAGGTCCTTTGCCAGGAATGTTTCATAAGGCCTCGTGTCATGGACGATGCTCGTATGGGTATCGGCGTTTTCGCCGTAACCGGGGAAATGTTTGAGGGCGGAGCCGATTTTTTTGAGATTCATCAGCCGGACGGTGGCAGCGGCGTAACAAGCTGTGGTTTTCGCTCCCTGGCCGAGGCTCCTCGCATACAGAAAGGAATCTTCGTTTTTCGCTATGTCGCAGACCGGGTTCAGGTTCACGTTGATTCCCAGTGACAAGAGCAAATTGGCCTTTTCCAGTTCCTGCTTCAATACCGCCTCAAGGCCGCCCTGTTGGTACAGCGACCGGGGGGATGAAAAGGGTTCATCGCGGAAAGCCGGGTACTTGCTGACCCGCACGACCGTTCCCCCTTCCTCATCCACGGCCATGAACATTGGCGTGGAGGCCGCCTTTTGATAGGAGTCGATATCCGCAGAAGCGGATTCCTTGTCGTGCGCTTGGAAAAATTCGGAAAAGAGCAGATAACCCCCTGGCTTGTATTGTTTGATGGTTTCCGTGTTGATGGCGGACTCGTGGGTGCAAGCCAGGAACAGCTGCCCCACCTTTTCTTTCAGGGACATGGTTTCCAGGACTTCCTCCGCTGCGCTTTTGGAAGCGATGGCGGCTTTTGCGTCTTCCGCAGTGACGGAAGCCGCAGAACGTTCCTGTTCCTGATTTCGGGGTAACAGAAACAGCCCTGCGCCTGCAAGAAGCACAAAAGCGATGCAGAGGATCAATGGTTTTCTCTTCAATGGATGCCCGCCTTTCCCGGACTTTCGTCCGTCCCCCAAATGGTCGAACGATGCGACCAACGCCGCACCGTGAACCTTCGTTTGTCCGAAAACTCGTCTTTCTGAATTTCCAACCGTACTATCTTGGCGTTTCCTTCGTTTACCAATCCTGTATCTTGCGGTTCCGTCTGCTCTAAATTGCGTTTTCGGACAGGCTCCCCTGTGGCATTAGCCCTGGTTTTTTCGCTTTTCGGGTTTCCCGCCTGAAACCGCTTGTATCAAAACCGGCTTTTTCCAAATCGGATGCTCAAAGCCGGATGGAAATCTCCCCGGTTGACAGGGTTTCCCGGCTGCCATCGGCGTAAAGCACCTGCAACCCGCCTTTTTCATCGATTCCCATTGCCCTCGCCGTCCGACCTGGGCTCTTTGCATCATAACCGCCTTTGTAAACCTTGATCTCTTTGCCGATCACCATGGAACGAGCCTTGTAATCGTCAATGAAGGATTCGCTTTCCAGGTGGTTCATCAGGGGCATCAGCTGATTCAGAATCTCCGCCGCAAGCTGGTTTTTGGAAAAGTCTCCCTCAAGCGCGCCTGCGATTTGCAGCAAATCTTCAGGGAAATCCTTTGTACTGCAGTTAATGCCGATTCCCAGGATCAAATGCTGGATTTGCCCGGTTTCAAAGTCCGTCATGGCTTCCGTCAAAATGCCGCAGATTTTTTTCCCATTGGCATAGATGTCGTTGACCCATTTGATCTGGGCTTTCATGCCGCAAACCTTTTCAATGGCCCGGACGATGGCCACGGAAGCTGCCGTAGTCACCAAAATTGATTGCCCCATGTCGAACATGGGCTCCAACAGGACGCTCATATAGAGCCCTGCGTTGGCAGGAGAAAAAAACGTCCGGCCCAGCCGCCCTTTGCCCTTGCTTTGATGGAGCGCCAACACCGTGGTTCCATGGGGCGCACCTTCCAGAGCCAGCTTTTTTGCCGCATTGTTAGTGGAATCCACGGTCTTGTAGACGTGGATCGGCAGGTTGCGCAAATCGGGCGACAGACAGGCTTCGATGCCCTGGGCCGACAGCATGTCGCTGGATGCGGGCAGCTGATACCCCTTGTTCGTGACGGCATCGATTCGGTAGCCCTCCAGCCGTAACGCCTTGATTGCCTTATGGATGGCTGCCCTGGACACGCCCATGGATTCTGCCAGGGCTTCCCCGGAAAGGGTTTCGCCTTTATGCGTTTCCAGTGCTTTCAGCACCTGTTCTTTGACTGACATGAAAATATGCCTCCTGGTTTGGCAGGGAAAGTTATCATTTGTCGATTATATGTCAAAATATGAAAGTCTTTCATCTTCATAAACCAACCGCTCACTCCTTTGATGTGGGAACGGAACGATTCCGCCTCCTCGCATCCATGAAACCATTATAGCAAAACCGCCCCTGTGTTTCAAGGATAACCGTTTCCGCCCACTATGTTATCATTTTGAAGAAACCGCATGGATGCCGGATGGACATATGCCAATGGCATCGCAACGAACAGCCCTCGCTTTTAGCACCCTCGCACATGGGCTTGCGAGCGAGGAGAAAATGAGGAAAAGAGGGAAACATGGAACGGGAAGGGAGCATGATGGTGGGAAACGCCCATTATGGATACGCAAGGGTGTCCAGCGCAGAGCAAAACGAAGATCGCCAAATGATCGCTTTGGCCGAAAGGGGGATTTCGGCTGGCAACATCTTCGTGGACAAGCAGTCGGGGAAAGACTTCGACCGACCGCAGTATCGAAAGCTTTTGGAAGTCTTGAAGCCAGGCGATTTGCTATATGTCGCAAGCATCGACCGCCTGGGGAGGAATTATGAGGAAATACAGGATCAGTGGAGAATCGTCACGAAACAAAAATGCGTAGACATCTGCGTGATCGACATGCCTCTGCTGGACACGAGGCAGGGAAAAGACCTGATGGGAACGTTCATCGCCGATCTCGTGCTGCAGATCCTGTCTTTCGTGGCGCAAAACGAACGGGAAAACATCCGGGAACGGCAGGCGCAGGGAATTGCCGCCGCAAAAGCCAGGGGCATCAGGTTTGGAAGACCAGGAAAGCCGATCCCTGAGCATTTTGGGGAAATCGTTGACAGGTGGGAAAACAAGGACATTACGTTCCAGGAAGCGTTGGAACAATGCGGCATGAGCAAGTCCACGTTTTACCGCAAGCTGCAGGAATACAGGATGCCGGGCATCACACGGAAAACAAAAGGAAGTCCCACAACGTGTACTTTTTGAGACTCCCTTTTCTAATTGAAAATTATAATCCACAACATGCCCTCAAGTCAAGCCCTAAATGCCATTTTTACGGAATTTTCGAGAAAAATACCCTGTTAATTTGAATGAAAAGGTTTCCCATCCACATACTTCCACAAAAACCCGCTTTCAAATTGCAGTCTCAAAAGGTACACCTTTTGGTAATAACCCCAACCGCCGTCACTGACGAAAGGGCAGTCCCTTTGGCTGCCATGGGGATGTCTCTTTTGAGAGGAACCTGGGAGGAGTTTGATTGGATTTGATGAGCAAGGAAGGAGAAAACAGAGGAATGAAGAAAAATGCAATGCGAAAATTTACGGCCATTTTTTTATCGGTGGCCATGATTGCGTCCGCATCAGGCGGCCTCCCGTCTGCGGCATATGCGGCGGATGGCGATGATGCATCAGCTGCGATTGCTAAGGTCGGAGAGGAAACATATGCAAGCGTTCAAGCGGCGTACAATGCGATTAGCAATAGCACGACCAAAGAAGGGACGATCGAGATGGCAGCAGATGTCTCAGAGAACGGCACCGGTAGCCCGGTTCTTTTGGACAATGCTGCCGATTCCGATGTAACATTGGATATTGGGACGCACACGATTAGTTCCAATTATGGGGCATATACCATCAGCGTTGCCGCAAAGAATGCGGGACAAACGGCAGGCGGAAGCGTAGCGGCCAAACTCAAAATCCTTGGGACAGGCACGATTGAGAACACAAGCACCAACTCAACCGTTATCCGAAATTATGGAGTGGGGATGACCATTGGTGAAAACGGCACAGGCCCAACGATTCTACGGACTGCCGCAGCCAGCAGCGCATCCACGCATTCTGCGATCAAAACGGAAGAAGATAGCACGTTGACCATCAATGGCGGAACGTTCCAAAATGAGGGAATGGGAAACCGTGCGATGCAGACCTGGGGAACGACCACCGTCAACGCTGGCACGTTCCAGGGAACCGTTGAAGCCTGGGCATGGAAAGATAGCAACGGTGTACACCCATCTACGTTGACGATCAACGGTGGGACATTTGAAAAGTCCGTGACAACGAGGCATAA
>CAZVBL010000040.1:0-5787 GCA_964625475.1 uncultured Zhenpiania sp. | reverse complement strand
TTCTACAAGTGGGACGAGTGCGATGTGACCGTTCCCAGCGGTTACAAGGCGGTGGAGAACAGCGATGGAACCGTGACCGTGAAACAGGACACATCCTCTTCTTCTGGCTCTGGATCGGACACCACGACTACGACCACCGCTGACGGCACGGTTACGACCACGACCACCGAGATAAAGGCTGACGGCACGATCGTGACCACGACCACCGAAACCAAAACGGATGGCACCAAAACCGTGACGGTCGCAGAGACGGCCACAGATGGCTCTAAGACGGAAACGATTGTGAAAACCAGCGCAGACGGTTCCAAGACGGAGACAACCATAGAAACCGCTGCGGACGGTTCCAAGGTGGAGACGACCGTGGAAACGGCGGCCAATGGAGAAGTCGTGAAGACCACCAAGACCATCACCGCCGCCGATGGTTCTGCGGTGAAGACAGAGGCGGAAACCGTGACCAACTCCAAAGGCAACAACGTGCAAGTGACTACGACCACCAAGACCAACGAGCAGGGCAACGTAACTTCTGTCACGGAAAAATCCGTCATCCCGAACATCGCAGCCAATACATCGGCTACGGTGACGGTGCAAAAAAACGCCGAGGGAAAGACGACTTCATCCAAGGCGGCTGTCACTCAGACCGTGAGCGGCAAGACGGCGAGCATCTCCGGGTCGCTCGTGTCCCAAATCCAGGAAGCCGCAGATCAAAAGTCGGTCGAGATCACCATGACGGTGAAGGGCAAGGACGGCAAGACCAAGTACACGGTGAAAGCCCAGGCCTCGGATTTGTCGGCGGGGAAAGCCTTATTCATCTACAAGTTGGATAAAAAGACGGGCAAGTACGTCATGGTCAACGCCAAGACTTACAAAGCGGACAAAAACGGCAGCATGAGCGTGTCCATGAGCAAGAACGCAGCTTATGAGTTGGTGGATAATCAGAAAGCGAAGAAGATCACTGCCGAAATCAAGAAGACGGTGAAAGCGAAGAAATCTTCCGCAAAGATAAAACGGGGCAAGACCAAGCTGTTCGCCCTGAGCAAGAAGCTTAACAAGGAAAATGTGAAAACCATCAAGTATGCGACTGGCAAAAAGTCCATCGCAACGGTTTCCAAGAAAGGCAAAATCAAAGCCAAGAAAAAGGGAATCGTGACGGTAAGGGCGAAAGTGGCCTTGAAGAACGGGTCGGCCAAAACGGTGAAGATGAAAATCAAAGTGAAATAGCCAGCACGTCAGGGTTGCCGCCCTATGACCGATGCCATATGCATCTGTTTCACAACGGTGGATTGAAGAAACCAACTTCAGTTCACCGTTGTTCCATTTTGGCTTTTTTGCTCTTTCCTTGCAGGGGCATTCTGTGTTTTCTTCATAACATAGTGGAAAAGCATAAAACTCCCATCGTGTCATGTCACAAAAGCGTCAAAAACCCGCCAAACGCTTGAAACCAAACGATTTGGCGGGTTCTTCACTGGCACCCCCGAGATGATTCGAACATCCGACGCACGGTTTAGGAAACCGACGCTCTATCCCCTGAGCTACGGGGGCATGTCATTCCATTAGAACCTGTTCCAAAATTAACTGCTCCATTATGATACCACAATTGGGGCTTTCATTTCAACATCTTTTCACAGGAAGTTTCGCAACTTCTTCTTTTTTTGGAAATTTGCCACCCGCAAGCTTTCTGGGAATGCGCCCTTCTCATGATCCAACCGGATCATGTCTTTTTTTCACCAACCAATCCCATATCCCGCAGCTTCGCCTGCTCCAAATTGAGTTTTGGACAGGCTTTCTTTTGCGCATCATCGAGCTGGGATTCTGTTGCCTCCGTTCAATCCGCTGTTCCGCTGTCCCTCCGTTCCGATCCTGCGTCATCCGACTCGCATGGACAGCACGGTCAAATCGTCTTTTTCCCTGAGCCCGTAATTTTCCACCGCCCGATTCATAATCAAATCGCACATGGTTTGTGGATCTCTGGACTGAATCTCCGCAATGGTTCCCTTCAGCCATTCCATGGTCAAATCCCCTCGTTTGGAATCGGTCACGCCATCTGAAACCATGATGACCTGGTCGCCTGGGTTCAGGCTGGCCGTCACGCAATCTACCTTTAGGCCGTCCACGATTCCCAAGGGCATGGCGGAATGCGCCAGGGCATCTACGGAATGCTTCCTTTTGATGAATGTCGTTGCCGCACCGACTTTGTAAAACCGCATCCGTCCTGTTTTTTGGTTGAAAATCCCCAGATCGATGGTAGAAAACACCTCGTTTTCCGCATTGAGCAGCATGATCTGGTTGAGGAGCTTGAGCACCAGTTCCACCTCCAACCCTGTTTCCAGCAGCCGGATGACCGTTGTGGCAGCCAGGCTGCTTTCTGCCGCCGCAGCGCGCCCTTTTCCCATGCCATCGCTTAGAACCACGGCAAACCGCTGGCCGGGGAGCTGCGCCCACAGGTAGCTGTCGCCCGAAATGCCCCGGTTTTTCGCATAGCTGGCCCATGCTGGCTGCACCTCGTATTTGGGCGGCATGGGCAAGGTTTTCCGCCTCGCCTTTTTTGCGGCCTGGTTCAAAACCTGGGATATGGCTTGGAACTGGTAGGACATCAAAACCCGCCGATTGTCCTGGGAAACGAATAGGGCGGAAAGCTTGTCGAAGGTTTTGCGGAGATCCTCCAATTGTTCCACAACGCTGGCACTGGCCTTTTTCTCCTGGGATGTCCCGCTTCCGAGAAAATCGCTGAGCGTTGCGTCCAACCGCAGCAGCAACCTGCGAGGAATGAAAATCAAAAGGCCGCCAGCTGCTATCGGCCCATAAAATGGCACAGCCAGACTGGTGGAAACATCCAGGATCCCCGCCCCTACAGCGACTGCCGCAAAGCAAAGCCCGGCGGCCAGCCTGCTTTTCCCCTGGAAAATGCCAGCTGTCATTCCTCCCAACATCAAAAGGAACACAACGCCCGGCGACCCGCCGAAAAGCAGGAGAAGAAATCCCGTGGCAAACCCTGTGAGCAGCCCGTCCGAAATGCCCAGGAGATAGCCGAAAAACAAGGTCAAAACCATGGCTGACACAACCAACGCCCAAAAGAACTCGCTGCCTGAAACGGCCAGCATCACCACCGCCGACAGGGAAAGAAGGCCGGGTTCCACGTTGCCGCAGGGCGCATCCCCTTTTGCCATCCGCAAAAACACCGCAAACACGCCGCACAGGGCAAATCCGATCCCGCCTTCCAACAGCAAATCGGTCAGCGATATTGGGTAAACGCTCCCTATGGCAATGCTGGCAACGCTTTGGGAGACGATGATCGTCGCCCCGGTGATTGCGGATTTGTGCCATAGTTCCAAATGAATCCTGCTGGTGCAGAGAAAAACGACCGCGCATCCACAGAGCGCGCCCAGATCGCCCCAGAGGAAATCGCTGCTGCTGCAAATGCCGACTACCATGAAAGGCAGCAAGTAAAGCCCCATGGCATCCAGCGAAACCATTGCCGCAATCAGCGCAGCCCCTGCAGGAAGCAGGCTTCCCATGAAACACGCCCGACTGATGAGAAAACAAACTGCTGCCGCCCCGGCGGCTGGCAATAATCGAAACGCGCTTTTTTCTTTTCTCGCAACATGCCTTCTCGTGGTCAATTCCATATCGTATCCCCTTTCTCTCATCAGCCCGCAGCCTGCCGCCGGTCCTCAAATGACTCTCGCGGCTCCTCTTGCAATCATCTGCGATAGCCAATTGTCTGCAAATGGTACAAGCCTATCGGCATTATACGCCAGCCCAGAATTTTCCTTTGTCGAAACGGGGGACAGGCGCAAATCTTTTTTGCGACATTTTTTCTTGTTTTTCCTGCCGGCGCATTTTTATCAAAGGTGCATGATGTGGGGAACATTTCCTCGTTGCCGCGCTCCTCGCCCATGTTTCCAGATCGCTCTGCTGCGGCGACCTATAGACGATTGCAGTTTGTCATTGCAATTTACGAAAGACCTGTGTCGAAAACCAGTGGAGCATGGAATCCCTGCGTGACAGGCTTGACAGCTACGCTTTGTCGGGCTATAATATAAACCAATTCATATAAATGAGTTTTCAGAAATGGAGGGATTAACATGCCACCAAAAGTGCAGATACCGAGGGAACGGATACTTGAGACTGCATTGCAGCTTGTGATCCGGGAGGGGCCGGACGCAGTCAACATCAAGCGCATCGCAAAGGAATTGGGCTGTTCTACCCAGCCGATTTCCTGGACGTTCGGGAATATGGAAGGATTCCGCAACGAGTTGGCGGCCTATGCTCTGGGCTATTTCAATGAAAAGGTCAGCAGCAAAACGGAAGCAGGGCAAAACCCGGTGGTGGGTTTTGCCGCAATGGGGGAAAGCTACCTGCAGATCGCCTTTGAAGAACCGAACTTGATCCACTTTGTCCGGGCAAACAGTCGGAGGCTCGTGGAAAGGGGGGGCATCGGCTTTGTGTTCGACCCGGAGAAGTCAAAGGGGCTGCGCATGGCGCTGAAAGCTTATCTCGGCATCGGCGAAGAGCAGGCGGCGGGTTTCATGCAGACGGTAGTGGTCTATACCCAGGGGCTTGTCTCCATGGTGGTGGACGGCACGCTCCATGTCACCTACGAGGAGGCCGTAGACATGATGCGGGAATCGGGAATCGTCTACCTGATCTATGCGGATCTCCCGGCGGAAAGGGTGCGAAGCCTTTTTGACCGGTAGCCTCTTTGCAGAACGGTGTCGGATTGATGCAACTTACCATCGTATGTTAGCAGGTCGCTGTTCAGGGGGGTTCCTTCTGAAAGCAAGGCGTTATGATAGGCAAGGAGATGAGAGCTTGCGGATTACAATCGTGGAGATTGACAGCGGCGAGGAATTTGAAGAAATGGAAGGAAAGACGGAGGCAACGGAAAAAGATGGGACAACATGAAACGAGGTGGGTGCTGTGTCCCTCGTGTGGCGGAAAGACCCGCGTTCGCATTTTGAAAAGGCGGGATTCCAATACGAAGGCACGCTCAGAAAAGGCGCAGTGAAAAAGGGCAGCATCATGGATATGGAAAGGAAAGCATGATAGACATACGATTAGCGAAACCAGACTATGCAGAGGAGGATGAAGATGGACAGAGAAGAGATCGTGGCAGAACTGTTCCGGATGCGGGACGAAAAATATGCCGCCATGCAGCAGAAAATCATTCCAACGATAGAAGCTGACAGGATCATTGGCGTAAGGACGCCGGAGCTTAGGAATTATGCCAGGGTTCTGTTCAAGGAGGAGGATATCAACGCATTTCTCTCCTGCCTTCCGCACCGTTACTTTGATGAAAACCAGCTTCATGCTTTTGTGATATCACTGGAAAAGGACTTTGACAGATGCATCGCGGAAGTTCAGACGTTCCTTCCGTTCATTGATAACTGGGCGACCTGTGATCAGCTTTCACCAAAGGTTTTCAAAAAGGAACCGGAAAAGCTCCTTCCGCATATTCAGGCCTGGATCCAATCGGATCAGACTTATACGGTTCGCTTTGGGGTTGGGATGCTGATGCGGTACTTCCTGGAGGGGAGATTCCGCCCAGAATACGCCGACTTGGTGGCACAGCTTCGGTCGGATGAATATTACGTCAATATGATGATCGCATGGTACTTTGCCACCGCCCTGGCAAAACAGTATGCTTCCATACTTCCTTATTTTGAGGAAAAGAGGCTGGATGACTGGACCCACAACAAAGCGATCCAGAAAAGTGTGGAAAGCTACAGAATCACAGACGAACAGAAGCAATATCTGAAAACATTAAAAGTCAGAAGAACTGTGAAATAA
>CAZVBL010000039.1:0-20957 GCA_964625475.1 uncultured Zhenpiania sp. | reverse complement strand
CAGCACCGACTTTGCCTTCCGCAATCCCTGACGAACCGCACGATAAGTCGCCTGCCGAAAATCGCCGCCCTCCGTATGCTTGGAGTGCGCTTTTCCTGTCAGCAGGGTGATTTTCATGTCGGTGATGGGCGAACCTGTCAAAACGCCCAAATGCTCCTTTTCTGCCAGATGGGTCAAAATCAGCCGCTGCCAGTTTCGATCCAGCACATCTTCGCTGCATGCGGCGTCCAATGCGATGCCGCTCCCCCTTGCCATCGGTTCCAACAACAGATGCACCTCCGCATAATGGCGCAGGGGCTCAAAATGGCCAGCTCCCACCACTGGCGATTCGATGGTTTCCCTGTAAGAAATCTGCCCTTCCCCAAAGGTGACTGAAAGGCCAAACCGTTCTGCGATCACGTTCGCCAGGATTTCCAGCTGCACTTCCCCCATGAGCCGGATCTGGATTTCTTTCAGCTGCTGGTTCCAAACGATATGGAGCTGCGGATCTTCCTCCTCCAGTTCCTTCAATTGCAAAAAGGCTCTGTGGCTGTCCGTTCCCTCTGAAAAAAAGACCCGATAAGTGAGAACCGGCTCCAACGTCGTTTCCCACTGCGCCGTTTCCATGCCCAGCGCCTGCCCGACATAGGTCTTTTCCGGGCCCTTCACCGCACAGATGCTGCCTGCGCTCACCGCTTCCACGATCCTGAATTTGGATCCTGAATAAATTCGCAGCTGATCTGCCTTTTCCCCATCCTTTTCCTTTGCCCCGGCTCCATCCTTTGTCAGAAAATCTTTGACCCTGAGGCTGCCGCCTGTGATCTTCATGTGGGTCAGGCGGTTTCCCTGGCTGTCCCTGTTGATTTTGTACACTCTTGCCCCAAATTCCGCCGGATAAGTGGGTGCTTCGGTGAAATCCTCCAACCCCTTGAGGAAAGCCTCGATCCCCTGCATTTTCAAGGCTGAACCAAAATAACAGGGAAACAGCTTGCGTTCTCGAACGCACCGGGCGATCCCTTCTTTTTTTACCCGGTCGGTTTCCAGGTATTCCTCCAACAGGGCATCATCACACATAGCCGCCTGTTCCGCAAGTTCTTCGCTCTCGCCCGGTGTGAAATCCACGCAGCCTTCATCCAAAACACGTTTCAGCTCTTCCATGAGAACCTGCCTGTCGCTACCCTCCAAATCCATTTTGTTGAGGAAGAGAAAAGTGGGGATTCCATGCTTTTTCAGCAATTTCCACAGGGTTCCCGTGTGACCCTGCACGCCATCCTTGCCACTGATTACCAGCGCCGCATAATCCAACACTTGCAGCGTCCGCTCCATTTCTGCAGAAAAATCCACATGCCCCGGCGTGTCCAGGAGCATGATTTCCATGTCCCCATAGCACAGCTCCGCTTGTTTGGAAAAAATGGTGATGCCTCTGGCCTTTTCCTGGGCATCCGTATCCAAATAGGCATTTCCATGATCCACCCTTCCCAGCTTGCGGATGGTTCCTGCCGCATACAGCATGGCTTCCGATAAAGTTGTCTTTCCTGCGTCCACATGGGCCAGGATTCCCAGCACCAGTTTTTTCATTGAGTTTCTTTCCTCATGGTTCCGTCCATTGGCCTTTTTCGCTTTCAAACATTTTTGCAGTTTCCATAGAAGCCCCCTTTTTGGTTTCACATTGCTTGCTTTGCGTTCCTTTTCCACTACCGCTTTCAAGGAAGGTTCAACAAAACCGACATTCTCCTAAAAGTTCCTATGCGGTGAAAAGCAGGAATGTTGAGTTCGATGCCTACAGCCCGACAATTTCCTGAATCAAATCCCGTTTGCCTGGTTTTGCGCTGCCTATGACGTAAGCCTCCTGCAGCTCCGCAGCTCCGGCTTTCACTTTTGCCTCATCCATGCCATGGACGGTCGCCAAAACCTGCCCTTTTTCTACGGCATCCCCCGTTTTTTTGTTCAAGTACACGCCTGCCGTCATGTCGATACTGTCCTCTTTTGTGGATCGCCCCGCTCCTGCGCGCTGGGAAGCGATCCCCACTTTTCTGGCATGGAGAGTCGTCACGAATCCCGTTTCCGGGCTGGCCACTTCTGCGGAAAACCGGGGCTGTGCAAACAAATCGTAATCCTCCGTCACATCCGGGTTGCCTCCCTGCCCCTGGATGAAGAGCCGCATTTTCTCCAAAGCAGTGCCATCCCGCAATGTTTTTTCCGCCATGGCATGACCCTGCTCCTGGCTTTCCGCTTTTCCGCCAACATAGGCCATCATGCCTGCCAGCGCCAAGGACAGGCTGGTAATATCCTCCGGTCCTTTTCCCTTTAATGTCTCGATGGCTTCTATGACTTCCAGACTGTTCCCCACGGCTCTTCCCAAAGGCTGGTTCATGTCCGTGATGACAGCCACGGTCTTCTTTCCATCCGCATTGCCGATTTCCACCATGAGCCGGGCGAGTTGCTCCGCACTTTCCAGGGTGTCCATAAAGGCGCCCTCTCCCCATTTGACATCCAGCACGATGGCATCGCTTCCGGAGGCCAGCTTTTTGCTCATGACGCTGGACGTAATCAGGCTCAGGTTTTCCACCGTCCCGGTCACGTCCCGCAGGCCGTATATTTTTTTGTCCGCAGGCGCAATGCTGCCCGTCTGTCCCATGATGGAAATTCCCCGTTCCCTGACTAAATCCAGAAATTCCTGTTCTTCCAGCACGGTGCGAAATCCCGGAATGGATTCCATCTTGTCCACCGTGCCACCGGTAAAGCCCAGCCCCCTGCCGCTCATTTTCGCCACGGGCACGCCGCAGGCCGCTGCCATGGGGCCTGCCACAAGGGTGGTCTTGTCTCCCACGCCGCCGGTGCTGTGCTTGTCCACCTTGATGCCCCCGATGGCCGACAAATCCGCCACATCGCCGGAATCCCGCATGGCAGCAGTCAGGACGTAAGTTTCCTCCTTGTCCATGCCTTTGAGGAAAATGGCCATCAGCAACGCAGAGGCCTGGTAATCAGGGATCCTGCCCTTCGTGTATCCCTCCACGAAAAACTGGATTTCCGCCGGGGACAACGCCCCGCCATCTCGCTTTTTGATAATGATGTCGCTCATGTTCATGATGTGCGTTCCTCCCGATTTTTCACTTCTCGATCAGGCGCAGGAAACTTGTTCCCAGGGCAGTCGCCTCCGCCCCCAGCATTTCACAGACCGTGGCACCGATGTCCCCAAAGGAATCGCGGATCCCCAGATCCACGCCAGCCTTGATGTCCGCTCCATAAATCACCGCAGGCACATGCTCCCTGGTGTGATCCCAGCCGCTGTGAACCGGGTCATTTCCATGATCTGCGCAGAGGATCAGCACATCGCTTTCTTTCATGGCAGCCATGATGTCCGGCAGCCGCGCGTCGAACGCTTCGATGGCTTTCCCATAGCCTATGGGATCCCGCCGATGTCCGTATTTGGAATCAAAGTCTACCAGGTTGGTAAAAATCAGGCCTTCAAAGTCCGTGCCCAGCGCCTTGATGGTCTGATCCACCCCATCCATGTTGTCCTCCGTATGGATTGCCTGGGAAATGCCTTGCCCGTTGAAAATATCCCTGATTTTTCCCACAGCGCAGGTTTCTTTTCCCGTCTCTGCTATGCGATCCAGCATGGTGGGTTCCGGCGGGGAAACGGCATAATCCTTGCGGTCGGAAGTCCTGACCCGTTTTCCGTCTTTCAGTACATAAGGCCGGGCGATGACCCTGCCGCAGGACCAGTCCCCAACCAGCATTCCCCGGGCAATTTCGCAAATCCGATACAGTTCTTCCAGAGGGATCACTGCCGTGTTGGCGGCGATTTGGAACACGCTGTCTGCGGAAGTGTAGACGATGGGTTTCCCCGTGGCTTCATGCTCCGGACCCAGTTCTTCGATGATGACCGTTCCCGATGCCGTGCGGTTTCCAAGGGTTTTCCTGCCAATGGCCTCTTCAAAAGCCGCGATGCATTCCCCGGGAAATCCCTCCGGGTAAGTCTTGAAGGGCGTTTGAACGCACAACCCTGCGATTTCCCAGTGACCGGTAATGGTGTCCTTTCCTTTGGAACGTTCCCTTAATTTCCCGAAGGAACCCAAGGGCTGCTCTACGGCCAGCTTGCCGCCCGCCGCTCCCTGCACGTTGCAAAAGCCCAGCTTTCTCAGGTTTGGAATGGAAAGGGACGGATATTCCCGCAGGATATGCCCCAAGGTGTCCGCTCCCTTGTCGCCGTAGTCCGCCGCATCTGGAAGCGCACCCACTCCCAAGCTGTCCAGTACGATAATCGTTGCCCTTTTGGCCATAACGCTCACTCCTTTATCATGATCGGCCTGCAATTCAAATAATCCAAAGATACCAGCCTGTACAGGATGCCATTGTACTTTCCTTTGATCCCATTCTTGTACGCATCCTCTCCATGAAGATGCCCATAGACCACTTGGCTTGCTCCCGCAGCTTCAAAGGCATCGGTAAAGGATGAACCAAAACTCCTGGAAGCGGATGGCGGAAAATGGAGCACGCCGATGATCTTCTCCGCACCTTTGTCCTTCGCATCCTTCAGCGACATGTTCAGTCGCAGCAGTTCCCGCCTGTAAACCTTGTTGTCCTGCTCCTTAAAATCATCGTGGCCGGGAGAAAGCCATCCTCTGCTACCGCACAAAAACCAGCCTTCCGCTTCGTAAGAAGCATTTTGTATGAAAGTGATGGAATCAAAGAGCCGGTTCAGCCTGCCGATGCCGTTCCACCACAAGTCGTGGTTGCCCTTGAATGCTACTTTTTTCCCAGGCAATGCATGGATCCATTTCAAATCCGGGATGGCCTCCTCCAGCTTCAGCCCCCAAGAAATGTCCCCCGCCAGAATCACAGTGTCCTCTGGCTTGACGAGCCGTTCCCAATTGATTTTCAGTTTTTCCGCATGGTTTTTCCACACACTGCCATAGATGTCCATGGGCTTTTCCACCCCTGGGGCAAAGGACAGGTGCAGATCGCCCACAGCAAAGATGCTCATATGCTGCCACTGCTCCCTCCAGCCAGTTTCATTCCCCGTACAGCTCCGTATAGTCCGTATACAGGATGTCCAAATCGTGAAGCGCGCTGTTGGTGTCGTCCTTGTGCTGCTTCACTTTGTCGAAAATGCCTTTGTATGTGGAAAAGCTGGCCTTTTCGCCCTCTGCTTTTTTCTTTAAAAACACCTGCAGCTGGACATAGGCATCGCACAGTTCCCGAAAGGCGGAAAGCGCCTGGCGCAGCTGCCGCATCAAATCCTTTGCCTCCTCGTCCTGCTCATCGATGGCAACGTCCGTGGTATCCAGATCCAGGGCTTTGCTCCTGCAATGTCTCAAATGGGCGATGTTGCCATCGTAGTTCTTTTTCCGAAACAGGCTGCGAAACTGGGAATCGTTGATGAGCTGCTGCTCCGCTTCTTTCAACTCTTCTATGATTTCGATGTAAAAATATTCAATTTTGTCGATCAGGGCTTTCCGATCCGTCATGCCTGCTCCTTCCTTTTTTCGTATTGTTTTCGATCCGTTTCCTGTCGCTGTTATAGCTTTCCCAGTCAGCAGTTCAGTTCCTATCGATCAGCTGCTGGTAGCGTTTTTTGTCGCTGTCGCTGAAAGCCACTAAAATGATGTCCATTTCATTATCCCGCAGAAATTCCAGAGCCGTGGAAACGGCAATCTCTGCCGCCTCTCCCTTTGGATACCCGAACACGCCAGTGGAAATGGCTGGAAACGCAATGGACTTCAAACCTTTTTCCCGGGCAATGGCCAGGCTGTTTTTGTAAGCGTTCTTCAGCAAATCCGCCTCGCCTTGTCCGCCGCCGTACCATACCGGCCCTACCGTATGAATCACGAAAGAGGCCGGAAGTTCGTAGCCTTTCGTGATCTTTGCCTGGCCGACTTCGCAGCCTCCCAGTCCTCTGCATTCTTCCAATAGCCGTGGGCCTGCCGCCCTGTGAATCGCACCGTCCACGCCTCCGCCGCCCAGCAAACTCTGGTTGGCAGCGTTTACAATGGCATCGACCTTTAATTTCGTAATGTCGCCTTTTAAAGTCCTAAGCCCCATAATCGCACATCCTTTCCTTTGCAATCCATTTGATATCTTGATATCGTGATCCTGTCCATGCACAGGGCATTGAAGTATGCGCCTGCCTGCGCCCGCACCTGTCGCCCTGACCCCAATGATTACGTCTCCCGCGCCTCGACCAGATCCCTGATCACTTCCCCTGCGATCAGCAAGCCTGCCGCAGAAGGCACGAAGGAGATGCTGGCTGGCGTTCCTGGCGCACCGCCGCCTGACCCTGTTCGCTTCACCGGCTCTTCCCTGGAATAAAGTGCTTTGATGTCCGTGATTCCCCGCTTTCTCAGTTCCCTGCGCATGACCCTCGCCAGCGGGCAAACGGAGGTTTTGCCGATGGGAGCGATTTCAAACTTGTCCGGCTCCAGCTTGTTTCCCGTTCCCATGGAGGAAATCACGGGAACCCCTGCTTCCCTGACCCTGACGATTAATGCGATTTTCGCCGTCACCGTATCCATGGCATCCACCACATAATCATAGGGCGCAAAGTCAAACTCCGTCTCTGGCAGGAAGAAGCATTTGCATGTCGTCACCCGGATGTTCGGGTCAATGTCCAGGATTCGCTCTTTCATCGCTTCCACCTTGTCCCGGCCGATGGTGCTGTGCATGGCGATGATCTGCCTGTTGATGTTGGTAACGTCCACCCGATCGCCGTCAATCAGATCCATGGCTCCGATTCCGGCCCGCGCCAGCGCTTCACAGACGTATCCGCCTACGCCGCCGATGCCGAACACTGCGATGCGGCTCTGCCACAGCTTTTCCAAGGCCTCCTCGCCGATCAGCCATCTCGTCCTCGAAAATCGATCATCCCTTTTAGTCCCTTGCATCATCTGTATCGCCTCCCGCCCCAGGACTTTCCGGCAGGTCGGAGAAAATTTTCCTTAAAAAGGAAGGACGCTTCATTCCGGGTTTCTCCTCATGCAGCTTTCCAACGCCTGGTAAATCACGTCCGAGCTGTAGCCCATGGTGGTGAGCCGCCTGCCGATTTTCCCCATCAGCTTTCTGTCCATCTCCCTGCCCTCGGCGATTTTCCGTGCCTGCTTTTTGGCTCGTTCCAGTTCGCTTTCGCCTGACTCGCATTCCTCAAAGGCGATCTGGATGGTTTCCTGGGAAACGCCCTTTTCCTCCAGCTCCCGCTTCGCCCGCAGCGCGCCCCTGCCCTTTCCAAAGGCATGTTCAAAATATCGGACGGCATAGTCCATGTCATCCAGATAATGCAGCTCTTGGAACTGCCCGATGAGTTCTCGGACGTCTTCCCGCCCATAGCCCTTCATCCGCAGGTGTCGTTCCAACTCCCCGCACGTTCTGGCCCTGGGAGCCAGATATTTCATGGCTGCGTCTTTAATATCCATAGCTGCTCCCCGCCGTTTTATTCTCCATCAGGATCCTGAATTTCATCCTCTCGTTTGCTCTCCTTTCCTCCCTTGTTCCCCGAAAGGCTCAACCCGATCACGCCTGCGACGATCAAAGCGGTGCAGATGATGTGATAAGGCATGAGCGGCTCGCCCAACACCAATACGCCCGCAATGATGGAAATGGCCGTGGACACATTCCCAAAGATGGTTGCTTTGGCCGCCTCCAGCTTGCTGAGCAGATAGCTCATGAGCTGGGCGGAAAGCAAAATGCACCCGATTCCCAGATAAGCTACGGCAATGGTAAACTCCACATGACGAAGAGGCGCAAAGTAGTCGCCGATGGTTCCCGTTACGACCCCCTGCGCCAAAAACGCCACATTGAACGCAACGCATCCGCCGATGATGATGGCCGCTGAAATTTCAATGGGTTTGTATTCCGCCCTCACATAACGCATGAACACGTTGCTGATGGCCATGCACACGCTGGAAAGCAGCAACAGGATCGTCGCGCCGAGGTGGAAACTGACGGATGTCGCGCCCATGACCAGCATGATGATCAAAGCCGCCACGCTCAGGCAAACGAACAGGTTCTGGATCAACGTGGATTTTTCGTTTAAAAACACAGATGCGATGATCTGGACCAAAATCGGTATGATGGCGAACATGATGGATGCCTCGATGGATGTGGCATCGTACATGCCCGCCACCTGCAAAGCCATGAATGCGATGTAAAAGCCGGCGGTCAAAAATAGGTTCTTTTTGCTCCTTCCCCGCAGGTCGATGCGCACGATGCGAAACGCCAGCAAAACAAAAATGGCCAGGAACGCAAAATTGTAACGGTGAACCAAAATCTGCAAGCCGCTTGCCAAAGGCACGCAGGTTTTCACCCCCAAAAAGGAAAACCCCACTAAAACAGAAAACAGGATGGCAATGCCATAAACCTTCACGTTAGATCTCGTACCCATAACTCACGCTTCTCCTTCATGCAGCAAGACCCTTTCACGCCTTTGCGAATTTCAAAATCGACAAATTCCACGCCATCGCTTTTCAGGGTGGAAAAACTTCTCATGCTGTTGGCAAGACCCTCGCCCGTGTATTTGGCATAGGCTTCTTTCCTGACCCAAATCTGAAAAAATCCCGGCTCCCCTTTGGCGGCGACATGCGCTCGCTCGTCCGGCGCATAATAACGCTTTGCGATTTTGTCATAGGGGCAGCTGCGGACTGCCTGCACGTCTACGCCCACTGGCCCGGCGTCCATGGCGCATACCCAAAGGGATCCCGTATGGCTCACGGAAAAATCCAACGGAATTTCTTTGAAATAAGGCTTTCCCCTGGGAGTCCTCAAAATCTCGCCGGGAACGCTCCCCATGGACAGCCGTTTTTCCGCAATGTACATCTCCGCGCAGCGGCGCACCAGCCGTTCTGTATTTTGGCGGCCTTCCCGTCCGCCCTGGTAATGGCCATACACATACAGGTACATTTTCCACTCCAAAAAATAACGGAACCTGCACGTTCCGCCGTATATCCCTTATTTCGCTTCAGAACCTATCGTTCCTCCCGGTCGTCTTTCTGTTCCCCGGCCATCCTTCCCAGAATCCGCTGATATCCTTCCGCTCCGTAAACGAGGCATTTGTTGATCCTGCTGATGGTAGCCGTGGAAGCCTTTGTCAGTTCCTCAATTTCGCTGTAGGTTTTCTTTTGCGAAAGCAGCTTTGCTACTTGCAGCCTCTGGGCAATGGCATGGATTTCATTGATGGTGCAAATGTCCTCGAAAAAGCGATAGCAATCCTCTTCATTTTCCAAGAGCAGCACCGCCTTGAACAGTTCATCGATATCCGGGCGTTTCAACTTTGATTCGTATGCCATTGGACCGTTCCTTTCTCCTTTGCGTCGCAGCGTGCCTCATGTTTATTATAGCATTGGAAAAAAGCACCGTCAACCATTTTTGCTTTCATGGCCTAAAGCAGCGATTCGACATAGAAACCCGATAAAGAAGAATCATCGGCGGTTGGCCCGGCAGCTGTGGATTCCGGGGCGAATTTCCATTTCATATTTTCCAAACGCAGGGCATAGACTGTTACCATTCCAGTGCGTCAGCACGCAAATCCGGAGGTCCCGATGAAACGAAACATACGAAAGCGAAAAAGCCGCATCTTTTCTCCAAGGACAAGACTCCGCCACGGGACTGGCGGATTTCCATGGCTGAAACCCATCGCAGTTGCCACATTCGCCTCTCTTTTCGCACTGATCATCGCCCCTTTTTCCATGACAGCCATCTTCGCACCGAAAGAAGCGGCGAGGAATATGCCTGTCCAAACGAAAACCCTCCAGGAAGAAGATGCCGCAAGCGCCGGCAGCGTGCAGCGGGAAACCATCCCTGCCACCATAACCGTGTACCGCAGCACAACCGGCAAGACTGAAACCATCACCTTTGAAACTTATGTAAAGGGGGTCGTGGCAAGCGAAATGCCTTCGACCTTTGAAAAGGAAGCCCTCAAAGCCCAGTCCGTTGCCGCGCGCACCTACTCCCTCGCCCGGTATTTGAAAGCGAAGCAAAATGGCAGCCCCGCCTCTCACAGCGGCGCGCCTGTCTGCGACACCGTACACTGCCAGGTCTATCAGGACAAGCAGGAACTGAAAAGGAACAAAGGTTCAGCGTGGATGAAGCAAGATTGGAAAAAAATATCCGCCGCAGTGGACGAAACCAAGGGGCAGCTCCTATACTACAATGGGGAATTGGTGCAGCAAGCATTGTTCCACTCTTCCAGCGGCGGTAAAACGGAAAACTGCGAGGATGTATTCGCAGCCGCCGTGCCTTACCTGGTCAGCGTGGAAAGCCCCTACGAAGAAGATGCCACCCATAAAAAGGAGACGAAAACCCTGCGCATATCCGCATTTGCGGAGAATATGAAACGCACCTATCCGAAGAAACGCTTTGGAACCGTCACTGCCTCCAGCATCAAAATCAAATCCCGCAGCAGCGGCGATCGGGTGGAAACCATGAAAATCGGAAGCGACACCGCTACCGGTGCGCAAGTTCGGCAGGCTCTGGGGCTTTTCTCCGCCAATTTTACCATTTCCATCAAAAATGGGGCCATCACCTTCACTACAAAAGGCTCCGGCCACGGCGTAGGAATGAGCCAGTACGGAGCCAACGGCATGGCAAAAGCCGGATATGGATACCAGGAAATCCTGCGCCATTATTACAGCGGCACCACAGTTCTGTAGCTGTGGCATCACCCACATGTAGACATGTAGCATCGAGGCATGGCATTGAACGATTCGAGGGACAAATCCCCCGCCCCGCGCATCACCACATGTAGCACGCAAGGCATGGCGGCATGTCGCGGCACCATGGTCCTATAGCTGTGGCATCACCCACAGCAGGTCTCCAAAATTTCCGTCAATGCGTTCCCGCTGCTGGTATGGCATCGCACGATGTCCGTCCTGGAATCATCGATTCCGCTCAGCGCGGTTTTGACCATTTTGTGGGAAACCGTGCTTGTAAACAGCACCATCAAATCGGGAGATCCGATTTGTTTTTGAAAATCCGCACGCATTTGCGTGAACACTTTTACCTTGCAGCTAAAATCCTTACATATTTTTTTATATTGGCTGACCATCCGATCGTGGCCGCCTACGATGACAACGCTCATCCAAATACCTCCCTGTAGAATTTTTTGCGCCATTGGCTACATCCCAATCGTTTTGTTTTTTGATTAGTTTTGTCTAACTTTTTAGTTAGTATACGCTAACTATTGGTTCCTGTCAATGCTTTCGTTGCTTTTGTTGGAAATTTCACACTGCCTTTTTCTTTGCATGCCTTAGCTTGGCTCAGAAAAAATCAAAAAAGATATTGACAGAACCATCCTTTTAGTTTAGACTAACCTTAGCATTCAATATTGTTGACTGAATCAGAACGGTTCTGCCAATGTTCCATCCGTTAATGCTCACATACCGACAAAGTCTACCATCGACAGCGAATCGGCGAAGCTGACTTCGTTCTTTCTTTAAAAGAAAGCGTGATAGGAGGAAACCATGAATTTGAATAGCGCGAATGTTGGAGAAACCTATTTGGTAAAAGACATTCAAACCGGCGATGAGGAAATGAAGTCTTTTCTTTTGTCGTTGGGTTGCTACAGCGGGGAACCGATTACGGTGATTTCCCGGCGAAAGGGCGGTTGCGTGGTGTCCATCAAGGACGGACGCTATAACATCGATGATGGTTTGGCAGCAGCCATTGTGATATGAACAAGCGAAAGCGGGGGATGGGTCACAAGCTTATCTCTCCCACCTTTTTGCGATATTTTGTGATATGTGGTTAGTTCAAATTAACCAAAAGCAAATCTTGAAACTAAGAAAAACATAAGGAGGTCTATTATGAGAATTGCTTTGACCGGCAATCCCAACAGCGGAAAAACGACAATGTACAATGCGCTGACGGGAAGGAACGAACGCGTCGGTAACTGGGCCGGGGTTACCATTGGGAAGAAGGAAAGCCCCATTAAAAAAGAATTTTTCGATGGAGCGGAAGAACTGGTGGCAGTGGATCTGCCTGGCGCTTATTCCATGTCTCCATTTACGCCGGAGGAAAGCATCACCAGCGGATATGTGCGGGATGAAAATCCGGACGCAATCATCAACATCGTAGATGCCACCAACCTGAGCCGCAGCTTGTTTTTTACGACTCAATTATTGGAGCTTGGCATTCCTGTAATCGTAGCTTTGAACAAGAGCGATTTGAACGAAAAGCAGCATACGACGATCGACACGGAGCTTTTGGAAAAAAAGCTGGGCTGCCCCATCATAAAGACGGTTTCCATCGATTCCAAAAACTCCGGTTTTTCCCAGGTGGTGGAACAAGCCGTGGCTTTAAAGGGCAAGGGACAGGCTGCGCCTTATGTGCAGGAGGACATCAACCTGCATGAAAAATCCGAAGTAGAAGCGGCGGACAGAAAACGCTTTGCTTTTGTCAACGAGATTGTAAAGGCAGTGGAAACCCGCCAGGTTCTCACAAAAGAACGAACTGCCTGGGACAAACTCGATGCGGTCCTCACGAACAAGGTGGCCGGCATCGTAATTTTCGCAGGCGTGATGTGGGTCGTATTCTATATTTCGCAGACGGCGCTCGGACCACTCATTGCGGATCTGTTGGTCGGATGGATTGAAACGTTCCAGGGCTGGGTTGCCGGACTTCTGGAAAACAGTTCCCCGTTCCTGCAGGCATTGTTGGCGGACGGCATCGTAGGCGGCGTAGGCGCAGTCGTAGGATTCCTGCCTTTGGTCATGGTCATGTACTTCCTCATCGCCCTGTTGGAGGACTGCGGCTACATGGCGCGCGTGAGCATCGTCATGGATCCCATTTTCAAGCGGGTCGGGCTTTCAGGAAAATCCATCATACCCATCATCATCGGTACGGGATGCGGCATTCCTGGAATCATGGCCAGCCGTACCATCCGGGACGAGCGGGAACGCCGCGCCACCGCAATGCTGACCACGTTCATCCCCTGCGGTGCGAAGCTTCCTGTCATTGCGCTCTTTGCCGGTGCGTTTTTCGCCGGCGCATCCTGGGTTGGCCCCCTCATGTATTTCGTGGGAATCCTGCTGATTTTCCTCGGAGCGTTGCTGATCAAATTGATCACCGGCCATCGCTACAGAAAGTCCTTCTTCATCATGGAGCTGCCGGAATACAAGCTTCCCAGCTTGAAAAGAGCGACTATCTCCATGTTCATGCGAGCCAAGGCTTACATCATCAAGGCCGCTACCATCATCCTGGTTTGCAATGCGGTAGTTCAAATCATGCAGGCGTTCAACTGGCATCTGCAAGTCGTGGAAGAAGGCATGGAGGACACTTCCATCCTGGCAACCATCGCTTCTCCGTTTGCCATCCTGCTGATTCCTCTGGGATTCGGCGCATGGCAGTTGGCCGCAGCGGCCATCACGGGCTTCATCGCCAAGGAAAACGTAGTCGGCACGTTGGCAGTCGTTTACGGCATTACCAACTTCATCGATACAGATGAACTGGCGATGACCGGCGGCGCAAACGAGGTGGCGCTCGCCTTTGGCCTTACCTCCGTATCCGCTTTGGCGTACCTGATGTTCAACCTGTTCACGCCGCCTTGCTTCGCTGCCATCGGTGCGATGAACTCTGAAATGGGAAGCAAAAAATGGCTGTGGGGCGCAATCGGGCTGCAGATGGGAACCGGCTACACGGTAGCGTTCCTGGTATACCAGATCGGTACGCTGGTGACAACGGGAAGCTTTGGAACTGGATTCGTACCAGGACTCATCGCAGAGCTGGTAATGGCCGCAATCGTTGTCACAATCGTCCGCAGGGCTAACAGTAAATTCGACAGCGAATATTCGCTGCATAACAAGCAAATGGGTGAATCCGCATGATCAACATTATCGTTGCAGCGATTCTGATCGCCATATTAGGCAGTGCGATTTTTTACATCGTTCGGGCAAAAAGACGAGGCACGAAGTGCATCGGCTGCCCTGCCGCCGACTCGTGTTCCCACTCCTGCCATCAGGGAACGGAACATGCGTCCGGCAGTTGCGGATGCCATCCCGAAACAAAATAAATACCGAGTTTATCTTTCACCAAATAAACGAAAAGAGCACATAACCTCAAAGAAGCCATGCTTCCACGATTTGGAAGCATGGCTTTCTTTATGTCACTGCCCACTTGACTGTCGCCCGTCTAATACGCTCGATGGAAAAGCGTATTTAACATCATCACTTGGGTGGCAGCACGCTACATGGATGCCAGCCCTGCCTTGTTTCCCATTTGATCGGGAAACAAGCTAGCAAGAATCTGGCATTGGCGGTTTCAGACGTTAGCAGGTTTCCGATTTGACTTGAAAATATGCCTTTGCATGAAAGCATACGGGGCAAACCTCGGGGGCAGAGTTTCCTGTCCATTCGTGGCCGCAGTTGGAACACTGCCACCTTACTTCCGTATCCTTTTTGAACACCTTGCCATCCTTTACGTTCTGGGCGAGCGTACGATAGCGTTCCTCATGGTGCTTTTCAATGGCTGCGACTCCTTCCATTTGCTTGGCAATTTCCGCAAAGCCCTCTTCCCTGGCCGTCTTTGCCATTTCTGCGTACATTTCCGTCCATTCATAGTTTTCGCCTTCCGCAGCGGCAATCAGGTTTTCCTCCGTGGTACCCATTCCCATGGCATGCTTGAGCCACAGCTTGGCATGTTCTTTTTCATTGGACGCTGTTTCTTCAAAGATGTTGGCAATCTGCATGTATCCCTCTTCCCTGGCCTTGGAAGCAAAAAAGGTATACTTGTTTCTCGCCTGCGATTCTCCTGCAAAAGCGACCAGCAGATTATCCAATGTTTTCGTGCCTTTCAATTCCTTCATGTTTTCCCTCCTGAATCAAAATCATGTTCCGTGCGCATCAGCTACACAACTACCGCAAGCTGTCCGAAAACTCGTCTTTCTAATGTTCCAGCTGCGTCCAACTGTGTCATGTCGTTGCTTTCTTCGCCAACCAATACGATATCTCATATTTTCGTCCGCTCCGAAGTGCGTTTTCGGACAGTCTTTCCTGCCCCAAGCAGGAAAGCTTTTCGTGCCGCCGATGCTGAAACGCATTGCAATGCGCTTAGTCCTATTTTTGCCAAAATCCCAAAAATATTTCGTGGAGTTTGCAATTATTTCGAGCAATCCGATTCCGTCCACCGATTCTATGGCAGACAACGCCAATACTGTCATTTTGGCGTGGAATGAATGGGAAAGCCACCTGCCCATGAAAAATTGCACATCGAAAAAAAGCTCTGGCAAATGATCGCACATCGAAAGAGCAACTGACAAATAGCAAAAAAAAGAAGGACTCCTACCCTCTTGGATATTTGTCCTTCCTTAGTCTTCGATGCGGATGATGGTCGCTCCCAGGCCTCGGAACTTGTCCACGAATTTTTCATAGCCCCTGTCAATGTGGTAGATATCGGACACTTCCGTAGTCCCTTCCGCTACTAAACCTGCCAGAATCAAGGCGGCTCCAGCCCGCAGATCGGTCGCTACCACTTGTGCGCCCTGCAATTGCTTTTCCCCCGGAACGATGGCACTGCTGCCATCAGTTTTGATGTTGGCGCCCATGCGATTCAGCTCCGCCACATGCATGAACCGATTTTCAAAGATGGTCTCAATGACAACGCTCGGCCCCTTGGACACGGCCAACAGCGACATGAATGGAGACTGCAAATCCGTAGGGAATCCAGGATAAGGCAACGTTTTGATGTCGGTGGAAATAATCGGGTTCTTGTCACCTCTGACTACCAGACCCTCATCTGTCATGAAGATTTCCGCCCCACATTCCCGCAGCTTGGCCGTGATCGCCTTTATGTGATCCGGCAGGACGTTCTTAATGAGGATGTTGCCCTTCGTGATAACAGCGGACAGCATGAACGTACCAGCTTCAATGCGATCCGGGATAATGTGGTGGCTTACGCCGTGAAGGGAATCCACCCCTTCTATCTTTACCGTGTCCGTCCCAGCGCCTTTGATCCTGGCTCCCATCTTGTTGAGAAAATTGGCCAAATCCACGATTTCCGGTTCCTGTGCCGCATTTTCAATGATGGTGATGCCTTCGGCCAGAGCCGCCGCCATGATGATGACTTCCGTTGCGCCCACGCTTGGAAAATCCAGGTAGACATCGTTACCCACCAGCCGTTCCACCTTGGCCTCCAAGAGTCCCTGCTGGCCGGAATTTTCCTGGATCTCCACGCCTAACGCCCGCAACCCCTTGAGGTGCAGCTCAATGGGGCGTTTCCCAATGGCACAGCCCCCTGGGAGTGGAATGATCGCTTTCCCCGTCCTGGCCAAGAGCGGCCCGATCACCAGGATGGAAGCCCGCATCTTCTTTACCAGCTCAAACGGGGCTTCCGATTTCGTAATCGTCGTTGCCGCTATTTCAATCGTATTTTCATCTAATCTATCGCAAATCCTGGCGCCCACGCTTTCCAGAAGCCGACACATCACGTCCACGTCCCGCAGCGCAGGCGTGTCCATGATGGCGCAAGGTTCGTCCGTCAGCAACGATGCCGCCATGATTGGAAGCACTGCGTTCTTTGCGCCGCTGATTTCCACTTCCCCCTGCAGCGGTGCGCTCTTTTGCACTAAAAACTTTGCCACATCTCTCCTCCAAACAAACATACCCAAGGAACTATTCGTAAATTGCTGCTAATTTTTGCCGTCCAAAACAAGCAATCGATGATGTCATTGCAAAAATCAACAACTGCCCAGCCAAAGAATTGAGCGAATGGAACTATGGCAACAAGCCAAAACCCATGGGTTTCATTATGAACAGTTCCTAAGGAATTATCGCAAAATGAACCGGCGCAAACAAGGCAAAAAATGATCCATAGCTGTACCTATGGCGAATATGCATTCAAAAAAGCCTTCTGCCAGCCGTGCGCCAATTTTGCCCCTCATTCCTGGCTACACTACAGTATACCTGTTTCCCTCTGCTATTTCAAGAAATAATGCCTTGATTTTTGCGAAAGCAGGATAACAGAAAAGAAAGAGGCGTTTCAACGTTTGTGCTAAAGGGGAACAAAACATATTTTGGTTGCCTCTTTCCTTCCATCTCTATTGTTTCCAGTTTCTGCTTGGCTCATTCATGGGGTACACAGTTTTTCAACGTTGCGCCCATGGGTTTTCGTTTTCCTGTCATGGTGGCTGCCAACGTTACGATATCGTTTGTTCATCGTTCGCAGTTCTTTCTCCCTGCAATAAAACATGAACGTGTCCATCCTTTTTCCAAACCCGCATCAACCATCTTTGTCCAATCGCTGAATCCTGAGTTTGTGTGTTACGAGCTTAAGGCATCACAGGCCGTATTTTTGTCAAGTTGGCTCCCTTCGGCTTACCTGTTTCAATGGGAATACCCAAAAATCGTGCTTTTCCAGTGCTTTTCGGGTTTCCTCCTGAGAATCCGTGGTTCTGCTCAGACTTCCTGCTGCGCACGTTCCAATCAACCGCCAATCTTCAAGAGTTTCGCCAGCATCACACCGGTCATCGTTGCCACGAGCACCAACGGCACTGCCCCATCGTAATACCCCTTCACAGCATCCAAATTGTAATAAACGAGATAACATGCCATTGACACGGCGGCCACGACAATGAAGCAGATCAACAGGCCAACTGATTGGTTTGCATCCAAACGTCCCATGGCATACAATGCATTGATCTCTGCCGCCATCATGGTCGTCCACCCTACAATCAAAAGCAATTCGGTGGTAACTGGGCGTTTCATCAGGATCCACGTTCCCGCCAACAGCACGAAATATGAGACAATCCCTATGATGCAGATTTTCAAGGGAGAAATTGCGGCATTCTCCGATCCGACGCTGGATATTCCATCCACGATTCGCTTCACTGCAAGAATCCCTGAAAGGGCCGCTGGCACCAACAGCCACCCAGACCTCATGCCCCCGATTGCGCCCTCCGGTTTAAAAGCAAGGAGCCACCACGCAAGATAAAAAACGCAACAAACCAATAATAGGATATGTCCCTGAATAAACGGTTTCAAGCTTATTTGCATGCCAATCACCTCATCTTCTGTCATGTTATCTTTTCTCACTCAACGCAAATTGATGCATTCCCTGACATTCGTGTGCATGATCCATCCCCTGGTTTTTTCTTCATATGGTACATGTTATTTTATGATTTGTCAATCGAGGGGCGACCTCCGCTATGATCGAATCTGCCGACAGCGATATTTCAATCCACGCCCCCCATACAGGGGGCGACTGGATGGACGAGTACTACTCCATCCGCTCCGCCAAATGGTAACAAGCTATAATGTTTCATTCTTTCCTCCAGCATTGCGCTTTCTTCGATTTTTTGCCCAAACCGACCTGTTCGTTGTTGCTTTTTTTTCTTTTTCCTGCTATCATATGTATGGGTAATGGCACGGGGGGCGGTTGGCAGGATCGTTTAGGTATCCGCCCCCTAGTGCCCCTTTTCTCTTGATTACTTTCTTATTTCGTCAAATTTCAATCCATGCCCCCCATACAGGGGGCGACTCCACTGGTTCCCTGATGCCATGCCCTTCAACGCTGAACATGGTGTATTGCCCATCTTTTATTTTTTGCCAAATGAGATCGTCCAAGACTTTGAACCCCACCCACCATCCTTCTGGCACGATGCCTTCCGGGATCCCGATCGCCGCCATTTTCTCTTTCTTGAAAACGATGGATTCCACTAATTTTGCATTTTTCCGCATTCCCGGGGTGTGTTCTTCCCCTGCGTCCCATAACTGCAGCACGTATTTGTACGCGGTCTCTTCCAAGTCCTCGGATTCCCAAACGTCTCCTTGGTGGTTCACCACCGGTTCGCCGTTTGCTTTGGCGGCCACGCTGGCTCATCCGAAAACGAACTTCTTTTCCTGGTCGGACTTGAGTATTCGGAACTGCCGTTCGCGCATGTTCATTTCCCTCCCCCATGAAAAAAGACACCTGCTTTGATATGATACCTCCAAAGTAGCTTTTGGTTATTTGCCTTATCTACTTTAGAGGTGTCATATCAATCCGAGGTGCCTTCGTTTTTTTGTTCGTGGGGCGCGTTAAGCCCCATTTGCGGCTGAATCATTTCAACCAATCCGCGGGAAGGTTCTCTCGCATGACGTCCATTTCTGAACCTCGCGCCTCTTCCCTCCAAAACTTGCGGACATCTGCTTCCAATTCATCCGTTGCCCCGTGCGACCGATATCGTTCAACGAGCTCCTCCGCCTTCACCCACCGGTAGGCGGAGCAAGCCAGGAACAATGGTTCTTGCCATCCCCCATGGTCTTCGTTGATGATTTTCGCCTCTTCGGCGGTGGCCTCGTTCCTGAGAAAGTCGTACACTTCTTTTTCGACCCGCAAGCATCCTTCCATGCCATCTGCGGCAAAATGTTCGATCTGTTCAACGAAGTAGTCTATTCTCTTTTCCATTCGTCAATCACCTCCAATATGGCCATCAATTTGTTGTACGTCGTGAAATCCACCGCATGCCCCAGGATTTGCTGTTCCAGCCATTGCCGCCTCTCTGGCAAAGGGACCTCAAACAGCCGTTTCGCAAAAACCATGTCGGTTTCCGCGATGCGTAGGGCACGGTTGATTTCACGCAACCCGTCCACTAGATTATACGCCGATGCGTGTGTGATTGCAACGGATTCCTTCTTGCTGATTTCCCTTGAAAATTCAACGGTCAGTTCTTCGATGGCCATGTGCGTCAAATACGTTTTCGCTCCGTAGTGGCTTACCGACCTGGCATGAAGATACTCGTGGATCAAACTGTGCGTGGTCGCTTTTGGGGAAACCAAAACGTTGTGGTTCCAGTCGATCGCTGACAGGTTTGCCGTCTCGCCGTTCCACTTGACTTTGCCGCTTCAATGGCCTTTTTCAGGTCTTCCTCGTTTTCTTCGTCAAAGCCCCCCTTGTTAGCTTTCGGCGAGTCGTTTTTGCTCGTCCGTCTCGTGCTTTTTCTGCGGTTCTTCTTTGTTCGCTTGCCTTTTCGTCCCCGCTGCGGCTTGATCCAGGTGGAACTCCCTTTTCTCGTCTTCATCCAAGATGGGATCCGCCCGCTCTCCCACGTCAAGGCGTTCGGGAAGGTTTCCTTCCAACCTGACGAAATCCTCAAGTTGGTCGTCCGGCACGAGGATGCCGCAGCCTATCATTTTTTCCAAGAAATCGGCAAGCTCCGTCAGGTTCCTGTCCTCGATGTCACCATGCGTCATGCGGGGTAGTCGGTTATTCCGCTGAAATGGTTGCCGTTCAGGTCGATCAATCGCGGTATGCCCTGGCTGTTGAACGTTTCGCATATGATGTCGAGGTAAGTTCCGATGGCTAGGCTGAACAGCCTGGTCTTGTCGGACGACAACGCCCAGGAACCATTGTCCCCCTGCCCTAGCAGGATGAAGTCCGCCATGACCGTCGAGGCGATTCTTTTGTCGTACCGCTCTATGATTTCGTTCGTGTCGAAGGTGCGCCTGTTTCCTGCGGAAAGCAAAGTCAATTCCCATCCCGGCGGCAGCACCAAGCCTTCCCTGCTGTCGCACCGTATGTTGGTCACGATGGATTCCGCCCTGGCGAGCGCTTCTTTCATCTCCGGGTCCGATTCGTCCCATAATTCCATGTTTTGCGGTGCGTTTAAAACCGGGAACCCTGCTAGGTTCCTCTCCTATCCGATCCCTTCTATTTCTTGGATGCGTTTTTTGAAGAACCAACTCCTGTACGCGCCGCGCAAAATGGAGCGTCCTTCCGGGTTGTTTTTCTTTGATTTCATGGTAGCTCCATCCATACGTCAAAAAAGACAGGATTTCGCTCAGCGTGCTGGTCCATGTGTCTTGCATGTCGTTCATGCATTCTTCCACGAATTGTGCCGCTCGCTTGTCTCTTTCTGAATCGCCAGCGGGTTCTACGGAAAGGGCAGCCTGCCTCATCAGCTTTTCGATGGCGAAAAGGATGGCCGAAACAATGTCATCGTTGTCCGACATTTCTTTGTATGCTTCAATGCCTTTCGCTCCTTGTAGTTTGCGCAGGAATTCCTCGTAAAAAATGCC
>CAZVBL010000038.1:0-21383 GCA_964625475.1 uncultured Zhenpiania sp. | reverse complement strand
TTCATGCCAGAAAATCATGCATCAGCACAACGATAAAGTTATTGTCGTACAACGTTTTTGCGAAAAAAGAAGCGTCCAGGCTGTTCACGAAAAACGAAGTGGCCGTAGGAGATATCAGGTTCACCAGGGGAATCAGCACCGTCAGGAACAAAAAGACGAAAATGATGCCTCGAAGCAGCCCTGCGACCAGTCCGAGAATCCCGTCAAAAATATTGCGAAAGCCTTTGTTGTGCTGCTTTGACAATGTGATGGTCAGGAAAAAGAGAAGCAGCTTTACGATCAACAGCACGAACAGGAAGGGAAAGAGCATCGTGGCGATGAACGTCAGCTGGTTGGCCAGAAAATCGGCCGCATCGCTTGCCATGGCATTGAACTCCGTGCGATAGACAGGAGGCAGGCTGCTTGCGGCAGTCGTCAGGGCATCCGATGAAGCCATCAATTTTTCAAAAAACATGTCATGCAGGTTCTCGTCCAGCATGGTACGGGTCACGAAAAGCGTCCGAACCGGCGATGCCGCACAAAAGGCGATGAGCATGGCTCCGAACCATCCAAGGGTATGGACGATGGTGAAGACAAACCCTCGGCGAAAGCCAAAGACCATGGTCGTGATTAAAATGATTCCAATTGCGATGTCAAAAAACAAAACAAACCTCCAACTTTGTTTGAATAGGTGATAATGGCTATTCATATATTACTATATATTACTAAAAAACCGGGAAAAAAGCAAGGAGGCCATGGGACATGGAATATCTGGATCACAGGAAGAGTTTCATCATGTTGGAAGAGCAGAGCCGAAATTTTGCGATGGATCAGGACCGGCCCATAAGGGGGTATTTAAAGATAGAGACGGGCGGAAACAGGGGGAGCGTCCGCATAGGCGCAGAAAATTTAAGGTTCTTTGAGCGAAAAACATATATTTATAAATTGATTTTGTTTGGCCGGAAGCATGAGCGGACGATCTATAAAATCATGGGCGACCTGCTCCCCAGCAGCAGGGGGAAGGGCGAAACGTATTTTCGGATAGAGCCTGCGGATTTGGATGGAAAGGGCAATGCCCTCGGCAGCTTTTCCATTGCGACGGTAGTAGCGGTGTCCATGGCGGATCACCGGGAACCGCTCCATCCGGTTCTGCGGGGCAGGTTGGAACACAAGGAGCGGCGCGGGTGCAGAAAGCGGCGGTGCAGGAGTTTCAACGTTTTTTATGACCAGCACATCATCGAATGCTGCCAGGCCATCGAACATAAAAAAGAGATGTACGACAAGACCATTCCCTTCCGGGAGGATCGCACGGGCGCAGATTGGCGCAGGGTCGTGAACCTGGGCAAATTCCCGGTCATTTCTCCGGGGGCGCAGTACATGATTGCCCGCTATCGCCACTTTATCTTCGGCACGGATGAACGCTACTATTATGTGGGCGTTCCCGGAAGGTACCTGGAGCAGGAGCAGCCGGACGAAGGCAAGTCCGGGTTCGTGCTTTGGCAGCCGATCGTGGGCGCAGAAACGTATCATGCCGATGAAGAGGACGCGCCCCTGTCCAGCAGGCAGGTGGCCTACGGGTATTGGATTGCCGCCATCCACCGGGAGAGCGGGCGCATCGAGGACATTTGGAAGGGGTGAAGAGGATCGCTTTTGAATTTCATGCCAAAGGTCTTGCCGCATTCATCGAGGATCGCATCATGATTCGGTAAATTTGTACATATTGGCATCCGATGGATTGCCAAACATCCTATCTTCTGTTGTCATATGCCTTGCTCCTGCTCTTTTCCCCTGCTTGCCCAGGCGATTGTTTTCCATCGTCATGCAGATGCTTTTGCTCTTGCATGCCATTGTGTCGCCTTCTTTTGATACACAATAGCAAATTGAAACGGTTCCGTCAACATCTATTTCTATCAAGCGAGGGAAAAGACCGCTCATCTGTGGCATGATTCAGGCGCCAACTCCAAACAAAACCACAAGAAATGTACGTTTGTCAAGATGTGAGACAAAAAATGGATATGTTTTACAAGGAGCTGACACAGGAAAAGTCGGCCTGACATCTCCGTGCTTGCGGAGAAAACCGTAAAGCAGGTGGACTGGCAGGTTGTACCATCATAGCGCACATTGCTATATGAGGGATGCATGCAGCAAATTTTATTGACATTTCCTCCTTGTGCCCAACAGCCAACAAATCCCAAAAAATTTGTGAAAAACACACAAAAAGTGGTTGACACCGCCAAGCCCATAGGTTACAATACTCAAAGATAATCGAATAGAGAAAGACTGTGACGAAGAGAGTAGGCGCTTTTGAATGGACAGCGAATCGGGGACGGTGCAAGCCCGAGACAGGAGAAAGCAGGCTGAAAATCACTTCCGAGTCGCAGAACTGAAAGCAGGAAGCAGGAAAGGCAAGAGCCGTACAAAAGCCGTAAAGGCATGGATAGGCGGATATGCAACCTACAGATTGAAAGAGGTTGCGCATCCCAATCTCTGCACAAGGTAAAAAACATGGGCTTTCAAGCGAGTGGTTTTAATCGACGGCATCGCTTTTTCCGCAATCCGGGAGTAAGTTCTGACGGGTATTCCTCCGTAATCAGGAACGCGTATGATAGTATGTTGTATTAGGTGGTATAGCAGGAGCTTTCGGCTTTTGTCCTTATACAGGGCAAGGGCCTTTTTATTACACAGGAAAGATCGCCAGGATGTTTCAAAGCAGCAACAAACCAGGGTCTGCCGCTGCGAAATCATCGGTGAAGCCGACTTTGTGCTTGCATGGAAACATGGTTTGCGATATTTCTGGAATCAACAGAACATATCTCCACACTTCACAATACAACAGCGACGGAAAGGAGAAACGAAAAAATGAAAAAAGGAAATGAAGCGGTAGAAATCAGATGGCATGGAAGGGGCGGGCAGGGCGCCAAGACAGCCTGCCTGCTCCTTGCGGACGTGGCTTTTAGTTCGGGCAAACATGTGCAGGGGTTCCCGGAATACGGCCCTGAGCGCATGGGCGCGCCCATCACCGCCTACAATCGCATCACCGATGAACCGTGCAAGGTTCACTCCAACATTTACCACCCGGATTATGTGGTGGTGGTTGACGAAACCCTGCTGGGAACCGTGGATGTGACAAAAGGAATCAAAACGGGCGGTGCGCTGATCATCAACAGCAAGAAAGAGCCGGAAGAAATCAGAAAAATGCTTCCGGATTACGATGGAAAGATTTGCGCCGTGGACGCAGAAAGGATTTCCACGGAAACCCTGGGGAAAAACTACCCCAACACGCCCATGCTGGCGGCAGCCGTGAAGGTCAGCCGGGTCATCGATCAAGAGCAGTTCATCAAAGACATGGAAGAATCCTTCCGCCACAAGTTTTCCCACAAACCGGATGTAGTGGAGGGAAACATGCGGGCACTGAAAAAATCGATGGAAGAGGTCAGGGTAAGCTAATGAACAGACGAGCAAAGGATATCAACGAGCAATCCACATGGCAGGAAATGACCGTGGGAGCTGAAATCTGCGAACCAGCCACGTCAAAGCTGGTAAACACGGGGGACTGGCGCGTCATGCGACCGGTGTTCAAGGAAGAAACATGCAAACACTGCATGCTTTGCGTCCCCTTCTGCCCGGATAGTTCCATCCCGGTGGAAAACGGAAAGCGGCTGGATTTTGACTACATGCACTGCAAAGGCTGCGGCATCTGCGTCAAGGTCTGTCCCTTCGATGCGATCGATTTTGTGAAGGAGGTGAAATAATGGCAATCAGAGACAGGATGTCCGGGAATGAAGCCGTTGCGATGGCGATGAAACAGGTGAACCCGGACGTGATGGGCGCATTTCCCATCACCCCCTCCACGGAAATCCCCCAGTATTTTTCCGAATACATCGCCAATGGGCTTGTGGATACGGAATTTATCGCCGTGGAATCGGAACACAGCGCCATGTCCACCTGCATGGGAGCATCGGCCGCTGGCGCAAGAGCCATCACCGCCACTTCATCCGCAGGGCTGGCGCTCATGTGGGAGCTGCTGTATGTAGCGGCCTCTGCGCGGCTGCCCATTTCCATGGCGGTCGTCAACAGGGCCTTGTCCGGCCCCATCAACATCAACAATGACCACTCCGACTCCATGGGAGCGCGGGATTCGGGCTGGCTGCAGATGTATGCGGAAACCAACCAGGAAGCATACGACAACTTCATCCAGGGAATCCTCATTTCCGAAGCATGCAGGCTGCCCATCATGATCTGCCAGGATGGGTTCATCACCAGCCACGGCGTTTCCAACATCGAGCTCATCGAGGATGAAAAGGTGCGTGACTTCGTGGGCGTGTACAGCCCGGAGAATTATTTGCTGAAGCACGAAAACCCGCTGGCGGTCGGGCCTTATGGAATTTCCCCATATTACATGGAAGTCAAACGGCAACAGGCGCAGGCCATGAAGGATGCCATGCCGGTCATCATGGATGTGGCGGAAAAATTTGAGGATTTGACAGGCAGAAGCTACGGCTTCTTTGAAGAATACAGGATGGACGATGCGGAGGTGGCCCTGGTCATCATCGGATCCAGCGCAGGAACCGGAAAAGAAGCGGTGGACAGGCTTCGGGCGGAGGGAAAGAAAGTGGGTCTCATCAAGGTGCGGGTGTTCCGCCCCTTCCCGCGGATTCCGCTGGCAGAAGCCATGTGCAAGGTGAAAGCCGTGGCGATCATGGACAAAGCGGAGAGCTTTTCCAACAGCGGCGGCCCCCTGTTCAACGAAGCGAGGAACTCTCTGTATGACCTGGAAAACAAGCCCTATGCGGTCAATTACATCTATGGGCTGGGCGGCAGAGACATTACAGTGGAAGATTTTTACGACATTTATCAGGATTTGTTTGTCATTTACGACAACGATGATCCGGGAGACGTTTATCGTTACATCGGCGTGAGAGATTCGAGGTTTAAATAACATGGCATATCAGTTGAAACGAGAAGTAGAAAAGAAAGAAAGGCTGGCAGGAGGACACAGGCTTTGTGCAGGCTGCGGCGCAGGAATCGCAGTGAGAGGCGTTCTGCGGGCATTGGAGCCGGAGGACAAAGCGGTCGTTGCCAATGCCACCAGCTGCTTGGAGGTTTCCACCTTCATGTACCCCTATACGGCCTATGAGGACAGCTATATCCACACGGCCTTTGAAAACGCGGCGGCTACCCTCAGCGGTGCGGAGGCTGCCTATAAAGTCATGAAAAAGCGCGGAAAGGTCAAGGATACGTTTAAATTCATCGCGTTCGGAGGGGATGGGGGGACTTACGACATCGGCCTGCAGTCCCTGTCGGGCGCCATGGAGCGAAACCACGACATGGTATACGTCTGCTACGACAACGAGGCTTACATGAACACGGGAATCCAGCGTTCGTCCTCAACGCCCCGTTATGCGGATGCGACCACGTCTCCGGTGGGAACCGTCAGCCCAGGCAAGATCCAGAACAAAAAGAACCTAACGGCAATCATGGCAGCGCACAACATTCCTTATGCGGCGCAGACGACTTTCATCGGGAACTTCAAAGACCTGCACGAAAAGGCACACAAGGCGATCTACACGCAAGGAGCTTGCTTCCTCAACGTTTTGTCGCCGTGTCCCAGGGGCTGGCGGTACGAGACGGAGGATTTGGCGGAAATTTGCCAGCTTGCCGTGGACACCTGCGTATGGCCCCTGTATGAAATCGAAAACGGGAAATGGCGACTGACCTATGAGCCAAAGAAAAAAAAGCCGGTGGAAGAATTTCTGGCAAAGCAGGGCAGGTTCAAGCACATGTTCCGCCCAGGCAACGAGTGGATGATTGAAAACACCCAGGAATATGTGGATGAAGAATGGAAGAAACTGCTGAAACGGTGCAAATAAGAAAGAAAATTCCGCATTGCCGCTGCTTTGGCGGAAGCGCTGTTTGCTTGCAGAAGCGGTCATTTGCACGGTAGTGCGAAAAGTTAAGAACATGCATATTGCAATCCATGTTTGCATACGTTGACTGACTTTGGCATCAGACCTGAAAAATGGCGATAGTGAAAAAAGCTGCCCGAATGTTCGAGGCGGCTTTTTTGCGCTTGACAAATCTCCATAAGGATGATATCATTATGATATCATAAAGATATAAAAAAGAAACAAAAGGAGAAAAGCCATGGAAAACAAATTCACAACCACAACTGCGGAAATACAGGAAAAAGCATTGAAACCCCTCAACGGCATGATGATGCTGGTGGTGCTGATTTTATTGGCAATCGCATCTGCGGCAGTGGGAGTCTGGGGGAGCATCGGTGCAAACATCCCTATCGTGATTGCGGCGGCCATCGTGTTTTGTCTTGTCTGCCTGCTGTTCGGGGGATTGAAGGTCATCAACCCCAACGAAGCCCTGGTGCTGACCTTGTTCGGCAAATACTATGGGACGATTAAAGATTATGGATTTTTCTTCGTCAATCCTTTCGTGACTGGCAGGAATCCGGTTGCGGAGAATCGGGGCAGCGGTGAAGGGCTGGATGAAACCGCCGATGCCGCAAAGAAAGCGAAAGCCAGCAAGGCATCGTTGAACAAGGTGCCGCTGAACAAGAAAGTTTCCACAAAAGTGCTGACCTTCAACAACGGCATCCAGAAGGTAAACGATGCCATGGGTAACCCCATCATCATCGGAGCCATCGTCGTGTGGAAGGTGGCAAACCCCACAAAAGCGGTTCTCAACGTGGACAATTATTTCCAGTACCTGTCTACCCAATGCGATTCCACCATCCGTTCCATTGCCAGGCTGTACCCGTATGACAACATGGACGAAACGGACGGGGACGAAAAGACCCTGCGAGGCAGCAGCCAGGAAATTGCGGAAACCATGAAGGGCAAGCTGCAACAGCGAGTGGAAGCTGCCGGGCTGCAAATTTTGGAAGTGCGCATCAACCACCTTTCCTATGCGGAAGAAATCGCAGCGGCCATGCTCCAGAGACAGCAGGCAGCGGCCGTGATTTCCGCAAGACAGAAAATCGTCATCGGTGCGGTAGGCATGGTAAAATCTGCATTGGAGCAACTGGGGGAAGAGGATATCGTGATTTTGGACGAAGAGCGAAAAGCCGCCATGGTGAGCAATCTGCTGGTGGTGCTTTGTGGAAACCGGGAGGCGCAGCCCATCGTCAACAGCGGAACCATCTACTAAGGACGTGGAACAATGACGGAAGACTTGGACAAAAGGCAGCAGCAGCTACAGAAAAAACTGGAAAAACTGGAAGCCATGGAGCAGGAAATTCGGGAGCGGGAGAAAAAGCTGAAGGAGTCCGAAAAAAAGAAAAAACAGATCCTTTTGCGAATTGCGCCGACCCTCTGGAACGAAATCGCACAATGGGCGGAAGCGGATTTTCGCTCCATCAACGGACAGATCGAATATCTCCTGGCGGAGTGCGTCAAAAAACACAAAAATCAATAGGGAATCCTGCAACGCTCGCTTGCAGGGCATAAAATTTCAGCGTATACTGTAAAGCATTGGGATGGGTTGCGCTGAAATTCCTTTTTATGCGGGATCTTATGCAGGAAATACCCTTTGCGATGTTTCTGGAACATCGACAGGAACGTTGGGAAAGCTCGCCGCCGCAATCCCATGGCGGACTGATCGTCATTTTTCTGGCAGCGGGCGTGGAATATGGATAGAGCCTGTCACCGCAATTCCATGGGCGAATCCGGCTTTATCCAAGCATGGAATCTTCAGTTTTGACGCATCCTAAACAGGCCTGCAAAAAACAAGGCCGGGTTTGAGGGCCTTGCGCATTTGCACATGTTATGCAGGTTGGAAAACAGGCATCAAGAAAAGGAGACACGAAGATGTACAACGAAAACGCATGGAACAAATACAGTGAAAAAGAAACGAAAGAAGCCATGGCATTTAGCGAAGGCTACAAGGATTTTCTGACGAAGGGGAAAACGGAAAGAGCCTGCGTCGCACTGGCCCTGGACATGGCAAAGAAACGGGGGTTTCGGGATTTGGACGAACTGATCCAGGCAGGAGAAACGCTGAAACCCGGCGACAAGGTTTACGCCCTCAACATGAACAAAAATATCGCCCTTTTCGTCATGGGGGAAAAGCCGCTGGAACAGGGGCTTCGCATCCTGGGCGCGCACATCGATTCGCCCCGACTGGATTTGAAGCAGAACCCGCTTTATGAGAGCGAAGGGTTTGCCTTGTTTGACACCCATTATTACGGCGGCATCAAAAAGTACCAGTGGGTGACGCTGCCCCTGTCCCTCCACGGCGTTGTAATCAAGAAAGACGGCAGCAAAATCGATTTTGTGCTAGGGGAAAAAGAGGACGATCCGATTTTCTTCATCAGCGACCTGCTCATCCATCTGGCGGCGGATCAGCTGAAAGCAAAGGGGAACAAAATCATCGAAGGGGAGAAGCTGGACGTGACCATCGGTTCCATTCCCCTCAAAGCCGATAAAAAGGATGAGAAAGACGCCAAAAAGGATGAGAAACAAGAAGAGAAAAAAGAGGCGGTCAAGGCAAACATTTTGCGGATTTTGAAGGATGCCTACGGCATGGAGCCGGAGGATTTTGTCAGTGCTGAGATCGAAGTGGTTCCCAGCGGAAAGGCCAGGGACTGCGGGCTGGATCGGAGCATGGTCATGGGGTATGGCCACGATGATCGGGTCTGCGCCTACACCAGCCTGGCGGCAATCCTGGAAGTGGAATCCTGCCAATACACCAACTGCTGTTTCCTGGTGGACAAAGAGGAAATCGGCAGCGTAGGAGCCACCGGCGCACAATCCCTGTTCATGGAAAACACCATCGCCGAGGTCATGGCCTGCATGGAAGGCGAGTCACTCCTAAAAACGAGACGGGCGCTGACGAATACGAAGATGCTCTCCAGCGATGTGAGCGCAGGCATGGATCCCCTTTATGCGAGCGTCAGCGACAAGAAGAACGCCGCTTACCTGGGAAAGGGAATCGTGTTCAACAAATACACGGGATCCAGGGGAAAGAGCGGCTGCAACGATGCGAACCCGGAATACATGGCTCAGCTGCGGCGGATATTGGACGATGCGAAGGTTCACTACCAGACTGCGGAACTGGGAAAAGTGGATCAGGGCGGCGGCGGAACCATCGCTTATATCATGGGGAATTATACCATGAACGTCATCGATGCGGGCGTTCCGGTCATGAACATGCACGCTCCATGGGAAGTGGTGTCCAAAGCGGACGTGTACGAAGCTTATCGAGCATATAAGGCATTTTTGAGCGACATTTAGCAAAGCCGGAAAGGCCGGGGAAAAGCGAGGACAGACGATCCCTTTGATGGAGCTGCGCACGGTTTGGCATTACAGCCCTGACGGAACCGCTTCCCCGATATCATTGGGCAACGGGTCTGGCATTGCGTTCGGGGAACCGGGATTCCTTCTGCCGCATATATTGGATATGTAGATAAGGAGGAATTTGCTATGGCGATCAAGCTATTCATCGATCAGGGACACAACCCGCAGAATCCTAATTCGGGGGCGGAAGCCAACGGGGTCAGGGAGCAGGACGTGACTTATGATGTGGGCGTGCGTTTGGCGGCCTTGCTGCGGGAAGATCCGGAATTTGACGTGCGCCTTTCGAGAAATTCGCCGGAGGAGCAGCTGGGAACCAGCAATGCCACCAGCTTGCAGGCCAGGGTCTATGCGGCGAACACCTGGGGCGCCGATTATTTTATCAGCCTCCATTGCAATGCCAGCACCAACACGGCGGCCAGCGGCAGCGAGGCGTATGTGTATAGCGAAACCACGCCAGCCTATCAGCTGGGAGCCAGGATTTTGGAGGGGCTTCACGACATGACCGGCCTTTCCGACCGAGGCGTGTTCGTGCGGCCGGGGCTTTATGTGCTGCGGGCTACGTCCATGCCCGCCGTGCTGGTGGAAATGGGGTACCTGACGAATCTGAACGACGTTTATCTGCTGGTCAATGATCCCCAGAGCTTTGCCAGGGGGATTTATCGGGGAATTCGGTTGTATTTCGGGTTCACGTCCTGACATTGTCCGCATCGTCTGCGCAAGGAAAAACAGGCGGCATCGTTGCCGCCTGTTTTTCCTGCGAGAGGAAGATGTCGTCCGTCTGTTTCCCGCGACCCGGTTTCACCTGGGCTTCGCTCCCCGCCGGGCGCAAGTCTCCGTCTCGCCACGGCTCTCGCATCCGATGGGCAACGGCTCCTTCATCGTTTCCATCTCATGTCCCTACTTCATCAGCTTGCTGTAATAGCTTTCCGCCGTGTAAAGGGCGGCTGCCGGATTGTGTCCCAGAACCCGATCCTTGGTGACGACGGTGGTTGTCAGCGCTTCGGAGTATTTGTAAAACAGGCTGTCGTGTCCAACGCACAGCCCCACCACCAGGTTCAGCTCTGTTCCCGCCTCGTTGAGCAACTGAGCCTGCATGATGGGATTGCACATGGAAACGCCGATTTCTTCGCATTTTTTGTCGATGCCCACCTCCGTTTTGGGGATGGCTCCCACCTTGCAGGCGACCCCGTGGACTTCAAACCCGTGGCTGCGCAAAATTTTTGCCAGGGTTCTGGATTCTCGCAGCAGCCCGACGCAGGTGGCGATTCCCAGTTTTTTCATGCCCAATTTGTTGGCGAATTTTATGACTTCTTCCACACGGCAGTCTTTCAGGTAGCCTTCCGATTCCACCTCCGCTGCGGCGCACATGACGGCATGGTTTTCCCCTTCGTTGTAGACCTCCTTGACCTGTTGGATTTTTTCTTCCGTCAGCTCGGTCGTGAGACAAAAATCGGGATACATGCCGTTTTGCAAATCGCAGTTCCCTACGGCGCAGTCCACGCAGGATAATCGTTTGCGGGATCGTTGTTTGTTGTCCATCGCTTTCACCTCAGAAAAGTTTCTTGATGTTCCATGTCTAAATTGCGCATTTCCGTCTTTCCTCCCAGGAATTTTGCCGCTGGTCCAGCCAACGCCCGGGCTGCGGCTTTCAAATCATTTTGCGGTATTTTGCGGCGGAGCGGTTCATCGGTCAAAGCTGCGATACAATTCTTCCAATTCAGGCCGGCAGGAGATGAACTGCTTGCCGAGCCTGGGATCGAAGTGGGTACCCAGGGATTCCTCCATGATTTGAAACGCTTTGTCGTAGGAAAAGGAATCCTTGTAGCAACGTTTGCTGACGAGTGCGTCAAAGACGTCCGCAAGAGCCATGATTCTCGCTTCGATGGGAATTTCTTCGCCGGAAAGTCCTTCGGGGTAGCCTGTGCCGTCCCATTTTTCGTGGTGGGAGCGAGCCACGTTGACCGCAATTTCCAGAAAGCTGTCCTCCTCGATGTCCCTGAGGATTTCATCCACGATTTTCGCACCCTCTGTGGCGTGCCGTTTCATTTCGGCGTATTCCTCCTCCGTGAATTTGTCCTGCTTGCGAAGGATCCTGTCGCTTACCGCTATTTTCCCAAGGTCATGCATAGGTGCGGCGCGGACGACTTTGCTGAGGAACTCCTGCGAAAGGGAACTGTCGCATCGGGCAAGCTTGTCCGAAAAGATTCGCACCACTTCGCTGGTTCGTTTGATGTGGCCGCCAGTGCTGTTGTCCCGGCTTTCTACCATGGTTGCCATGCCCAGCACGATGGATTGTTGTATGTGAGTGATGTGCTGCGTGCGCTCTTCGAGCCTCGCTTCCAAGTTGTTTTTCAAATCACATAGCTCCAGGATGCGGTTGATTCGGCAGCGCATGACCTTCAGCACGAAAGGCTTGATGATAAAGTCCATGGCGCCCGCTTCCAGGCACCGGCTTTCCGTCTTTGGGTCGTTGTCAGCCGTGAGAAAAATAATGGGAACGTCGTCCCCTTTTCCCCTTTCTTTGATCGTTTCCATGACATCAAACCCATCCATTTCGGGCATGCTGATATCGAGGAGAATCAGATCGCAGGTGCTTTTCTCAAGAAATTCCAGTGCCTGCGCGCCCGAGCTGACCGCTGTCACCTGATAGATGTCGGACAGGGCGAACTGTGCGGTGTTGAGGCTTACGGTATCGTCATCAACGATGAGAATGTGTTTCATAGCAATTCTCCTGTTCCTATGATTTACATAATCCTTCCAAAAATTTCGGCAGCATCATGGCTGAGTACTGGCAGAGGGAATAGCTGCCGTTGGAGATGCACCAGTCGTACATCATGCCCCGCTCGAACATGGCGTAGGCGCGGGTAATGTCGTTGACGGACAGTTCGTCTTTGAACACCCCTTTTTGCTGCCCTTCCAGCGTGATTTGGCGCAGCAGCTTGTAGTAAGTCCGGTTGGGATTGAGCAAGTGGCGTTCCCCGCTTGTGACCAGCTGGGAGGCGAATAGCCTGCTGAGAAGATCCACGGATACAGTGTTTTCGATCATCAGAAACAGCTCCCGGTTCATGGCCGTAAGCTTTTCCACGGGAGAAAGGCTCGGATCCATGGTTTCCGCCAGCTCATCGTATTTTTCATCGAACAGGTAGGACAGGGAAGTGAGGAGTGCGTCCTTCCCGTCAAAGTAGTGGTAAAAGGAACTCCTCGATGTGCCGGAGGCTTCCACGATTTCTTCCACAGTGGTGTCCTCGTAGCCCTGCTGGTAAAAGAGCTGCCAGGCGGAGGAAACGATTTTTCCCTTTGTATTTCTTGCGTTTTTCTTCATCATTGGTGTCCTGCCCGAAAAATATCATCATCGTATTTGTTGGTGTGCAGAATGAAGTTTATCACGAAACCCTTTTCATTTCAATAGGTGAAAAAACAAAAAAGCGGAAAAGTCCCAGGCTTGATGCAGAATTTGTTCTGTATTTCGTTCTGGTTTCAAATGTGTTACAATGTCAACGTTGTCAGCTGCTCTGCCCAGGGGTTCATGGGGATCCACGCAGGGTTTTGCGGGCAAATAAAGGGGTGCGCATCGACTTAACATTAAGGAGGAATCATGATAAACGCAGAACTTTTAGCATTCATTTTGTACTTCATCATGCTGGCAGGCGTGGGCTTGTTCTTCTTTTTCAAGGGGAGGAACAAGGACAATGAGAAGGATTATTTCCTGGGCGGAAGGAGCATGGGACCTTGGGTCACGGCAATGTCGGCCCAGGCGTCCGACATGTCGGCCTGGCTTCTCATGGGTCTGCCGGGGAGCATCCTGGCATTCGGCTTCGGCCAGATGTGGATCGGAATCGGCCTTGCCCTGGGAACGGCGGCCAACTGGATCTTTTCGGCCAGAAGGCTGCGGAAATTTTCCAAAGCGGCGGGGGACGCGATTACGATCCCTCAGTATTTGAGCAATCGCTTCATGGCCAAGAGCCATGCGCTGCAAATCATATGCGCCGTTATTTTTTTCGTGTGCTTCACCGTTTATGTGGCATCGGGATTCGTGGCAGGGGCATCAGTGTTCACGACCATCTTCCCTTCCCTGAGCACCAGGACGGCCATGTTGGTATTCGCGCTGGCCATGTTGGTATGCACCTTCTTTGGCGGATTCAAAGCCGTCTGCTGGACCGACTTTTTCCAGGGACTGTTGATGGTTGCGGCGCTTTTGGCAGTTCCCATCATTATTGTGGCTACCCAGGATTTGGATGCGGCGGCTCTGGATGTCGTCTACTCCTACAGGGATGCGGTAAGCGGGGAAGTCGTGGAGTGTTCCTTTGGATCCGGCATCTTCAGCGCATCCTGGCAGGAGGTAGTTTCCGGCCTGGCGTGGGGATTGGGGTACTTTGGCATGCCCCATATCATCGTCAGGTTCATGTCCATTGAAAAGCCATCCATGGTAAAGAAAAGCGCGACAGTAGCCATCGTTTGGGTCGTGCTGTCTCTCGGTGCGACTTGCCTGATCGCCTACTTTGGCAGGATGCTCATCGCAGAAGAACTGCTGTCCATCGGTGCCCAGAGCAAGGTGTTCATCACCTTTGCCAGGATGCTCTTTCCGGGATTCCTGGCGGGCATCCTGTTGGCTGCTATCATGTCGGCATCCATGTCAACTGCGGATTCCCAGCTGTTGGTGGCATCCAGTTCTTTTACCTCGGACATCTACAAACCGCTGCTGCGCAAAAATGCCAGCGACAAAGAAATGCTGTGGATGGGAAGAATCGTGGTGCTCATTGTTGCGATCATCGCTTTCTTCGTTGCGTCCAGCAAGGGCGAGGGCGCACAGGCCATCATGAACCTGGTGGAAAACGCCTGGGCCGGCTTCGGTTCGTCATTTGGCCCTGTCGTGTTGCTGTCCCTGTTTTGGAGACGGTTTACATACAAAGGCGCAGTGGCAGGCGTGATCGGTGGGGCGCTGGTGGACGTGCTGTGGTACATGTTCCTGTCAGAGCCTACCGGCATTTACGAATTGTTTCCGGGTTTTGTTGCGGGCCTCGCATGCTCCATCATTGCGACGTTGCTCGACAAGGAACCGGATGCGGAGGTGCTGGAGCTGTTCGACAGGGCAACCGACCCGAACCTGGACGAATGAGGATCCACATGGGAGATAAGGACTGAAAAATGCGCCAGTTGCGGGAACAAGCGGGCGGTAGTTTCCAAACCGCCTGCTTCTCAAACGGAAGGACTGGAGCAGGTTTTGTTCTAAAAACTATGTGAAAATTCCACCCAGACCGTTGCATTTTTTTTGCAAAAGTGTATAATAATATTGATAAAGATAACTTGTGAGGGAGAAACACTGGGTCCCAAAAAGGGGTAAGCATTTTGATGCCGAGCATTCCTATGTGCCTGGGGTTATCTTTTTTTTATTTTGCTTTCTTTAAACTTTCAACAAAATTTTTTGGTGACTTCTCTATTTCCGATACGATAAAGTCGATAAAATGCTGTGAGTATGTAAAATGGCGCTGATTTCCAATGATATGCTCATAGGCATATTTCTTATCTTGCTTGATATCATAAAAATCAACGACTAAATTCAACACATAAGTATTAAATCCAGCAGGATAACCAAGTTTGATATGCTTTTTCTTCAACCGTTCCTGAACTGCGGTGACAACGTTATTATATGAGTATTTATGTGTATCGGAAGGGTCTTTCAATTCTTTAATCGGAGTTACTTTGGTATCTGTAGTTGAATCTATGCTGACAATAAAATCAGCTTCGCTTCGTTTCTTAGTAATGTATAAATTTTGCCTTATATTGATTGCGAACTTTTCAGAATCGTAAGCATTGCTTAAAACATCGATTTCATTGGCTTGTTGTATGAATTTTTCCGCAATTTCAGGCGAGTATTTTAATTTTATCTGTTCGTTTGTCAAGGGTTCATATCTTGCTGAAATCGTTAGGAAATTTTGTGCGATATACTTCGTTATGTCTTCACCGTGAAATCTTTGAAGTTCGTTTACATAGTTTAACACACAGGCTTGGAACAATGGAGCATATTTTACTTCATAATCTTCCGTGATGTAATGCGTGCTAATGTTTCTTAGCTCTATGATCTTCTCAAGATTAAGCCGGATTCTTGTATGCTTATCTGTATAGATTTTCTTTATGACATTATCGATGCTTAGAGTCCGATTAGGCTTGTCTTTGTAGTAAATGCTTTCGCCTCGGCGTAACAATTCAGCCTTTAATGACAATTCCCAGGCATTTATGATAAAAAAAGAGAAACCTTCAATTCGATATCTAATTGTTGGTTTGTTGTAGAGTTCCAGTCCTACAATAAAAGCCTCAATGCTTTTTTCTACCAGTCGTTTTAATAGGTTTTCCATTTCTGCTTTTGCTCCTTAACTCTTAAAAACGAGACGCATGGTTTGACAACGAAAGGGTGGGTAGGGTAACGCAATTTGGTGCGGTTCTTCCGCCCCAATAACCTGTCGGCATTATTTTATGCGATAACGTATAAAATGTCAATTACTGTTATACAATGATTTTTTGCAAAAGTGTTCCGCCCCGAAACTGAATTGCAAATTTTTGGCAACAAATATTGACTTTCCCTTGAAAAAAAGAAAAATCCATGGTAATGTGATATACATGCAATGAAGCGTGCCGATTTCTGAATAAAGGGAAACGAAAAGCACCAATAATATCATGTAAGAAGGAGAAAAAACATGGAACGGGTAAATTTTCTGCCGATTTTGCTCGCCAGCGACATCAACGTTTACAGCATGGCGCGGGCGTTTCACGAGGCTTACAACATCAAATCCCTGGTGGTTGCCAGAAATGACAGCGGTCCGCTGAAAAACTCCAAGATCGTGCATATGCGAGTCGTGGAAAACCTGGATGAGACGGATGTGTTCCTGGAGACCATGAAACAAATTTACGATAAATTTCACGAAAAAGGGAAGCTGTTGCTCATCGGCTGCGCGGATCATTATGTGCGCCTGATCGTGGAAAACAAGGAAGCGTTAAAGCGCATGTTCGTCCTCCCATATGCGGATAAGGATGTGATGGACAACATCGTATTGAAGGAAACGTTCTACAACCTGTGTGCGAAATACAAGTTGGATTACGCAAAGACCTTCATCTACAAACCGGAATTAGGCTATGATTTTTCGCTGCCTTTCGATTTTCCAATCGTGTTAAAGCCGTCCTGCAGCGTCAGCTACAACAAGCATTCCTTCGCAGGCCAGCACAAGGTGTATTTCCTGGACAATATGCAGGACTTGAAGGATGCCCTCAAACAGATTTACGACAACGGCTACGATGACCACATGATCATCCAGGACAGAGTGCCGGGAGACGATGCCCAGACATACGACCTCCACGTCTATACGGGCAGCGACCACAAGGTAAAGCTGATGAACATGGGCAACGTCCTGTTGGAAGAGCATACGCCAAAGGGCATCGGCAGCAATGCGGCAACTATCGTGGAGTGCCACGAGGACGTGATGAACAAAATCAGGTATCTGCTGGAGGACATTGGCTATGAGGGCTGGGCGGACTGCGACTTGAAGTACGATACCAGGGATGATACTTTCAAGGTGTTTGAAATCAACATCCGTCAGGGACGCAGCCACTATCGCATCACAGGGGGCGGCAACAACGTGGCTCGTTATATCGTGGAGGACTACATTTACCACACGCCCATGGAATTTAAAATGGTAAAAGAACCCTTCTTCTGGCATGTGGTGCCGCTGGGCGTTGTGTACCAGTATGTGAAGGACAAGGAGAAGGTGGCGAAGGTCAAAGAACTGGTGCGGCAGAAAAAATGCTGCCATTCCCTGTACTATGACAAGGATTTGGGCTTCAAAAGATGGCTCTATTTGAAATTGCGGGACGCAAACCAGTTTAAAAAATTCAAACGGTATCTCGCAAAGAACGAAAGCAAATAGGCATGGACAGGCAGCGCTAAGCGATAGGCAGTGGCAGTATCCGGCGGTGACAGGCACACACAGATGGGCAAGACGGGCAGCCTACAGCCTGCAGTCTGAAAGCCGTTTGAAGAGGGCAACCGCTCTGCTCGGACAATTGGTGGACAGGCGTGCAGTCCGCAGCCTGAAAAGGCGTTCTCCCTCCGGCGGGCATCTTTTGGGAAAAAGGCAAAATCCAAAATTATCTGTGATAGAATCCGGAAAACGGCGCATACTAAAAATCGAGGAGGGGGATTAGAAATGAAAAAGAACAATCAAAACAACCAGAACCAAAACAATCAGAACAACCAGGACAGCCAGAACCAAAACCAGGACAGCCAGAACAGAAGCGAAAAGAGCAGCCAGAAGAATCGCTTCAGCAACGAAAACAACAACTAGGAAAACGAAAGCAGTTGGGCGAGAAGAGCAGGGCAGGTACCTTGCTCTTTTTGCTTGCAGGCAGCCTGAACCTGCTGATTCTACCGCAAACTGTTGGTTTTTCAATCAACAGAAACATTTTTTCTACAAAAAAATGCGCTACGACCTTGTATTCAGCAGAAAAATTTAGTAAGATAACAGAGTAGTGATAATCTTTACAGATGATGATAGAACGGATAAACTAATTTTAGGGAGATGGACAAAAACAACCGATAACTGAAAACCAGAAAGAGGTCAGGTATGGATAGAAGCGAAATTACAAAAAAGAGAAAAGAAGAAGTGGTGAAGCTGCTTCAGAACATGAACATAAAGCAAGCTCCAGGCGGCGGGTTCGCTCGTGAGGACGTGTATTCGTCCATGCAGGATTTGTGCAACTTTTATGAAGCCAACATTGCGCAGTTGGAACGGGATTTTAGTTTTGAATATGATTCCATGCAGCAAGAGATGCAGGAGGAAATGCGGAAGAAAGTTGAGACGATGCACCAGGAAATGCAGCAGGGCATGCAACAGCAATCCGCACAAATGCAGCAAGAGATGCAGCAGCAGATGGACAGTGCCGTACAGCAGCAGATCGCCGCAGAGAGGGAAAAGGTGGAACGAGCCTGCGAAGAAAGGTTGGCGGCCATGCGCCAGGAAATCCAGCAGGAATCGGAAGAGAATGCGGGAACCAAAGTGCGGGAGCTTCAGAAAAAGCTGCAAAAGTACGAAGAGAACAATGATGCTTATATCAATATGATGATGGAGGCCAAGAAGAACAGCAACGAGATTATCTCCAGGGCGAGGGCCGAAGTCACGCAGATGATGGACGAGGGAAAGCAGCAGTTGGCCGAGGAGGAGAAAAAGCAGGAAGAAGAACGAATGGAGCTTGCGGCGGAGAAAGCCAGGATAGAGGATGAACTGCGGCAGGCAAGGGAGGATCTGGAACGGGAAACCCAGGAATCCCGCCATCGTTTTGACATGGAAATGAAGGCCATTCGGGAAAAGGTGGAATCCGAAAAGACGGAAACTGAGATTCGCCTGAAGGCTCAGCGGGAACAGACGGAAGAGGACGTCCAGATGAGCAAGGCCAAATCCCAGATGCAGATTGAGGCAGCATGGTCGGAAGCGGAAAAGCAGATCAACGAAAAGCGCGCCCAGGTCAATGCGGAATTGGAGTCCGAGCAAAAGAGAATCCGGCTGCAGCTGGACAGTGAGCGCAGAAAGCTGAGCGAGCAGCTGGAAGAGCAGCAAAAGAAGGTCAATACTGAACTGACGACAAAGGAAAAGAAAATCAACGAAGAATTGGAAAGCAAGCAAGAGAAGGTTTCCACGCAGCTAGAAGAAGAGCAGACTCGGGTTCACGAAGAGTTAGCCGCAGAAAAAAAGAGGGTCAGGGAAGAGCTGGAGGCAGAAAAGAAGCAGGTGCATGATGAACTGGCGGCGGAACAGGTCAAGGTCAATGCGGAGCTGAAAGCGAAGCAGGAACGGGTCAGCCATGACTTGGAGAGACGGCAGAAGCAGGTTCGGGAAGAGTTGGAGTTGGAGCAGAAAACCGTTCGCCAGGAAGTGGCTGCGGCCAGGTCAAAGAGCCAGGCCGAAGTCCAGGCAGTGCAGGAACAGTTAGCAAAGAACGTTGAGCAGGCCAGGGAAAATTTCAATGCGGAAGTGAACGCAATGCGGGCCAAGATGGAAATCGAGATGCAGAACGAAAAGTCCACGGCTCGCGCTGAAATCAACAAGATGAAAGCGGAAATGGAAGAGCAGAAAAAGGCGCTGGAGGATCGTCTCCAGGAAGAGCGGAGGTCCCTGCAGGAAGAAGAAAAGAAGCTCCAGCAGCAGAAATACAAGTACAGTACATACATCGAAAGGATTGAAGAGGAATTTGGAAAGGTGAAATCAGATATCGGCGATGTGAGCGAAGCGCTGGAGGGAATCAGAAGCAAGCTCTACTTCACGGAACCGCAGAACGATCGCGCAGAAGACACGGCAGATGCGGCTCATTAGGTGAGAAGGAATGGCGAAGCAGGATCAGGATCTGAACGTATTTGAAATACTGGGAGAAAAAGAACCAGACTCCGAAAAGCCACCTGACAAGGAACCGGAAGAGTGGAACGAGTGGAGCAAATATTTTGAGAACCGTATCGAAGAGCGACATAGTTGGAACGCCAGCGGTCAGGAACGGAATGCTCCTGACCGATTTTTTGATGAAGAAATCATCCAGGCAATGTCCGAAGGGATCCCCCAATCTTCGCCTGAAAAAAAACAGTCAACAAAAAAAACCAGGCCTGCGAAGAACACAATGCATGCAAAAAAGCCCAAGAGCAGCCACAAGCGCAATTCCGCTCAAAGGGAGAAACACACAAAGAAGCAGATCGCAGCCCGCAAACGCTTGCCTCAAAAGACCTCCGTAGAGGATTCCTCCAGCGGGACATGGAAACGCTTTCTGGTGGAAATCGCAGCGGTGATTCTGGCCGTTGTGCTCATTACCCAGTTTTTCGTCAGCATATCCTATGTTTCGGGCGACTCCATGCTCCCGGCCTTTCACGAGGGGGACAGAGTATTGATACAGCGTTTTGCCAAAGGCGGCATTGAAAAAGGCGACGTCATCGTCTTTGAAACAGAGGATGGCGAAAAGCTGATTAAACGGGTAGTCGCCACGGAAGGAGACACGGTGGACATCAGCAAAAACCAGGGTGGCCTTTACATCAATGGCGAGGCTGTGGAGGAAAGCTACATTTATACTGCCACGACCATTTCAGACGATCAAGTCACCTATCCGGTTGCGGTCGGGAAGGACAGTTACTTTGTCCTGGGAGACAATCGCACCAATTCCAAGGATTCCAGGGATGCGGAAATCGGCCTGGTGGAGAAAAAGGATATCGTAGGAAAAGTGATTCTAAGCATCAGAACCAAGACGGGAGAAGAAAATGAAGCAGCTGCGGGAAAAGATACGCAATGAAGGGCAGGCCATTGGAACGGAGATCATAAAAGTCGATGGATTTCTCAACCATCAGATCGATGTGGCTTTTTTGAATGAAGTGGGGAAGGAGTTTGGCAGGCGGTTTTCCCATGTGAAAATCGACAAGATCCTTACGGTGGAGGCCAGCGGTATCGCAGTAGCGTGCATGGCTGCGCCCTACTTTTCTTATCCGCCGGTGGTGTTTGCAAAAAAAGCAACGCCTAACACCATGACGGAAGAATTTTACGGCGCGGAAGCCAAATCCTTTACGAAGGGGACGGTCTGCGTGATACGGGTGGCGAAAAAATATTTGAACCGGGGCGATCGCGTGTTGATTTTGGACGATTTCCTGGCTCACGGTGAAGCCTCTCTGGCGATGGCGCGGCTGGTGCAGCAGGCGGGTGCCCATGTGGCAGGAGTCGGAGCTGTCATTGAGAAGGGGTTTCAGGGCGGTGGCCAAAAGCTGCGGGAGGCGGGATTCCGTCTGGAATCCCTGGCGGTCATTGACAAAATCGAGGATGGAACCATCGTTTTCGCATAATCCATGTCGAATGCGGGAACTGTCCATGGAGGGGGGAAAACGCCCGCCATGCCGGCTGTGCGGCAAAGCCCTTTCCGCTTTTTTGTAAATTCGGCGAATTTTTCTTTACAAGACCATCATCCAGCGGATATAATGAAGTATATTTTATTTTTTAGCACAGGGGCTGTTGGAAAAGGAACCTTAGCAGGTGACTGACGAACAGTTCCAAAGAGACAAAGGAGAAAAGCAAGCATGAAAAAATTATT
>CAZVBL010000037.1:17797-21657 GCA_964625475.1 uncultured Zhenpiania sp. | reverse complement strand
ATGCCCAGGGCTTCGTTCCTCTTAGTGGTCATACGCATGTTCCGTTTCGCACTCCAGGATCTCCCCGGTGTAGGCATGGATTTCGCAATTGTACTCTGTATTCTGCGCAATAAATTCAATTTCATAAACCTGCGTGCCGTCATCCGAATCCAAGTGAGCCTTGGTAAAGGAGACTCCGCTGGAAGAAGAAAGCCCTGCCTGTTTCAAAGCGATGCGCTTTGCTTTTTCGATGCCGATGTAATTGGTTGACTGGGCGTTTTGCCCCTGGGATGTGGAGGTTTCTTCTGTCTGGCTGGAGTTTTCCGCAGTTTCCTGCGTTTCTTCCGCAATGGACTGGGCGGCGGCAGGATCGATGGGCTCGCTTTTTTTCTCCAGGATTTCCCCAGTCAGGCCATGGATTTCAAATTCGTATTCGTTGACCCCCGTATGAAATTCGATTTCGTAGACAGGATCCCCATTTTCCTTCCCTGCCTCGGTCTTTGTGAATACGGCTCTTTCCGAGGAAACCCCTACGCTTTCCAGCGCAATGGTTTTAGCCTGTTCCATGCCAATGTCGCTGCCTGCGTCGGGGGAAGACTTTACCGCCATCCCGGCGACAAACGCCAGGGCTACAAGCAAACATGCGGCAATGATGATGACAGGGGTTTTGTGTTTGGTTAAAAATTCTTTCATCAGTGTCACGCTCCTTTTGTGATAAATGTATGATAAAGCATACTGTTCATCGTCCCTCTCCAGGGACTATATGGGATGCCGTTGGGATGCCATGGATTGATTCCACACTCTTTTTGCGGATCCATTTGCATCTAAGCATCGCCGTTCCCGGCATTTTGATTCGTATGACCTGGCTTTTTTTGCGGATCCCTTTGCTTGTCAACATGATGCGGACATGATTGCCCCCCGTTATTCGGCGGATGCCTCGCTGCTTTCAGCTGGGATCAGGAACGTAAATTCGCTCCCTTCGTTTAACTTGCTGTGAACGGAAATGGTTCCCCCATGGGCGGAAACAATCCACTTTACCATGGACAATCCAAGGCCTGCGCTGTTTTCATCGCTTCTGGAAGGATTTGCCTGGTAAAAGCGATCCCAGATTTTCGACAGGTTTTCCCGGCTGATGCCAATGCCATTGTCCATCACCTGCCCAACCAGAAGCCCGTCCCTTCGATGCAGCGCAATGCGGACGAAGCCGCCCTCCTTCCCGTATTGAATGCCGTTGGAAATTAAGTTCATCCAAAGGCGCAAAAACAGGGTTTCGTCCACCTTCCATATGATGTCCGGCTCGATTTCCTGCTGGATCTCGATGCGGCGGCGGGCGGCGGCTTCCTCCTGTTCCAAGGCGGCCATGGATGCCAGGTCGCTGACGCAGAGTTCTTCCAGCTGCAGCTTCAAGGTTCCCTGGTCGGCGCGCGCAAGGGTCAGCAATTGGCTGATGAGCGCAGATATTTTCTTTGACTGGTCGAGGACGACCTCCAGGGCGGATCGGATTTCTTCTGGAGCATCGTTTTTTTTCAGCGCATATTCGCATTGCGCCATGATGACGGATACCGGCGTCCGCAGCTCGTGGGAGGCATCGTTGGAAAACTGCTTTTCCATCTCAAAGGATCGTTCCAGCCGATCCAGCATTTTGTCAAAGACAGCGGCAAGTCGGTAAATTTCATCCTTCGAGCGTCCTTCCGAGTCAAGCCCGATGCGCTGGGAAAGATCCGCATGCGCCGCAATGTTCCTCGCTGTTTCCGTGATCTGGGCAACTGGCTGAAATGCCCGCCTGGTGATGGAATAGCCACCAATAGCGGCAATCATCATCAAAATCGGCAGGCAGATGAAGAACAGCTTGAGCATGAAAGCCGCTCCCGGATCGACCGCAGCCAAATCTGCCTCCACAATGCCCCGAACCCACGCATCATCGGAATCCGCAGTTCGAATGGAATGGTCATACACATAAAACGAGGCTCCATTGTCCTTGATGCGGCGCAGCTGGCCGTGAACGAAAGGAATTTCCTGCGTGATGCCTGCGGGCAATTCCCCCGTGATAATGAGGTTGTTTTCCTGATAAACTAATATGTGGATGCCATCCCAGTAGCTAACCATGTCGCCATCGATTTCCAGCCTGCCTTGTTCCATGGATACGTCACGCAGGCTTTTTTCCACCACCGTGACCAAATCGTTTTTGATATCGCTTTGGATCCTCTGGCTGCTGGTATAGAGCAGGACGAAAAAAACGATGGAAACCAAGAGCACGAGGAAGAACATGTACCAGATGGCTACGCGCATTTTGATGGAAAATCGTTTTCGCCTCAATTCCCCACTCCCTGCGTCCCAGCCTTTTCCCTTTTCCCTCTTTTCCATGTTTTAGCCCTCTGCCTTTAAGACGTAACCTGCGCCCCGCACGGTGTGAATCAGCTTGGAAGCGAAAGGCTCATCGATTTTTTTCCGCAGGTATCGGATATACACGTCCACCATGTTGGAAGAACCTTCATAGTCATAGTTCCACACATGGCGTTCCAGGGTTTCGCGGCTGAGCACGATGTTTTTGTTCATGATCATGTACTCCAATATGGCAAACTCCCTGGAAGAAAGGGGGATCAAAGTGTCGCCTCGTTTTACCTCTCTTTTTTGGGAATCTACCGTAAGGTCGGCCAGCGTGTAAACATTCGTCTTGTTCCCCGTCTGTTTGCGAACCAGAACACGAATGCGAGCCAGGAGCTCTTCAAAAGCGAAGGGTTTCGTCAAATAGTCGTCAGCGCCCAAATCCAGTCCCGCCACCCGGTCGGCAACGCTGTCCCGAGCCGTGAGGAACAGGACGGGAACGTCCAAATGCTTTTCCCGTATTTGCTTTAGGACTTCCAGCCCATCGACTTGGGGCATCATGATGTCCAGGATGATGGCATCGTAATCGGCCATGGAGATGTAGTCCAGGGCCTCTGCGCCATCAAAGCAGGTATCGACCGTATAGCCGCTGTCCTCCAAATGCCTGGCAAGGATACGATTCAGGTTTTTTTCGTCTTCTGCGATCAACAAGCGCATGGTCTATCACTCCTTTTGGAAGATTAGGGATAGTTTAAGGGGCGTAAATTAAAACCGCATTAAAGAAACGGATCCTCTTGAGCCGCAAAAGCGGTTAGAAACGCCTCTTTATGCTTTCGCCTCAATGAAGGAAACCATCCTGCAATCGTAAGATTTTTTTAATAAAATCAACACGGTTCTATAATATTTTCCCGGTAATATACTACTAGTATAACCCATACCAAGCATTTTGCGTGAAATATGGAAGCATTTGATTTGGCTTGTGCCGGTAAGGAGGGGTGCGCCTATGGAAAACCATACGATTACCATTGACAATAGAGAAAAAATAACGGTGACGGACGTGGCGGACATCGACAACTTTGACGAAGAGGAAATCCGAGCCAATCTCAAGACAGGGGGACTGAACATCAAGGGGAAAAAGCTTCATATCCAGATGTTGGATCTGGCAGAGGGGAAGGTTATCATCACAGGCGAAGTCAATTCCCTGGCTTATGCGCAGAAAAAGGATAAATCCGAAAAAGGGCTTCTCAAGAAAATACTAAAGTGATAGCATTGACAGACCTGATTCAGGAACAGGCCAGCCAGTGCGCAGTCATGTTCGGGGCAGGAATCGCATTCATGGTTTTTTGCCAGATCTGCTCCATGATATCCAAACGGGTGACAATGGGCAAATGGGTGCGGAGAGGCGTTGAATTGATTTTCTGGCTGGCGATGGCGGTCATGCTTTCCCAATTTTTGTACTATTGCGCATATGGAGAACTGAGCTTGCACGCTGCCGCAGCATTCGGGGCAGGCGCCTTGTTGTGGAAGAAGTTTTTTTATGGTATAATGGACGCTGA
>CAZVBL010000037.1:0-17697 GCA_964625475.1 uncultured Zhenpiania sp. | reverse complement strand
TCATTGAATCATGGATTGCGATTGTATTTTCAGTGGAAATCCATGCATGGTATACTGGACGCTGATGATTAGGATAAAATGTGTTTAGGGAAATACATATGGCGAAAAAGAGGCGGAGCCGCCAGTTTAAGGACAGCAGCCAGGTCATCGATATCGAAGAGGCTCGTCAAAAACGGCAGGCTAAGAGAAAAAAACAGCAGAGGATGGCAAACCTTCTTCCTAAAACCGTATCGGATGGGGATGGAAGAACCAGCATCAAGCGAAATAAACGGAAACGGACATTGATTTATGCCGCTATAATCCTTGCTATTATAGCGGTAATTTCTGCGTCCGTTTACAATATTGTCAGTTTGAAGCAGGAGCAGAAAGCCTTAAAAGAGGAGCAGGCAGATCTGCTCAGCACCAAGGAGGAACGGGAGAAGGAACTGAAGCATATCAATGACCCTGATTATATTGAAGAACAGGCGCGAACCCAGCTTCGGTTGGTGCAGCCGGGGGAAAAGATTTATGTTTTTCCTTCTTTGAGCGAATCGACCCAGATCCTGAACGAGGAGCAGGGGGGCAAGGATGAGGATTAGAGAAACGATTGTCGTAGAGGGGCGCAATGACACGGCTGCCATAAAACGGGCGGTCGATGCCCATACCATTGAAACCCACGGCTTTGGCATTGCCAGGGAAACCTGGAAACTCCTTGAAAAAGCCTATCAGGAAACCGGCATGATCATTTTCACGGATCCGGATTTCGCAGGGGAAGAAATTCGCAGGCGGCTGACGAAACGGTTTCCAAAGGCTGCGCAGGCACACCTTTCCCAGGGGGATGCGATAAAAGCAGGCGACGTGGGAATCGAAAACGCATCTCCGGAAACCATATGCCGAGCCTTGGCGCATATCCATTGCACCACAGAGGAAAAAAGAGACGAATTTACCATGGCGGATTTGCAGCGACAACGGCTGACAGGCGTGCCGGAGGCTGCGCAGCGCAGGGATTGCCTGGGAAAACTGCTGGGAATCGGCTACGGGAACAGCAAAACGTTTTTGTCAAAACTGAACCAGTACGGCATCACCAGGGAAGAATTCCTGCTGCGCCTTGGAGAGATATGAATGAAACTTTATGCGCCATCGACCATAAAAGAATTGAAGGAAAAGCATGGGCTTCGACCCTCCAAAAGCCTGGGACAAAATTTTTTGACAGATAAGCATATCATCGACAGCATCATAGAAGGTTCTTTGATTGGGGAAAAGGACCTGGTCATTGAAATCGGGCCTGGCGTGGGAACGCTGACGGCAGAGGCTGCCAGGGCAGCGGCGAAGGTCATTGCAATCGAAATCGACCGAAACCTGATTCCGATTCTCGAAGAAACCCTGCGGGACTACGACAATGTGACAGTGCTGAACAAAGATGTGCTGAAAACGGACTTGAATGCGCTGATTCAGGGGCATGGCTGTGGCGGCAGGGTGCGCATCATCGGCAACCTTCCCTATTACATCACCACGCCGATCATCATGAAAATTCTGGAGAATCAGGTTCCTGCCGACAGCATCACGGCCATGATGCAAAAGGAAGTGGCCGATCGGATTCAATCAAAACCAGGCAACAGGGTTTATGGCGCGCTTTCTGTTGCCGTTCAGTATTTTTGCACGGTGCAGCATATTTTAACTGTGCCGAAAGCCGTATTCGTACCGCAGCCCAAGGTGGATTCCGCCGTTTTGCGGATGGACATCCGCCGAGAACATCCTGTCGCCCTGAAAGACGAACGGCTGTTTTTTCAATGCATCAGGTCGGGGTTTGAACAGAGGCGCAAGACGCTGCTCAACTCCCTGACAGGAACGATGGGGCTTTCAAAAGAGGCGATGAAAACCATTCTTGCCACAGCGGGGATCGACCCCGGCAGAAGGCCGGAAACCCTGGACTTGCAAGAATTTGCGGCGATTTCCAATTTTATGGCTGATTATGCAGGAAAGCATCAGGAGTAACAATATGGACAAGTGGAAACAATTTTACCAGAAATATTTGAAAAAAAGCCTGGTGCTTTGCGCCCTGCTCGCATTGGGCATGAACTTATTCATCGAGACGATGGCGCGCCATTCCCTGATTGCAGCCATTGGCTTTTTTGTGGAGCATCCGGCCGTATTCTTATTCAACACCTTTATCATATTCGCAACCTATTCCCTTGCACTTCTCTTCAGGCGCAGGGTGTTTTGCTATGTGATGATTTCCCTGCCATGGCTGGCTCTGGGCATCGTAAACGGCATCATTTTGATCAACCGCATGACCCCCTTTACGGTGAAGGATTTTGCCAATGTGGAAGACGGTTTTTCCATCGTTACCAACTATTTTTCTCCTGTCGTCCTGATCCTTGTGATTATCGGGATTCTCATGGCGATCGCTGCGCTTGTGTTCCTTTTCTTTTTTGCGCCAAAGAAAAGCGAAAGGGTTGACTACAAGCGAAGCATAGCGGCAATCCTTGTCATTGCAGTGTGCTTTTTTGGCGTATGGCAGACGGCGATCAAAACAAAGACCGTGGCGACGTTCTTTGGAAACCTGGCGTATGCTTACCGGGACTACGGCGTTCCTTACTGCTTCATCAGCACCTGGCTCAATACGGGCATCCACAAACCGGCAAACTATTCCGCAAACCTGGTGAAAAACATTTTCACCGGAGATGAATTGAATGAAGACGGCATTTATGTGCCAAAAAAATCCGATGTGGACGATCAATACCCCAACATCCTCTTCCTGCAGCTGGAATCCTTCATCGACCCCACGCTGGTGAAGGGCTTTTCGTACTCCAAGGATCCGATACCCAATTACAGGCAGCTGATGAAACAGTATTCCTCCGGCTACCTGACCGTTCCTTCCGTAGGCGCAGGCACGGCCAACACGGAATTTGAATCCATGACAGGAATCAGCGTGAAATTTTTCGGTCCCGGGGAATATCCGTACAAGTCGATTCTTTTGGAAAAGACATGCGAAAGCATTCCCTTCGACCTGAAAAACATGGGATACTCCACCCATGCCATCCACAACCACAGGGGTGCGTTTTATGGAAGGAACAAGGTGTTTCCAAATTTGGGATACGATACGTTCACTTCTTTGGAATATATGAACAATGTGGTAAAAACCCCTAAAAACTGGGCCAAGGATGGATTGCTGACAGAGGAAATCATAGATGCGATGGAATCCACCAAAGGCCGGGATTACGTTTATACGATTTCTGTCCAGGGACATGGAAAGTACCCGGAGGAGCAAGTGCTGGAAAATCCTGAAATCACCGTGACTGACGCACCCTCCGAAAAGGAGCGTTGGCAGTACGAATATTATGCCAATCAGGTTTATGAAATGGATCTGTTCGTGAAAGATCTGACGGAGGCTTTGTCCAAGTTTGATGAGGACGTGGTGCTGGTCATGTACGGCGACCATCTGCCCCCATTGGACATGACGGAAGAAGCCATGAAGGACGGCGATTTGTTTTCCACCCAGTATGTCATTTGGGATAATTTCGGCATGGAAAAAGAGGACAAAAATGTAACCTCCTACCAGATAGGGGCAGAGGTGCTGGATCGATTGGGCATCCACGAAGGGCTGATCACTTCCTACCACCAGAATTACCAGGGCACCAGCACATATCGAAGCAATTTGGAAATCCTGGCATACGACATGCTCTACGGAGACGCTTACATTTACGGCGGCACGGTGCCTTTCAAGAAAACCGACATGAAGATGGGAATCAAGGAAATCAAAATCGACAAGATCGTCCAAATTGGAGATCGCTATTATATCAAGGGGGAAAACTTTACCGAGTACAGCAAAATTTCACTGGATGGAAAGGTGCTCAACACCATCTATTTGGGGCCGACCATCCTGGGTCTGCGGGAAAAAGTGAATCCCGAAGACGTAGAGCGCATGAAAATCAGCCAAGTGGAAAAGAACAACGAGATTTTGAGTACCACGGAATAAATTTGCCTCAAAAGGGAAGCCGCGGTGAATCGGCTTCCCTTTTGGACGGTCAGCGTCAGCAAAAAATATGGAAAATCAAGAAAAAAAGTTGTATCTCTTTGAATTTAGGTATATAGTAATAGCATTGGATATCTTATTATTCCCGTCTATCTTGATTGAACTCATTTCCAGGGAAATAGAACAAAGCTGGATTCGCCGGTTCTTTTTCAGCGATGGGCTTTGTCGATACTCCAGAAATATAATGAACGATGTTTCCTGCATACTGAAAATTGAAACCGAACGAAAGGAATCGCACAGTCAACTTTTATGTGCAAACGAATTATGGATGAAAAATTACTGAAAACAAAAAAAGTGGTCGAGCTGCGGCAAATGGCAAAGGACATGAACATCGAGGGCTATGTGTCCATGAGAAAAGCTCAGCTGATAGAAGCATTGTCCGCAGCAAAAGAACCTGACAAAGAGGCAGAAACGCCTCCTGCGCCAAGCAAGCCAAAAAGATTCAACAAGGCTGAAAAACCCGAGAGAAAGGAAAAGGAAAAGGAAAACGCAGCCTCCCAGCTTGAAGAAGGCCAGGAAAGCAAAAAAGAGAGAAAAAAGGCCACATACGACAAGGAGGACAGGCCGGAAGTGGAAGGCATTTTGGAACTGGCAGAGGGCGGATTCGGTTTTTTGCGGTTCTCTAACTTCCTAACCAGCGAAAAGGACATCTATGTGTCTCCTACGCAAATCAGGCGGTTTAATTTGAAAACCGGAGATAAAATCCGGGGGATTAGCAGAAAACCCAATGTAGGAGAACGATTCGGAGCGCTGCTGTATGTGGTTACGGTCAATGGGGATGAGCCGGGCGTAGCCATAAAGCGACCCTCTTTTGAAGACCTGACCCCCATTTTCCCCAATGAACGACTGACGCTGGAAGACAGCCCCCAGGAATTGTCCATGCGGATCATCGATTTAATCGCACCAGTAGGAAAGGGGCAGCGGGGACTTATCGTCGCACCGCCAAAAGCAGGAAAGACCGTGCTGTTGAAAAAAATCGCCAACAGCATCGAAAAGAAATATCCAGACATCGAAATGATCGTCCTGCTGGTGGATGAAAGGCCGGAGGAGGTCACGGACATGAAGCGCTCCCTGCGAGGCGGCGAAGTTATTCATTCCACATTCGATGAACTGCCACAGCACCATGTGAAAGTGGCGGAAATGGTACTGGCAAGGGCGCAAAGGCTGGCTGAGCATGGAAGGGACGTGGTCGTTTTGCTGGACAGCATCACAAGGCTGACGAGAGCCTATAATCTGGTGGTTCCCGCTTCCGGGAGAACCCTTTCCGGTGGCTTGGATCCAGGTGCGCTCCACAAGCCGAAAAAGTTCTTCGGGGCAGCCAGGAACATCGAGGAAAGCGGCAGCATCACGATTTTGGCAACTGCCCTTGTAGAAACAGGCAGCAGAATGGACGATGTGATCTTTGAAGAATTTAAAGGTACAGGAAACATGGAGCTTCACTTGGACAGGAAGCTTTCTGAAAGGCGCATTTTCCCCGCCATCAATTTGAACAAATCGGGAACCAGAAAAGAAGATCTGCTCATGAGTCAGGAAGAGCTGGGAGCGGTTTGGTCCATGCGCAGGGCACTTTCCAACAGCAGCGTCCAGGAAGTAACGGAGGCCATCATCGATAACCTGGCGCATACGCGAAACAACAAGGACTTTGTACATGTTATCCAGAAAATAAAACTCGAGGGATAAAAATGGATCTGAAGAAAATATTTTTAAAAGATGCCTGCCCCACAAAAATAGGAGGACAGGCTGTTCTCGATGGGATCATGATGAAGGGCGAGGACAGGACTGCCGTAGCGGTTCGCCTGCCCAACAACGATATCCATATCAAGACGGAAAAACTCAGACCCTCGCCAAAATGGATGAAAATTCCCATCCTGCGGGGCGTATGCACCTTCGTATCTTCCCTGGTGACGGGAACCAGAACGCTGATGTATTCCGCAGACGTGCTGGAAAACTACGATGGACCGGATGCCGTGGAATATGAGGACGACAAGATATCGCTATGGCTGGAAAAAAAATTCGGCGAAAAGGGAGCATGGAACGTGATGCTGTACGCATCCGTCATCTTTGCCCTGATCTTGACGGTGGGAATCTTTATCATTCTCCCAACGGCAGCGGTCAATTGGGTTGGGCGTTTTACATCCAATGAAGTCCTCATGAACTTGATAGAAGGAATTCTGCGAATTGCCATATTCATCGCCTATATCGCACTCATTTCCAAAATGGAGGATATCAAGACGGTATTTCGATATCATGGCGCAGAGCACAAATGCATCCACTGTTTTGAAAACGGCCTGGAACTGATACCAAAAAATTGCCAGACGTTCTACACCCTTCATCCCAGGTGCGGCACCAGCTTTCTCATGTTCGTCATGGTCATCAGCCTCGTGCTGTTTTCCCTGTTGGGCTGGCCGAACCTGTTCTGGCGAGTCGTCTCCAGGCTGCTGCTGGTTCCAGTTATCGCAGGGCTTTCCTACGAGCTGCTCAGATGGGCTGGCCGAAGCGACAATTTGATCGTGAAAATCCTCAGCATTCCGGGGCTTTATCTGCAAAAGCTGACGACAGCGGAACCCAGCAACGAGCAGCTGGAAGTCGCAATTGCAGCCATGAAAGCGGTCATGGTGGAGCCGGAAACCCCCGAATACGAGGGCCTGTGCGACAAAGACGGAAAGCCATTGCCCCATGCCGACATGGAAACAGCAGGGGAAAGCCCGGAAGGAGCGATGGAATTGGGAGAATCCCAAAAGGAAGCGGCAACGGTGGACACCGCTGCGCAGACGGATGGGACAGCGAGCATCGCCATGGGGAAAGACGGGACAGGCAGAGCAGCGGCCATCGGTGCAGGAAAAGATGGGACGAACAAGGCAATTGGCATCCCCACAGGGAAAGACGAGGATGAAAGCGTATGCTAGTGCGCGAGATGATAAAACTTGGCGCAAGCCGTTTGATAAAAGCCCACTGCACGGATCCCAGCCTGGATGCGGAGTTGCTCTACTATCACCTGACAGGCGCAGATCGGGTGGAACTGTTCCTCAAGGCCTGCGAACCGGTGGACGAGGATACAAAAGAACAGTATTTCGATTTAATCGGCAAGCGGGAACAGCGAATCCCCCTGCAGCACATTACTGGAATCCAGGAATTTATGGGGCTGACGTTCCATGTGAGCCCCGATGTCCTCATTCCCCGGCAGGACACGGAAACCCTTGTGGAAGGTGCGGCAAAGATGATTCGAGGCGACAACGATCGAATCCGCAGGAGGAACAGCTGGAAGGTGCTGGACTTGTGCTGCGGCAGCGGAGCCATCGGCGTTTCTCTGGCAAGGCTATGCCAAAACGTAAAGGTTTCCGCCAGTGACTACAGCAAAGAGGCATTGAAGGTGGCGCAAAAGAACGCTGCCAAAAATCGGGTGAAAATCAAATTCTCCTACGGGGATCTTTATTGCGCTGTTGGAAAAAAGCGTTACGACATGATCGTTTCCAACCCGCCTTACATCAAATCCCACATGATCCCCGTTTTGCAGGATGAAGTGAAATCCCATGAGCCGATGATGGCGCTGGACGGGGGGGAGGATGGTCTGGAATTTTACCGAAAAATCATCGGAGAAGCACCGAAACACTTGAAAAGCCAAGGCGTTCTGGCTTTGGAAATTGGCCACGACCAGGCGGCGGAGGTATGCGGCTTGATTAAGAAAACCGCAGCTTTTACCATGACGCATGTGGTGAAGGATCTGGCAGGTCGCGATCGGGTGGTTTACGCTTCTGCCCTTTATTGAAGCTGTCTTGAACAAAATGGATGGAGCGTTTGCATGTAGACATTATTTGAAAACGGTTTCTAAATATCGCAAAATAGAAAGGGATATGCCAGAAAAACGGAATGATTTTCCGGCATATCCTCTTTTTTTTGCGTGTAAAACCATTTCAAAAGAAAACGGTTTCATGATCTTTCATTGTATTTACCCGTGTTTTTTCTTATTCTTGAAGTGTGTTGAATCTATACCAAAAATATATGTTTATGGAGGAAAAGAATCATGAAAGTCAACAAAACAGTAAAAGCATTCACCGTATTCACAGCGGTAATATTATGCGTGGGTCTGCTTCTAACGGGCTGTGGAAACAACGGGGCAGATTCGTCAACATCTGATGGTGCGGAATCTGAGAGTGCGGAAATTACAGCAGACAACTGGCAAAATTCCTTAGAAGGCTTGACCCTTTCTTTTGGAACGGCAGCAACGTTTGGTCCGTATACCTATTTTGACGAAGACGGAAAGACGGTCATTGGATTCGATATTGATTTTCTTGAAAAATTAGAAGAGCTGCTCGGTTTTGAAATTAAGGATGATACCATCCAAACGATGGATTATGCGGCATTGAGCACATCCGTAGCAGAGGGCAAACTCGACATGGTCATTTCGGCGTTTGCTATAACGGATGAAAGAAAAGAAGTGATGAACTTTTCGGATGCTTATGCAGAATCATCCTATACCGTTTTGATCAACAAAGAATCCAGTTCTCCAAAAATTACAGGCCTGGATGTATTTTTGGATCCAGACTGCAAATTTAAGATTGCCTGTGGAAGTGGGACAGCGGCGCATTTGATGCTGCAAGACAAGAACATATCGGATTCCGTACTGGATGTTTATGATAATGTTTCTGAGGCTTTGCAGGCATTGGAAAGCGGAAAAACCGATGCGATGCTTTATGACAATGCAGGGGCTTCTTACTATATCAAAACAACGAAGGGGACAAAGATCGAAAAGGTTGGAGATCCAATCAACGAAGGAAACGCTTCCTATGGCGTAGCATTATCCAATGATGTCGTTGAGAAAAACCCAAACCTTCTTCCAGCTATCAACTATGCGATCCAGTACTTGAAAGATGAAGGGTATTTTGAAGAATTGACAACCAAATGGGTGGAATAAAACAGAGGAGGAAGTAGACGCACATGGGGCAGAAGATATTTGATGAAAGCGTTTTCATCGGGTTGATGCCGGAGCTTGTACAGGCTCTTGGGATGACGTTGATTCTTGCAGCAGTCAGTCTGGTTTTTGGTTTTGTGCTGGGAAGCATGGGAGGATATGCGCTTCAATCAAACATGAAACCGCTCAAGATAGCAGCCAACGCTTATGTATGGCTGTTTCGCTGTACGCCTTTGATGGTTCAGGCACTGTATGTATATTTTGTGTTTCCCAAAATCCTGCATATTAATTTGTCCTCGGCGGTGAGCGGGCTTATTGTGTTGTCATTGGTATCAGGCGCTTATATTTCGAACATTGTCTATGCGGCGCTCACGCAGATCGATGTGGGGCAAAAGGAAGCAGGCGCAGCGCTGGGAATGACTGGAGGGCAAGTGTTATGGCATATCGTAGCCCCGCCTGCTTTTAAGACGATGATTCCTTCGCTTTTTAATCAGTTTATTGTATGTGTGAAAGATACGGCTGTTTTATCTGTTATCGGTGTTGCAGAAATGACGCACATTACGAAAACGTATGCAAACATATCTTATAAAACACTTGCGCCTTATACGCTGCTTGCAGTATTTTATTGGGTCATCGTCAGCATATTGATTGCGATTCAAAAAATGATTGAAAAAAAGGTCGAAAAAAATCATTAACAGGGAATAGGAACAGGAGAGATGTACGATGGGAGAACAATTATTATCCATATCCGGGTTAAAAAAGAATTTTGGGGAGCTTGAGGTGCTGAAACATATTGACATAGAGATCGAACAGGGGGAAGTGGTGTGCATTATCGGTCCGTCCGGATCGGGGAAAAGCACGTTGCTTCGCTGTATCAATCAGCTGGAAAAAGTGTCCGGAGGAAAAATCTTTTATAAAAACCAGGAAATAAGCGGAAAAAAGACAGATATACGAGCGGTGCGAAAAGAAATCGGCATGGTATTTCAACGCTTTAATCTTTTTCCTATGAAAACCGTTCTTGAGAATGTAACATGCGCACAAATTTTAGTCATGAAAAGAAAAAAAGAGGAAGCAAAACAGATTGCGGTTTCTCTTTTGGAAAAAGTGGGAATGGAAGATAAGCTGGATGCATATCCGGCGCAGTTGTCCGGCGGTCAGCAGCAAAGAGCGGCGATTGCGCGAGCGCTTGCGATGAATCCAAACATACTGTTGTTTGATGAGCCGACATCGGCGTTGGATCCAGAATTGGTGGGAGACGTCCTGAACGTCATGAGAGAACTTGCCGATGAGGGAATGACGATGGTTGTTGTCACGCATGAGATGGGATTTGCAAGAGAAGTGGCAGATCGGGTGATTTTCATGGATGATGGATATGTCGTAGAAGAGGGGAACCCGTATCAGATGTTTTCTGATCCACAGCATCCAAGAACAAGAGAATTTCTAGGCCGGATTTTGAACAATCAAAGTGTCACAAAATTAGCGATTTGACAGGAGGGGAAAAGATGTCGCTGGACGAATTTTCCGAAGTGTTTTTTCCAATGCTTCTTTCAGGATTGAAGCTGACATTGGTGATATCCATCTGTGGGATATTTGCAGGTTTCATTCTTGGTCTTTGCATGGGAACGGTCAGGCATTATAAAATACAGCCGTTTTACTGGTTTTCGAGCATTTATATCAATGTTTTTCGAGCCATCCCCCTGCTGGTTCAAGCACTGTATTTTTATTATGTATTGCCGCAGCTATTGGGAGTGGATTTCGATGGGGTTTCCATCGGAATTGTAGTAATTGCATTAAATTCCGGTTCCTTTTTTACCGAGATTACGCGCGGGGCTTTAGATACGGTCGATGAAGGGGTTCAAGAGGCAGGAGAAGCCCTGGCCTTGACAAAGTTGCAAATTTTCTCCCGGCTGGTATTTCCGATGGCATTTCGTTACATGGTTCCTTCGATATGCAATCAATTTATCATATCAATCAAGGAAACCTCGATTTTGACCATTATAGCGGTCAATGAAATGACGCAGATGACCAGAAATTACATTGCAATGAGTTATCATACAATTGAGGCGTATACGATACTTGCGGCTGCATATTTGGTGATTTTGTCCATAATCAATCTTTTGCAATTATTTTTACAAAACAGGTTGGCACGTTATGAGGCGGGAAGAGCATGAGCATTATGAAACAGTTGATGCAGGAGAATGAAATAAAAGATACGATCGTGTATGTCAATGGAAGCTTTGTAAAAAAATCAGAGGCGGTCATTTCCGTTTATGACAGTGGATTTCAGCATGGAGATGGCGCTTATGAGGGAATTCGCATATATGCAAACCGCGTATTTATGCTGGACGAACATATAAAAAGACTGTATGAATCCTGCTATGCGCTGGATATACCGATAGGAATGCCTTCGGAAGATATGAAAGAGCTTGTAAAGGAATTGGCGAGAAGGAACCGGGATGCGGGCGTTGTCGATATGCATATGCGCTTACAGGTGACGCGGGGGCTGAAACTACAGACAGGAATGCATCCGAATCTGAATCGACACGGTTCCTCGATCGTGATTTGCGTGGACGAAAAGAAACCGATATTCCCAGCTTCTGGGATTGTATTGGCATCTGTGTGGATACGGAGATATTCACCAGATTATTTAGACCCAAAGATACATAGCTGCAATCAGCTTAATCAGATTATGGCTGCGGAAATTGCCCTGAGACAGGGGGCTGATGAGGCGATTATGTTTGATCGGGATGGTTATGTGGCGGAAACCAATTCGACAAATTTACAGATGATAAAAGATGGCGTTCTAATATTGCCGACAATTGATGCGCAGCTTCCGGGAATCACCAGAAAAATGGTCATTGCCATTGCGCGAAAAGAAAGAATGCCCATCGTGGAGCGAAAAATCTCCCTTTCAGAATTTTATAATGCGGATGAGGCGTTTATATGTGGTACTGTGGGAGAAATTGTACCAGTCCGCGAAATAGATGGACGAAAAATCGGGAAAACGATTCCTGGCACCATTACGAAACGATTGCAACAGGCATATCGCAAAACCACGAAGACTCTGGGAACGGATATTGATGAAAATTCGCAGGGTGCGCAGGATAAGCAGGGTGAGATGAAAGCTTGATGATGAAATTTGGGATAGAGACAGAATCCATGCATCTCTGGTTTCAAAACAGAAAAATGGACATTTATCAATTTATTGATACGGCGAAAGAGTGCGGATATGACGGCGTGGTCATCAATACGGTGAGAAAAAAGAACCAGACGAAAGGATTAGGGGCGCTCGGCAGGGATGATATGGAACATGTAAGAAAAGTGGGCGCCTATATCCGAAAAAAGCAGATGTATGTGGAACTGGATACGCGAGGAACTTCCTTCAGCCATTTGAAACATATGCTTTTGGTGGCAGATGCGATCGGTGCCGAAATCCTCAGAACGTATCTGAAATCCGGTTCCTATAGTTTTGGAAATTTAGTGGGGGCATTTTCAAAGGATGAACTGGAAGCGGGAGCGCATGATTTACAACAAATCATACCTGAATTAGAAAAACATCGCATCCATCTGGCGATTGAAAACCATGAGTTGGAGACGATGGATGAAATCGCAGCAATTGTCCGGCGAATCAACAGTCCATGGCTGGGAGTCCTGTTTGATTTTGGAAATCCTATGAATGTGTGGGAAGAACCCATTGAGGGTTTGAAAAAAGCAATTCCATATATGGTTTCAACGCATGTCAAGGACAATATTGTGATCAAACAGGAAGGGCTTCCGATGGTTTCCGGGTGTCCTTTGGGGGAGGGAAAGATTCCTCTGAAGGAAATGTTTCAAATCGTTTATCGTTCTTCCACAATGAACAGGCTAAATTTGGAGATGTGCCACCCTTATGCCAGCTGTTTTCAAAGGCCATTAGGCACAGGAGGGGTTCATGAATTGCGCGGTGCTTTTGAAGTGGGGAAGCCTTTGATTCCTGATCATGTGGCAAAACCTTTAGATTATTATTTGTATGAAGGTGACCGCCTGGAAGAATATTTGGATATGCAGCTTCGAGAGATGAAAGCATCGCTTGCATACATGAAAAAGCTTTGGAAACAGGTAAGCCAATAGCCTGTCATAAATAGCGATTTCCCATTTGCCGAATTGGCCACGTCTTTTTTGATTTACCAAAATTCAGGGTGGTTAAACTGCTGCTTTTGTGGTAATATAATGAAAGGGTCGTTTCAAATTGCGCATCCCCCATTTGGAGACAGGCTCCAAAGACGCACCGAGAAAAAGGGATTGTCCCGATTTCAAGGAGTACTCAAAATCAAATCGTACTGAACCAGAAAGAGCATATTCTGATGGAAAGGCGGTGGCATACATATGATGTGAAACAGAATTTGGATCTCTGTGCCGCCATGGCTGCCGCAGGGATTTTTTATTAACGCATGTTTGAAACGTGCGCTGGGAAGCATCGCTGAAACGTTTCCAAAACAACCACGCCCATACCAATACGCTGAGGCAAATGCCTCTTTTCCCTTTATAAAAAAAGAAAGGAACCGCTATGTACAACAGTAAATCAAAAATCGCAACAGAATTCATCGATGATGCGGAAATCAAAAGGACGCTGTCTTATGCGGAGGAAAACAAGGAAAACCTGGAACTGATCCGCAGCCTCATCAAAAGGGCGGAGGACTGCAAGGGTCTGAGCTACGAAGAAGCGGCTCTGCTGCTGGAGTGCGAGGATCCCCAGATCCACCAGGAACTGTTCGCCCTGGCCGAACGCATCAAAGAAAAATTTTATGGCAACCGCATCGTCATGTTTGCGCCCCTTTACTTGTCCAATTACTGCATCAATGGATGCCGTTACTGTCCCTATCACGGAAAGAACAAGAACATCAGCCGGAAAAAGCTGACCCAGGAGGACATCGTAAAAGAAGTGACCGCACTGCAGGACATGGGGCACAAGCGCCTTGCCCTGGAAGCGGGGGAACATCCCAAGATCAACCCCATCGAATACATCCTGGAATGCATCGACACCGTTTACAGCATCAAGCACAAAAACGGCGCAATCCGCCGGGTCAACGTCAACATCGCCGCAACCACGGTGGAAAATTACAAAAAGCTAAAGGATGCGGGCATTGGCACTTACATCTTGTTCCAGGAAACCTACAACAAGGAAACCTACGAGTATCTGCATCCTACCGGACCAAAGAGCGATTACGCTTACCACACGGAGGCCATGGACAGGGCCATGGAGGCTGGAATCGATGACGTGGGCTGCGGCGTGCTCTTCGGCCTGAACATGTACAAATACGATTTCATCGGTCTGTTGATGCACGCCCAGCATTTGGAGGACACCTTTGGATGCGGACCCCACACCATCAGCGTTCCCCGCGTGCGGCCTGCCGATGACATTGACCCGGACGCATTCGACAACGGCGTGCCGGATGATGTGTTCAAGCGGATCATCGCCGTGCTGCGCATTGCCGTTCCGTACACGGGAATCATCATGTCCACCAGGGAGAGCAAAGATATGCGGGCAGCGGCTCTGCACCTGGGCGTCTCCCAGATCAGCGGCGGCAGCAGAACCAGCGTTGGCGGTTATGTGGAAGAGGAGCCGGAGGACGACAATTCAGCCCAGTTCGATGTGAACGACACCAGGACGCTGAACCAGGTTGTGGACTGGCTCATCGATGAGGGGCATGTGCCCAGCTTCTGCACGGCATGTTACCGGGCAGGGCGCACAGGGGATCGCTTCATGAGCTTGGTAAAGACCGGACAAATCGCCAACATCTGCCAGCCAAACGCCCTGATGACCCTGAAAGAATACCTGGAGGACTATGCTTCCCCGGAAACCAGGAAAAAAGGCGAGGCTATCATCCACAAGCGCCTGGGAATGATTCCAAACGAAAAAGTGAGGGAACTGGTGAGCCAACACCTGGGCGACATCCACGAAGGGCAGCGGGATTTCAGGCTGTAGGCCACTTGCCGCTTCATCATGTGAATCGGAGGAAATAAACATGAGTTTAAACGACACGCCTCGTGCAAATCGACTGCACATCGGCATTTTCGGAAAGAGAAACAGCGGGAAATCCTCTTTGATCAACGCCCTGACTGGACAGGAAATCGCCTTGGTGTCCGACCATCCGGGCACCACTACCGACCCGGTATTAAAATCCATGGAACTGCACCCCGTAGGACCTGTGGTGTTCATCGATACCGCTGGCTTCGATGATGAAGGGGAACTGGGGACCCTGCGAGTGAAAAAGACACGGGAAACCATTGAAAAGACCGATATTGCGATCCTGATCCTGGACGGCGATGATTGCACAGAAGAAAAAAAGTGGCTTTCTGCGTTGCAGGAAAGGGGCATCCCGGTGATCGCAGTTCTTGGAAAGGCGGATAGGAGAAAATCGGATCAGTGGGAAACGCCCGGCCAGCGCAAAGAAGCCAGCCACTTTCTAAAACTCCTGAAAGCGATCGAGGAAGACCTTGGAATCCGCCCCATCCCCGTGAGCGCATTGCAGGGAGAGGGGCTACAGGAACTGAAAAAAGCCATCGAAAACGCTGTGCCGGAGGATTTTCAGCGGCGAAAAATCCTGGGAGGTCTGATCGATGAGGATGAACTGGCCTTGCTGGTCATGCCCCAGGACATCCAGGCGCCGAAGGGTCGCTTGATTTTGCCCCAAGTGCAGACCATTCGAGAACTTTTGGACAATCGCTGCACGACCGTATGCACCACAGCGGATCGTTTTTCCAGCAGCCTGGCGCGCCTCAGCCAGCCGCCATCTCTGATTGTCACCGATTCTCAATGCTTCCGCCAGGTATACGAAAAAAAGCCGGCGGAAAGCAGGCTCACGTCTTTTTCCGTGTTGTTTGCTGCGTATAAAGGGGATATCGATGCTTTTGTGAAAGGGGCGGAAGCCATCGATGAGTTGTCATCGTCTTCCCACGTTTTGATCGCCGAGGCCTGCACCCATGCGCCTTTGGAGGAAGACATCGGCAGGGTCAAGATTCCCCGGATGCTGAAAAAGCGTCATGGGGAAAGGCTGCAAATCAGCCTGGTGGCAGGAAACGATTTTCCAGAAGATTTGTCACCCTATGATTTGGTGATTCACTGCGGCGGCTGCATGTTCAACCGCAGGCACGTTCTGTCCCGCATTGCGATCGCACAGGCTGCGGGTGTGCCTATCACCAACTATGGCATTACCATGGCAAAGCTCAGCGGGATTTTAGGAGACATCGAGATACCGAGGTGAAACGATGTCAAATGCGGCGATGGAAGCCAGCCATGGGCGGGAGGTTGAAAAGCCAGGGCGAAACGATAGCAAGCGGTTTCCTCGCCAAGCCTCTCTCTACCCTTTCGCATCAAAGGGGACTTTTTGACCAGATTCCAGCGCTTCCAGCTCATGGATGGACTGGCGAGCGCTCTCATAGCCGCTCTGTGCTTTTCTTCTCCTGGATTCCATTTCCTCCGGAGCTTGGGTTTCTTCCTCTGCAACTGCGGCATCCTCTGCGCCTGCGGATCGTTCCCCGGCGGGCAATGCTTTGTATGCGTCGCTTTCCCTGAATTTCTGTGCCATATCCTTGATGGCGGAAAGTTTCTCGTCTTTTAGAAGCGTGTAGCCTTTCCTTTGTTCGGGCAACAGCCCAACATTGTTGTCGATCAATTGGTATGCGGAAACGATGGTATCCAGGTAAGTTTCCTCCGCCTCTTGAAGTTCCATCTTTGTTTTGCAATTTTCAAGCACTTGCTGGAACTTCCCCTTTTCCAGATCTACCAGTTCGGCTTGCTTGGCCTGCCGCAGCTGTTCTTTTTCCGCCTCGGTCAGTGCCTGCAGTTCCTGGGCATCCACCTGCACCCTGTCGGTCAGTTCCTCCGGTTTCACATCGCCCTTTGAAGCGCGGGTCAACATGGAAGAAGAGATGTAGTACTGGATTCTTCTCTGGATGTCCATGCCATTGTCATCCGGTTGTGCGTTCATTTCCTGCCGTATGCCTGCTTCCAGCGCATTGGGGTAGGTTCTCGTTGCCTCTTTTCTGTCGTTTGTATCCTTTGTATTGTCCATCGTGTCCATTGCGTAAGCAGCTCCTTAGAAAAATCCATAGCAATCGTTACCTGCGCTGTCGTAAACGCAAGGTTTTTTCGGGCATTGCGCCGCACCAATAGTATAGGCTATTGCACGGAAATAATCAAGCCCTTTGCTACCATCGTTTTTGCCGGGCAAGCGCAGGAAAAGCACTTCTCTCCTGGCACAAAAGAGGAACTTCGATTTCAAAAATAAACCACGGTTATTTGCGTTGCTACCACAGATAATAAATGACATGAGTGTTTTTATTTTCGCAATCGGCGCCCTTGGATACGGCGGCTTGGAAATACTGTTTCGGGGTTACACCCACTGGACCATGATGCTCACAGGCGGGGCTTGTTTTTTGACGCTATATTATTTTAACCAGCAATTCATCAGCGCATCCATCTGGCTGAAAGCTGCCGTAGGAGCCGCAATCATTACGGTTTATGAATTTGCCGTAGGAGCCATCGTAAACCTGTGGTACGGCTGGCAGATTTGGGACTATTCCCTGCTTCCCGGCAATGTCCTGGGGCAGGTATGCCCATTGTTCACCGGTCTGTGGTTTTTCTTGTGCCTTGGACTGGCGATGGCTGTCAAGTTTTATTCGCATTCCATTAAATAGTTTTTATGTAAATATATTGCATTTAAAAGAAAATCATGGTATACTTCCATTGTCAAGAGGACGAAGCGAAAGCGGTTAACCTTCTGCAAGAGAA
>CAZVBL010000036.1:0-21710 GCA_964625475.1 uncultured Zhenpiania sp. | reverse complement strand
TTGAAATCGTTGCACAGCAAGCAAACGAACGATTTGACGTAAAGGACTTTTTGACTCGGATATTTTGCAGCGAAGCATGAAGTGGTTACCCACTATTTCGCCTATTTGGAATGGCGATAAAACTTCTGGCTTTCGATGGCCAGAAGGACTTTTTTTACACATTCATCGGGGTGCTTTTTGACCTCTGCATCCCAAAAATGGAGCACCAGCCATCCCATTTCGTGCAGCAACTCATCGTTCCGTTTGTCCCTGGCCATATTTTTTTCAATTTTGTTGATCCAATACTCCCGATTTGCCTTGATTCGGCTCTGTGCATGTTCCCAGTCGAATCCATGCCAAAATTCTCCATCGATAAAAATTGCGATATGCTTGCTGGTAATCGCAATATCGGGGGAATCGGGAAGCTTTTTGTAGTTTTTCCGATAGCGAACCCCTTCATGCCAGAGGGATTTTGCCAACAGGACTTCTGAAAACCCGTTTTTTGATTTGATTTTTGCCATGCGCGCCGAAATCTCAGGCGTGGTATGAAAATTTTTTTTCTCTGTCATTGTTCGTTACCCAAAGATCAAAGCGTTGCGGCACAAAGCTTCCTTTCATGTTCTGTCCGGCTGTCCGATGCCTGCGTGCTTTCCTGCCGCCCTGTCGATTTCATTATATTCTGTTTTCAGGAAGTTTTCAACATCAATCCCACCGATGTTTTTTCACACTTTTTGACGAAAAAAAGAATACCTTTCCCCCTGACAAGCGACAGGCGCATTCGGTACAATAAAAGCATGAGAAGCGAAGGCTGGAAATGGCTTTCTGCTTCGCTGCATCGTTTTCATCGTAAAATGAAAGCGTGGGAATCAACCGCCGGAAATGGGTCAAGCGTTGCGGTTCGCTTTCAAACCAGCCGGATTCACATCTTCATTCGCCGGACAAAAGCCGGATAAAAAAGGACGCATACGAGATGAAAAAGAGAGTTACGAACATCCTGGTCGTTTTCATAACGGCCATAGCCACATGTACCATGACGTTCACGGAGCTTGACAGCGCAGATGCGACAGGGGATCCATCGCCATCCATGCCGGCGGCGGTGACATCGGATGAGCTGTCATCGACTGGGCAAAACGAGCGAGAAGCCCTGAGCTTCACGGCGGAGCTGCAATTCGATTCGGCGAAGGACGATCATGTCACCTTAAAAATAAGCAATCGCGGGGAACAGGAATTGCGCATCGGGACGGAGGCGCATTACATGGATCAAGTCGGGAGTGCAGGTTCCTGGGATTGTACCGCACAGCAAGAAACCGTGGTATCGCCAGGAAATGCGGCTAGCGCAACGTTTACCATGGAACAGGCAGCTTCCCACGGGGAAAATTCCATCCTTGCCTTTTACCTCCGATACGATGGAACCTGGTATCTGGCAAAGGCAGGGGAGCGAAACGGCGTTGAGTGCTTTGTCCGGCACGACTGAGACAGGTGCAAAACTGCGTTGCCCATGTGATTTTACTCCTGTTTTTTCTACCTTCTACACTGCCCTGAAGCTGTTTGATGGCTTTCAGGGCATTTTTGCGTCCAAAATCAAGGTTTCAAAATCAGAGTTTTCTGTTGGCGCAAACGACAAAAATGTTGCCGTTTTGGAGTAGAGGGAAGCTGAGTTTTTACGGAATCGTGAAATGGCAAGGGGGAGGGGGGATGCATGATGCTGCCTCACCCCAACTTGCCCCTGTTCCTGCCAAAAGAACAACTCGCCATCTGCCGCCACAAACTTGTCGGCCTAAAAATTTGATTTTTGACTGGAAATAAGCTACAATGTATTTGTGTGAGTTTAACACGAAATCAGTTGCAATTTGGCGAAGCATTGGAACCATAGAGAAGAGAGAAAACATGGAACATATCATTTGGAACAAAGAGATGGAATGCGCTGACAAAGCCACCATTCGAGCCATCCAGCTGGAGCGGCTCAGGAAAGTCGTGGACACCTGCTACAACCGAGTGCCCATGTACAAGAAAAAATTCGATGAAATCGGGCTGAAACCGGAACACATCAAGACCCTGGACGATGTAAAACACCTGCCCTTCACAACGGCGGATGATCTGCAGGAAAACTACCCCTTTGGCATGTTTGCCGTGGACAAACGGAAGATCGTGCGGATCCAGGGTTCTTCCGGCACCACGGGGAAGCCGAAAATCGTAGGGTATACCAGAAAGGACCTGGACAACTGGTCTGAAATCATGGCAAGGGTCATCTGCGCAGCAGGCGGAACGCCGGACGACATTGTGCAGATTGCCTTTGGATATGGCTTGTTCACTGGAGGCTTTGGGCTTCATTATGGCATGGAAAAGCTGGGAGCTATGGTGGTTCCCCTGTCCAGCGGCAATACGGAGCGGCAGTTGATGATCATGCAGGATTTTGGCTCCACCATCCTCATTGCCACCCCATCTTACGCCTTGTACCTGGCAGATGAAATTGAGAAAAAGGGAATCGACAAAGATAACATCAAACTGCGGCTGGCGCTCTTTGGCGGCGAAGGCCACACGGAAGAAATGCGGGGCAAGATAGAACGACAGCTGGGCATTCTGGCAACGGAAAATTATGGTCTTTGCGAAGTGGGAGGCCCTGGATTTTCCGGCGAGTGTTACCTGAAACAGGGCATGCACATCGCAGAAGACCAGTTTTATTCGGAAATCGTGGATCCTGATACCCTGCAGCCCCTGCCCATGGGGGAAAAAGGCGAAGTCGTCATTACAACGCTAACAAAGGAAGGATTCCCTGTGCTTCGCTACAGGACCAGGGATATCAGTTGGTTCAACGATGAGCCCTGTGCCTGCGGCAGGACTTCCATGCGGATGGCAAAGATCCAGGGACGCACGGACGATATGATGGTCATTCGCGGTGTCAACGTGTTCCCATCCCAAATCGAGTCCGTCATCATGAGCATGAAAGAGGTGGAACCTTTCTACGAAATTGTGCTGACGACGGAAGGGTACATGGATCGAATCGAAGTACGGGTCGAATTTTCGGATTCCTCGCTGCTGGACGATTTTAACAAACTGGAGGACTTGCGGCGGAAAATCAAGCACAACCTGAGAGTCATCCTGAACATTGACGCAAAAGTGACCCTGGTTTCCTCCGGCACGCTGCCAAGGTTTGAAGGAAAGGCCAAGAGGGTCATCGACCATAGGAAAAACAAATAGCAAAGGAACTGGCTCAGCAGCAGACTTTGTTGACGTTCCAGAAATCCATCATTTCAAACATAGATCTTGAAGAGGTTAAACATGGAAAAGAAAATTTTGTTAGGAAACGAGGCATTTGCCAGAGGAGCTTATGAAGCGGGCGTGAAGGTCATATCTTCCTATCCTGGAACCCCCAGTACAGAAGTGACGGAATCCGCCGCTCGATACGAGGAAATCCATGTGGAATGGGCACCCAATGAAAAAGTGGGAACCGAAGTGGCCGTTGGCGCATCCATCGGAGGCGCAAGGGCCTTGTCCTGCATGAAGCATGTAGGGCTAAACGTAGCGGCGGATCCCTTTTACACGGCGGCCTACACGGGAGTGACCGGCGGGCTGGTGATTCTGGTGGCGGACGACAATGGCTGCCATTCCAGCCAAAACGAGCAGGATTCCCGTTACCACGGCAGGGCGGCAGGCGTTCCCATTCTGGAGCCTGCCAACGCCCAGGAATGCAAGGACTTTATGAAATACGCTTATGAGCTGAGCGAGCGATACGATACGCCGGTTTTGCTCCGCTCCAATACGAGGATTTCCCATTCCAGGGGAATCGTTACCGCCGAAGACCGGCAGGAGCGGGAAGCAAAGCCTTATGAAAAGAACATCCAGAAGTATGTGGCAATGCCAGCTATGGCAAAGAAGCTGCATGTTGCGCAGGAAAACAGGCTTCGCCGGATTCAGGAGGATTCCAGGGATTTCCCCATTAACAGGATGGAAATCAATGACAAAAAAACGGGCATCATCACCAGCGGAATCTGCTATCAATATGTGAAAGAAGCCCTGCCGGAGGCCAGCGTGCTGAAAATGGGAATCATCAATCCATTGCCGAAGGCTTTGATTGCGGAATTTGCAAAGCAGGTGGAGCAAGTTTATGTCATCGAAGAGGGCAATCCGTTTTTTGAAGAGCAGATTCAGGCCATGGGGATCCCGGCCAAAGGCAAGGACATGTTCACCATTCAGGGAGAATATTCTGCCAACATGATTCGCAAAGCCTTTACCGGAGAAGAACCGGAGCATGTTCCTGCCCAGGAAGCGCCGGGAAGGCCGCCGCTCATGTGTGCGGGCTGTCCCCACAGAGGCTTGTTTTATATCCTTTCCAAGCTGAAAAAGACGGTTTTGGGCGACATCGGCTGCTATACCTTGAGTTCCCTGCCACCGCTATCCGCCATGGATGCCTGTCTTTGCATGGGCGCTTCCATTACGATGGCGCATGGATTTGAAAAGGCCAGGGGAAAAGAGGCAGCCAAAGACACGGTCGCCGTCCTGGGAGATTCCACCTTTTTCCATTCAGGAATCACCGGACTGATCAACATGAACTACAACCAGGCGGTGGGAACCGTCATCATACTGGACAATCGCATCACGGGCATGACTGGACACCAGGATAACCCCTCCACCGGGAAAAACGCCAAAGGCCAGGAGGCTCCGGCCATCGACATTTCACAGCTTGCAAAAGCCTGCGGCGTGAAGCATGTGGTGGAAGTGGATCCCTTTGACCTGGATGCAGTGGAAAAGGCTGTGAGAGAAGAGACGGCCAGGGAAGAACTGTCCGTCATTGTCACGAAACGCCCCTGCGCCCTGATTGTGAAACAGCCGGACATTCCATATGTGGTTACGGACAGCTGCAAGAACTGCAAAAAATGCATGGACATCGGCTGCCCGGCCATCGAAGTGGCTGACGGCAAACCGATCATTGCGGCGGAAAGCTGCGTTGGCTGCGGACTGTGCCAGGATGTCTGTCCTTTCCATGCCATCGAAATGGAGGTAAAGTAGATGAAGGATTTGAATATATTGATTGTAGGAGTGGGAGGACAGGGAACCCTGCTGGCAAGCGTCCTGTTGGGGAACATCGCACTGGAGGAAGGCTTTGACGTAAAACTGGCGGAGGTTCACGGCATGGCGCAGAGAGGCGGCAGCGTGGTGACCCATGTGCGAATCAGCGAAGGGGAAGTGCGTTCGCCCCTCATCGAAGAGGGCGGCGCCGATGTCATCATTGCGTTCGAGGAGCTGGAAGCCTATAGATGGATTTCCTATCTGAAAAAGGACGGCGCGATTTTCGTCAATGCCCAGCAGATCAAACCCATGCCGGTAATCATGGGAAAGGCTCGCTATCCGAAGGATGCAATCGACTTCCTAAAGGCCAATGCCAACAGCGTAACCTGCCTGGATGCGCTGGACATCGCAATGAAATGCGGCAGCCAGAAAGCAGTCAACACCGTGCTTTTGGGAGCTGCGGCAAAGGAACTGCCTTTTCCAAAGGAAGCCTGGCTCAAACAGATCGAAAGCACCGTAAAGCCAAAGTTCGTTGCGCTGAACAAAGCAGCCTTTGAGCAGGGCTATCGGGCTTATGTAGGATAACAATAAAAAGCAAAGGAGATGAAACGGAATGATTTGGAACGAAAGCATCGAATGCGCTGATCGGGAAACCATGCAGGCCATTCAGCTGGAAAAGCTGAAACAGACAGTGACCCATGTCTACAACAATGTGAAGCCATACAGAAAAAAAATGGATGAAAAGGGCGTGAAGCCGGAGGACGTTCAGTCCCTGGACGATATTACAAAGCTTCCCTTTATCACAAAAGACGATCTGGCAGAAACCTATCCCACGGGTCTTTTCGCCATGGACATGGAAGACATCGTTCGCATCCAAGCATCATCGGGAACCAAGGGAAAACCTAAAATCGCAGGTTACACCAGAAACGACCTGGACATGTGGGGCGAATGCGTGGCAAGATGCCTGGCAATGACGGGGGCTACGAAGCGATCCATTGTCCAGGTGGCTTATGGCTATGGGCTTTTCACCGGAGGACTGGGTGCGCATATCGGTGCGGAAACCATGGGAGCCACGGTCATCCCTATGAGCAGCGGCAACACCCAGCGGCAGCTCATGTTCATGCAGGACATGAAGAGCACCCACCTTTGCTGTACGCCGTCCTATGCCCTGACCATCGCAGAAGCTGCGGAAAAGGCCGGGATGAAGCCAGAGGAAATCCCTTTGCAGGCCGGCATGTTCGGCGCAGAGCCATGGACGGAAGGCATGAGAAAGGAGATCGAAAAACGGCTGGGAATCCATGCCCATGACATTTACGGGCTTTCCGAGATCATGGGTCCTGGCGTATCCACAAGCTGCAGTGAGAATGCGGGCATGCACATCATGGAGGACTATTTCTATCCGGAAATCGTCGATCCGGACACCCTGGAACCCTTGCCCGATGGCGAAAAGGGGGAGCTGGTCCTCACGACCATCGGAAAAGAGGGGATGCCCCTGATTCGATACAGGACCAGGGATGTCTGTTATCTGACCCATGAAACGTGCAAGTGCGGCAGGACGCTGGTGAGAATGAGCCGCGTGTTCGGTCGCACCGATGACATGCTCATCATCCGCGGAGTCAACGTATTCCCCTCCCAGGTGGAAACGGTGATTGCGCAATTTGAAAATACCCTGACCATGAACTACAAGCTGTACGTCGGCAGGGAGGACAACAAGGACACCTTCGAGCTGGCCGTGGAACTGGCGGACGGCCTGGCCATCGATGACATCAAATTCGTGGAAAACCTGAGAAGCCGCGTGGATCACCAGTTGAGAAGCATCCTGGGAATCGGCTGCAAGGTTCATTTTCTCAATGCGGGAACCCTGCCGAGGAGCGAAGGAAAAGCCGTTCGGGTCGAGGATACCAGAAAACTGTAACAGAAAAGGAGGAGAGGAACATGTTAATCAAACAAATGTCCGTGTTTGTGGAAAACACCACTGGAAGGCTGGCGGATCTGACGCGAGCCCTGGCGGATGCGGAAATCGACATCAAGGCATCCTGCATCGCCGACACTGTGGATTTTGGGATCCTAAGGTGTATCGTGGACAAACCGGAACAAGCGACGAAAGTGCTGAAGGACAAGGGCTTTACCGCAAGCATTACAGAAGTCATCGCAGTAGAACTGGCGGATCGCCCAGGCGGCTTTGCGGATGTGCTGGAAGTATTGGCGGCTGAGAACATTGGCGTCGATTACATCTATTCCACCATCCGCTCCAAGGAAGGAACCGCAATCGTCGTGCTGAAAGTAGAAAACCCCGAAAAGGCTGTTGACGTGCTGCAAAAACACAACGTCAAGCTTTATAAGAGGACGGAGTTGGTAGAAGTGAAGTGAACGGCAGAGTTTTGTGCCTTGGCATGGGAGCCGCATTTTAAGGGGAACCGCCGCAGTAAATTGTCCCAGCAACTTTTTGTGCGTTGGCATGGGAGCCGCGCACCGGATCCGGCGATTCATCGGGAGCATGTCTCGTGCGGTTTTGCCAAGCGGCAGCGTTGCCGTACACTGGCCCATGGAGAAAAGGAGGAAATCATGAAAAAACATATTGCATGGATCATTGCCCTGGCCATGGCTTTCACAGCGATCGCTGCGATTCCCGCTGGGGAAAACGCATTTGCCACAGATGCGTTAAAAGCGCCAAAACTGACGAACCATGCGGCAGGAAAAACCAGTGTCAAAAATACCTGGAGCAAGGTAAAAGGGGCGGACGGCTACGAGATTTACCGGGCAATCGGAAACGAGAAAACCCTGAAAAGGGTCAAGACCATCGAAAGCGGCAATACCCTGACATGGACGGACAAGAAGGCGAAGAAGGGCAAGGCCTGTTATTATGCGGTTCGGGCATACCAGTTCGGGCAAACGCACTACACAAAGAACAAAAAAACATACGGCGCATTCAGTAAGGAAAAAATGGCCATTCCAACGAATCAGCCCAATTGGGTCTACACCTTGAATAAAAAGACAAAGAAAACCAAAACCCTCAAGCTGACCATCACCAACAAGGGCAGGCATTCGATGAAAATAGAGACTGCCGGCGTCTATTTGAGAGATAGCACAGCCTTTAAAGCGTGGAATTACAGATCGATGGGCGATCTGCGTAGCGTGTCTTCTCAAAAACTGCGAGCAGACGGCATCACTTCCATTAAGCTGAAAAAAACCGTCACCATCAAGCCGGGAAAGACTGCAACGCTTACCTATCGTGCGAGCGCTTCCGTAAAATATGCGAAAGCGGGGCGCATCGTGTCCCAATTCCAGTCAGGCGGGAAAACCTATGGCATGTGGCACAGTTTGAAAAGCGGCAGCATGCTTTGGGTCGTGCAGTAAAGTTTCCTTTGAGGTAACGAGACATCATGAAAACAGGAAAAAAGATCGTGTTCATCATTGCCCTGATGGTGTTTGTGGGTTCCCTGGGAGCCCTCGTGCATTATTATGTGTCGGGCCTGAAGATGGAGCAGGCGCTCACCGGGTTGTCAGAACTGAAGGGCGAGGAGGATCTTGTGACGAAAAAAGGCATCGTAATCGCCAAATATGCGAAGCTGTACAAGAAGAACAAACAGCTGATCGGATGGATCAAGATCGATGATACCCGCATCGATTATCCGGTCATGCAGAGCCCGAAGGATCCGGAGTTTTACTTGCACCATAACTTCGAAAAAGAACCAAATGACTGGGGGGTTCCCTTCCTGGATGCCAACAGCGATATCTTTAAGCCCACCTACAACTGGCTCGTGTATGCGCACAACATGAAGGATGGGAGCATGTTCCACACGCTGTTGGATTATGCGGATGAGGATTTTTGCTGGAAACACCCCATCATCAACTTCGATACGATTTACAAGGGCGGACAGGGAAAATACCAGGTCGTCGCTGCCTGTTACACCCAGATTTACCCCACATCCGCAAACGTGTTCAAATATTACGAATATGCAGGGCTGCGGAGCAAGACGGAATTTGAAAATTACATGCTGGGAATCCGCAGCATCGCCGAGTACGATACCGGTGTGGACGTGGAATACGGCGATCAGCTCATCACTCTTTCCACCTGCAGCTACCATATAGAAGGGAGAAACGGACGGTTTATCGTGGTGGCAAAGCGAGTGCAGTAAAGGAGTCGCACCATGGACGCAATTACAGAAAAAAACGCAAAAAATATCCCGTACCACTTGCAGTACCTGCAGCGCGATCCTTTGCGCCTGGAGAGCCTGGGGCAATTGATTCTGGTTCCAAAGGGTCACGAAATCGGGAAGTTTGATGAAATCCCGGATTATTGTTATCTGGTGAAATCCGGGCGCATCGCTTGTTACGAAGTATCTTGCGCAGGGGAGCAGCGCATCTACAACATCATGCTGCCCGGTTCCATGTTCCTGGAAGAATGCATCCTTTACCACAGCCCCTGTCCTGTCATTTTCAAGGCGATCGAAGAGTCGCAGTTGGTGCAGATCGACCGTTGCGATCTCGTCAGGGCTTTCAAGCGAGACATTGACGTTGTGATGGACATTTGCGAATCCCTGGCCATCAAGTTCCTTTCAGCCATGGAGCAGCTGCGGTTGGGCCCGCATCAAAGCGCCGCCTGGAAACTCTGCAAATTGCTTTTGATCTATGGGGATCAATACGGTGTTCCTTACAAAGGAAAACTTTTGATCAAAGAAAAAATCAGTCAGCAGATGATCGCGGATATTCTGGGCATGAACCGGGTTACCGTGACGCGCAAGCTGAAAGAACTAAAGAACCTGGGACTGATAGAAACCGTAAACGGCTGCTACTGCATCCGCAGCGTGGAGCAGATGGAACACCATATGGTCACCATGGAAACCATGGATTGAGCCATTGTCAAAGATGCGTGAGCCGCAAGGTTACTGACCTGCAGCTTTGACAGCGTTTCAGTTTCCAGCGGACTGTCATTCGCCATAATTTTCCCTTTCTACCTTTTCTGTTTTCCTGGCATCTGCGGCTTTTTTTGCTCTGAGAATTTCGTCCGTTTCTGCGCTGTCCAGCACCAACACCATGGCCTTGTCCCGGAGCAGCTGCCATCGGAGAGGCTCCAGATCCATCTTGTTTTCCACTTCCTCCGGCGACATGTTGCACCTGGCGGCAATGTCTTCGATGGAGTTTCGCACCTCGGCGGCGTCCACCGTGAGGCTTTCTTCTTTTGCCACAGCATCGAGGAGCAGATCCAGGCAGGCTTCCTTGGCCGCCTGCAGCTGCCTTTGGTTCTTCCACTGCTCTTCCGTCAGTTCCAGGGAACCCAGATATGCCTTGAAAATTTCCTCAATTAAATCGTCCTGCTTCATGGCATTCTTGGCTTTCATCCTGTTTTCCACGATTTCCCGGAGGGTTTTGTCGAAGTCGGCAGGCAGATCGCGGTATCGTTGAGCCATGGCCATGATTTGGGTGCGGAAAAATTCCTTCCAGTCATGCTCGTGCTCGCCGGAAGCCGTCTGCAGCATCAAATCCATGGCTTCCCGCCTGATCTGTTCCATGGGCCTGGCTGCGCCCGCAGACTCGTAGGCCTGCTTTAAGATGACCAGCGCATCGGCCAGCAGGTGATAAATCGCTTCGTTGCTGACGCTCAATTTCTCTCGCGCTACGATGGACGATAGCTTTTGCTGCACCATATGGGGTGGGATTTCTCCATCCATGTTTTCACAGGCCTGCTGGAGGACGGCTCTTTCAAACTGATCCTGTTCCCCGCCTCGCCGAAAAGGCACTTGGATTCCTTTGTATTGCCCCAGGCGCACTTCCGGGTACACGTCCGCTTTTACATGGAAGGAAACGCCTCCGTTTGTAAATTGCAGATCGTCAACCTGGGGTTTCCCCATGATGCGAATGCCTTCTGATGAAAGAAAGGCCTGAAACAGCTTGGGAATCATGATGTCCAGGGCTTCATCGTAGAGCACCGCTGGCCCATATAATTTTTCCAGTTCTTCCAAGGGTGCAAGGCCGCCTGCGTACCCTGGCGCCGCATAGCGGTCGGAATGCTGCATGTAAGCATCCCGTCTGGCTTGATCAAATTCTTCTTTGTCCGCTGCCATGGATATGCGCAGCACATAATCCTGCATCGCTTTGTTTTCGATTTTCATGGGTTTCCTCCTATGGAATTACTTTTACGGAACTGGACAGCTTTCGTTGGAGAAAAGCCTCATGCCCCTCCTCCAGTTCCTGCTTTTCAAGGTCTGAACAAATCGTTTCATGGGTCAACTTGTGCCAGATGCGCGCCAGAAAAGCGATGCGTTCTTTGTCCTCCGGCATCATGTTGAAAAAATTCAGGTAGGTGTCCGTGCCGCAGCGTTCGATATGCTTGAACTGCTTTGTGATCCAGTCCAGTTCCTCTATGGTGATATCGTAGGGATCTTTTGGCCTGGCCTCAATGAGAGCCAGATCATCGTTCATCCTTCCGTGGAAAATCTCGGAGCATTGGGCTTCTTTGTCCCAGTAGCCCGTGCCGATGATGGCCTGCAGCCTTCCGTATTCTGCCTTGATATAGGCGGACCGTTCTATTTCGATGAGCGGCATGCATTCGTATAGCTGTTGATTCAGCGTTTCCCTCTGCTTGAGATAATCGTTGTCCATGATTTTCTCCTCCTATAATAGATTTGTGGTTCCTATCCCCTACAGTCAGTAAGTAATTGCCTTTTTTCATATCTTCCTTGTCTCGTTTTTTTCTGAAGCCCCTTGGAACTTGGAGGAAAAGGCGTTTCAGTTCGGTTAAACCTCCCATCCCAATGCATTTACCTGTTTTTCCAGCTCCGTCTGTCGCTGTGCGAGCTGCAGCTCCTTGTTGTGCATGTAATATTTGTCGCAGCCATAGTGGCCGATGAAGCGTGCCGTGTAGTAATTCACCGTCAGCTCTGTAACGAAAATCAGCAACTCATCCCCATCCTCAAAGGCCTTTTCACAGAAATCGAAGGCATTGTCCAAAGCCTGTGAGCCGCTGGCCGCAGAGGCTTTTACTTCTTCAACCAATGCGCCGAAGGCCTGCTTGATCCATGCGAATGCCTCATCTCCCTGGGTGATGCTTTGTGTCAGGATTCCCGCCCTGTAGCTTTCCAGCTGAGCGATGAGCCGCTGCATGCAATGCTGCTTGCCCGGGGACAGAGCCGATGCTTTGCGGCCTTTCGCCAGCTTTTCTTCTTCCTGTGCGATGTAACTTTCCAGGATTTCTACCGGTGTTTGCGGTTCTTCTCCCTCGCTGGCTCCTGTCAGTCGGCCTTTCACTTGTTGCAGCAGGGGCGTGAGCAGATCCAACAGGTCTTCCTGCTGGCAGGTTTTCCGCAGCTCTGCCGTGATTGCATCAAAGAGCAAGCCCAGGAAGGAAATCCGTTCGTCCAGCTGTGCCCTTTGCGCCCTGGCCAGAATGTCTTCCCCTGGATTCCCCGCCAGAATGGAGTCGATTTTGTAATCGCTCCTGTATTTGCTGAACAGGTCGTAATAGATGGAAAAGTCCTTGGCGATCTTTCGATCCTGCAAATACTGGGAAATGAGCATTTCGTCTACGGGGAGCTGGTTTTCCTCGTAGAGCTTGATCATCTCGGAAAGGTCGTCCCAGCCTCTGGCAGTGACGAAGTTTTTGCCGTCCACCGTTGTTTCCACTTTGTAAAAATCCTTCTTTCTGGCTGCCAGGTAGGTGAGCACGGAAGGGTGGGTTCCTTTCCCGGAGGCGTAGGTTTTCCACACATCGTAATCCGGTTCCACATCGATTCGCTTCAATCTGTCCCAGGTCACGATGTCGAAGTCGCGCACCGATTTGTTGTATTCCGGTGGGTTTCCTGCCGTCACGACGATCCAGCCCTTTGGGATCCGATGCTGGCCAAAGACCTTGTACTGCAGGAATTGGAGCATGCAGGGAGCCAGCGTTTCCGAAACGCAGTTGATTTCATCCAGAAAGAGGATGCCCTCCCGGGCATCGGTTTCCCGCATGAGCCCGTAGATCGAACCGATGATTTCGCTCATGGTGTACTCGGACACCTGGTATTCCATGTCCTCAAAGCGTTCTTTTTTGATGAAGGGCAACCCCAGTGCGCTCTGCCTGGTGTGATGGGTCATGGAATAAGCCACCAACCCCACGCCCAGCTCCGAAGCGACCTGCTCCATAATGGCCGTCTTGCCGATTCCAGGCGGCCCCATGAGCAGAATGGGTCGCTGTTTCTCGATGGGGATCCTGTAGTTTCCCAATTCGTCCTTGGTGAAGTATGCCAGCATGGCATGTTTGATCTGTTCTTTTGCCTGCATGATGTTCATGATTCTGCCACCTCTCTGTCACAGTGCGTATTTTCCAAATGCGTCCATATCCTTTCGGCTCCTGTATTCCAGCAACAGCGCCACGATTTCCATGGCCTTTTTCTGTTGGGCGTACTCCAGGATTTCGTGAAATTCCTCGTTGGAAATTGCATCGTGATCCGTGAAATACTGAACGGCTTTCAGCAATTGGTTGTCAATGGCTCGCTTCAAAAGCTGCATTTTGTTGCGCTCCAGATAGTCTCGGTAGTTTGCCGCCAGCGTCTGTGGGAAAATCCCATAATTGCCGCAAAATCCCAAGGCAGCGGCGGTTTTTTCGCGTTCATCCGCAAAATCCCCTGGCTCCATGCCGCAAACGGTGAGGGCCAGCAGCTTGTCGCAGCCGTGGAAGGGTGCCTTTCCAAGGCTCGTGACTGCCGGGGACAGGATTTCAACGTCCGTCAGGTTTTCGCAGTCCCTGAATGCGCCCATGCCGATGGATTCCACGTTTTGGGGAATCCTGATTTTCCGATATGCCAGATGGCCTGCGAAAGCTCCGCTGGCAACTGCCCGGCAGCTTTCGGGAACCGCAATTTCGCTGCTCTCTCCCAGATATGCGTAGAACGTTTGCTTCTGGATGAAATGCCCTTCGGAATCAGCAAGCTCCCAGCACTGGTCAAAAGCCCCGCCCCCGATCTCTGAGATGGAAGGGGGAAGCTGGATTTCGCCCAGTCGCTGGCATCTGGCAAAGCAGGATGCGCCGATTTTTTTCACGTCCTGGCGAATCACCGCTTTTTTCAGGCTCGTGCAGCCTGCGAAGGCTCCATCCCCCAGTTCCTCCATGGAGGCTGGAAGAACCAGGGATTCGATGCCCCGGCAGCGGCTGAAACAGAAACTGCCCAATCGTTTTACGCCCTCCTGGATGGAGAGGGTTTTGATGCCATCGCACCCGAAGAATGCGTTTTGCGGCAGTTCCGCAAGCTGCCCTGGCACGGTGAGCGTTTCAAAACCCGTGCATCCGTGGAAGACCGATTCATCCAAGGATTCCAGGCTTTCCGGCAGCACCACCTTTTCAAGGTATCGATCCTTCGCAAAGGCCTGGCGTGCGATATGCTTCAGACCTTGGGGAAGGGGTGCCTCCCGAAGGGTGATGCAGTCGTAGAACGCCTCTACGCCGATGCGCTGCAGGCCTGCGGGCAGTTCCACGCTGGCCAGGTTGCTGCATCCGGAAAAACAGCGTTCCTGCAGTTCTTCTATGGGGCATTGGAATCGTACCTTTTCGATGTTCATGCAGCTAAAGAACATCCAGCCCCCCAGCTTTCGGATGCTGGAAGGGAACGTCACGGTTCGCAGGCTCCTGCAGCTGGAGAACACGCCGTTTTCCACGACTTGGATTCCTTCCTGCAAATCGATGGAGATCAAGCGGGAACAGCCCTTGAAACAGTGCCAGCCCAGGGTTTTTACGCTCCCTGGGATGCGGATGCGGCTCAGGCCGGTGCAGTCCTCGAACGCCCTCCAGCCGATATAAGTCACGCTGTCTGGAATCGTCACGTCTTTCAGCATGACGCGCTCCGCAAAAGCATCGGCGGCGATCATCAGGGTTCCGTCTGGGATGTCGGCGCATTTGATGTTTCTCCTGGCCTTGATGAGGCATTTCCCAAGATAGGCGAAATCTCCCGTCCATTCCACTTCGTTTTCGGAGTAATATCGATACCAGGGCGTTCCTGCGAAGGCATCTCTGTCCACCTGCTGGATGCCCACAGCTCCTCGGATGGTTTTCAACTTGGAACACCACTGAAAAGCCTCCAGGCCGATCTCCTCCACCTGGGGCGGAATGAAAATCTCTTCCAGTTCCCTGCATTCCCGGAACGCCCGCTCTCCGATGGCTCGCACGCCCTGGGGGATGCTTACGCAGGTTTCTTGCCCTCGATATTTGACTAGAACCTGGTTCTTCACTTCAAACAATGCATTCTTCAACACAAACAGCTCCTTAAAACATTTCGATTTCGTCTTCTTTCAATATCATTTTGATAGCCCACGGCGGAACATCGGGAAGCGGGTAGCCCTGATCCAGAAAGACAAAGGCCGCATCATATGCGGGAGCCGCAGCGGGATAGGATCCATATCCATCGGTGAAATAGATCAAGCCCTTCAAATTTTGAAATTCGTGCTGCCTGATGAGTGCGTCCACTCGCCGGAACACCGGCCTGAAATCCGTGCCCCCAAAGCCCTTCAGCACCATGCCATCGATGTATGCGTCAAATTCCTCCTGAGTGGAAATCCGCACGTCTTCCTCCACCCTGGCTCCGCATTGCATGATATGCACATTGATTCGAGTGAAAAAGTTTTCCGATTGTTTGAGGATGTTCCAGGTCTTAGTCACGAACTTTTGCACCGTTTCCCCGGAAACGGATTCCGAGGTGTCCAAGGCGATGACGAACTCCCGGATTTTCTGCGTCTCCTTGTATTCCAGCGGTTCGATGAGGGGCATGTTTTCATAGAGCTTCATGCCATAGGTGTAAAAGATATAGTCAAATTCATCATCGTTGACTTCGATGTTTTCCCCCAGCACGGTGAAGCGCCGCAGCAGTTCGGTGTAATCGTATCGCTCCCTGTTGATTTCTTCCAGGGCTTGCTGCATATCCCCTGCGCCTTCTCCATAAGAGTCGGAAACCGTGTCCAGATCTACCTGGATCCGTTGGGCAATCTCTTTCCAGGCCTGTTCCAAGTCCTCCGGGGAAAGCGCCTCCTTGTGGGAGTCTTCCTCATTGTCGGCATCGTTTCCGGCTCCTCCTGCTCCATCGTCCTCTGCTGCGGCTTTTACAGCCATTTCATCGTTTGACCCGGCTTGGGATTCTCCTTCCTCCTGGGGTGGCATTTCCGTTTCCAGCCCTGCGTTTTGGTCGGTTTCCAGTTCCGTGTCCCCATCGGGCGTTCCTGCGTCATTTTCATCCTTGTCGCCGCTGCCCTGATTCAGCTGGATCTTGTTGTGCCAGATGCTGTGGTCATCGGCATGGAAATGTCGCTGCAGGTGAAGGATTTCTTCGGGGCTAAGCTGTTCCTCTGTGAACTGCTTGTAAATCCACTCTGCGGAAAGGCGGGGCAGTTTTTCTTCCAGTTCCCTGATGAGCCAGGCCTGGCTTGCCTGCCGTTCGCAATAAAGGGACTTTAAGTGCAACTGGCTGATGACATGCTCCACAGCGATGTCGCAGGATAAGTCCCACAGCTGCGCATCGACTCCTTTGCCGATGAACAGATGGCGAAACAAGCAGTGAAGCACGGTGTGCAAGTAGTCCCTGACGGGGATCTCTTTCGCTCGTTTGAACTGCCTGCAGACATGGAGCGCATTGTAATAGAGAAACTGGCCATCGGTGGCGATTTCCGGGGTGTCCATGTTGCGATTGGGGACAATGCGTAGGAAAGCGGCTTCCATGAAGCGCAGGTTGATGAGCAGCGTGTTTTGAGAAAGCCGCAGGATGTCCTTTGCCAACGCTTCCGCTTTGTGGGCGGCTTCCACTGCGCCCTTTGCGTTTTCTGACCCATCCGCATAGCCGTGGGCTTTTTTCAGGTTTTGTGCGCTGATTTCCCATTCTCGATTGTCCAGGGGTTCCTGTTTGGCGCAGGTCGCCTTTTCTTTGTCGCTCATGGATCGCTCCTGTCATTTTTGCCAAAGGCGGCTTTTTGAAGCCGCCTTTGGCAGGTTTTTGGTTCGTGTCAAACTCCTGTAAAGCCCGTTACACATCGTACCGCTGCGGGAGGGGCGGCATGTTAGCAAACTTTTCAGGAAGGTCTTCGGCTCCAAAGTCAGTCTTTCCCGTTCTTTCGTGTTCCCGCAAGGCTCTCCACAATTTTTCAGGCGTAATAGGCAGCTCTTTCAGGACGAGGCCGGTCGCATAGTTGATGGCATTGCCGATGGCGGAGCCGACAGGCGCGGTGGAGCCTTCTCCCGCTTCCTTCGCACCCATAGGACCTTCTGGGTCCTCTTCGCTGCAGATGATGGTCTTGATGTTCGGCATGTCCAGCGCAGTCGGGAACCTGTAATCCCGGAAGCCTGGGTTCAGATGTCTGCCGTCTTTGTCGTATAAGCATTCCTCGAAGCAGGTGAAGCCCAACCCCAGCAGCACGGAGCCTTCGATCTGACCCTCTACTGCCCGGATGTTCAAAGGCCGTCCGCAGTCGTGGCCGAATACAAAATCCTGCAGTTCTACGGCGCCCGTCTCCATGTCCACCTTTACCTTTGCGGCTGAGGCTGAGAAGGAGTAAGCCGTAGCGTAGTTTCCAACGTTTTTGACGTAAATGTCCTTGTCGCCTTCGTGGGCGAAAGCGCCGACTCCGGCTACGCACCTTCCAAAGTTCTTTTCCTCGTACCCGAAGCATGCTTCGTTGTAGGAAATGTTCTTTTCTGCATCTCCCGGCAGGAATACCCTGTGGTCAGCCATTTTGATGTCCTGCGGCTTGCAGCCCCATTCTTCTGCCCAGTGGGTCAGCAGCTTCAGCTTTGCGTCCCCCACTGCGTGCCTGCAGGCATTGCCGCCCAGGAACGTAACGCGGGAGCCGAAAGAGCCCGCATCCCACGGCGTGGCCGTCGTGTCGGACTGCACCAATTTTACTTCGTCCATGTTCAAACCCAGTTCCTCTGCAACGATCATGGTCATGACCGTATCGCAGCCCTGGCCGATGTCGTTCGCTCCAGAGAATACCACTGCATAGCCCTCCCTGTTGAGCCTGACCATAGTGGCCGCCGAGCAGTAGTGGGGCGTAACCAGCACCGGGAATCCGGTGCCTGACATGAATCCGGATCCGGAGAATCCAACGGCCTCGCCGCTGCCGATGGGATGCTTTTCCCTGTGCTTCCAGTCAATGTAGTCGGCACATGCGACCATGCATTCTTCAAAGCGGCAGGAGGTAAATTCCAATCCCGTCGGACCCGTGTAATAAGGCGTGATTTCGTTCATCCTGCGCAGTTCTACCGGGTCGATGCCCAGGTTGTTGGCAACCTCATCCATGTGGATTTCGTGGGCAAAGTGTACCTGGCAGGCGGAATAACCTCTCATGGCACCCGATGCGGGGTGATTGGTGTAAGGTCGCCTTGCGATCATGTCGATGTTTTCCACTTTATAAGGGAAGGTCGCACAAATCAGGGACAAGGTATTGGCTGCGATGCCGGAGCCGCCGTATGCGCCGCCATCCAGGATGTGCCGGCACCGCTTTGCCAGCAGCTTGCCCTCTTTTGTGAATGCGCTTTCGATTTGGAACGAAATTGGATGCCTTGTCCTGGTACACTTGAACACTTCGTCCCGCTTCAGGATGCATTTTACCGGGTGTCCCGTCATCTGGGCGAATTTGCAGGGGCAGAGTTCATGGGCGAACACGTCCAGCTTGCCGCCAAAGCCACCGCCTACCATGGGCTTTATGAGGCGAACCTGGGATTCAGGAACGCCCAGGCCCCAGGCGATCCAGTAACGGGAAACATATGCGCCCTGGGTGGTAGTCCAGATGGTCCATTCTCCATTTTCATATTTGGCGATGGCTCCGTGTGGCTCGATGGCCGCATGAACCATTTCCTGCGTCTTGTAATAAGATTTGTCCGTGTAGTCGGCCTCTGCGAAAGCCTTGTCCGGGTCTCCCGCTTTCATGACCGTGAAGATGGACAGATTGTTTGCCGTCCCTTCCTGATCCGCCGGATAATGGATGGGTTCCGCGTCCAATGCCATGGAGTCAAAGGGATCCAGGATGACTGGTAGGGGTTCATATTCCACCTTTACCAGCGCAGCGGCTTCTGTGGCCGCCTCTTCCGTAGTGGCACAGACCGCAGCCACTTCATCGCCGATCATGCGGACTTTCTTGCGGCAGAGCGGCTCTTTGTCGGCCAATTCCTTGAACGCCTCCGGGTTGCCCAGATTGTGTCCTTCTGGAAAATCTGCGCCCGTCAGGGTAGCTTTTACCCCTGGCACCTTGAGGGCTTCCGTAAAGTCGATGCTTTTGATGATCGCATGGGCGTAAGGGCTGTGTACCAGCTTGCAGTACCAGGTATCGGGCAGGTATACGTCATCGGTATAGATGGCCGTACCCGTCACTTTTGCTTCTGCATCGATTCGGATATAGGCATTTCCCCTTCCAGCCAGGGCGAAATCCTCCGGTTTTTTATAGACGCTTTCGATTTCTGCGTAATACTCTTTTCCTCTCATTGCCATTATTTCGCCACCTCCTTTGCCAATGTCTTGGCAGCTGCGTCGATTGCTTCTACGATTTTCGCATAACCCGTGCAGCGGCACAGGTTTCCGGCAATGCCGTCTCTGATTTCCTGTTCCGTTGGATTGGGGTTTTCATGGAGCAGGGACATGGCTGACATGATCATGCCTGGCGTGCAAAATCCGCATTGCAGTGCCCATTTGTCCATAAATTCCCGTTGCAAAGGATGCAGCACGTCTCCCTGCTTTACGCCTTCTATGGTTACGACTTCATGGCCGTCCGCTTCCACGGCCAACATCATGCAGGAGTCGATGGCTCTGCCGTCCAAAAGGATGGTGCATGCGCCGCACTCGCCTTCTTCGCAGCCTCGTTTCGTTCCCGTCAGGTGCATCTGCTTGCGCAGGAAATCCACCATCGTGATGTTGTCCTGCACGTATTCTTCTATGTGTTCTCCGTTCAGTTTGAACTGAATGACTCGTTTCATTTATCCCGTTCCTCCTTTCCTACGCCATGGTTTCAACGGCCTTTTTCACCGCTCGTTTCGTGTACACCCTTACCATGTCCCTGCGATATTCTTCTGATGCGCGGACATCGGAAATCGGGGCGCATTCTTTGGAAGCCGCCGTGGCCGCCTGCTCCAGGATGTCGTCTGTCAGCTGGCTGCCTTTCAGCATGGATTCCGCATTTTTGGCTCGCAAAGGAGTGGTGCCCACGCCGCCCATGGCGATCCGGCAGTCAACCATCGTGTTTCCTTCCATCTTGACCCATGCGCCAACACCGATGATGGCCAGGTCCATGGCCTTTCTTACGGCATGTTTGAAATAGGCCGATCCTTCTCCCTTTTTCAGCTCTGGGATGAAGAGGCCAGTCACGATATCGCCCTTTTCCAGAGTGGTCTTCTTTACGCCTTTGAAAAAGTCATCCATCGCAATTTCTTTTTCTCCATTTGTGCGATAAACCTTTACTTTTGCGTCCATGGCAAGTAAAATGGAAGCAGTGTCGGCAGAAGGCGAGGCGTTGCAAATGTTTCCAACCATCGTACCCTTCCTTCTGATCTGTGCGGATGCGACATAATGAGCCGCATCTGCCAGAGCCGGCATTTTTTTCTGCACCAATTCCGAAGTCTGGATGTCAAAAAGCTTGACCAGAGCGCCGATGTCCAGACCCTTTCCTTCCGCAAATTTCATGTTGTCCAGCCCTGGGATTTCTTTGATGTCGATCACTGTGTCAGCAGGTGTCGCCTTTTCTTTCAAGAGCAGGATGACATCCGTGCCTCCGGCCATCAGGATTCCTTTTTCGCCTTTTTCTTTGGCGAGGCTCGATGCTTCTTCCAGGCTGCTTGCTTTGATGTAATCAAATACAGGTAAAGCCATGTCTGATTCCTCCTTTTTTCTTCATTGCAAGATGTGTCTTGATTTGGGCGCACCCGGAAGCTTGGAAAAAGCAGTCCGGTTCCAAATGCGCGCCGGGGTTTGTTTCAACTCGGCTCCGAAAACCGCCAGGGTGCCGTTCGGCGATCTTCCATGCCACATTCATTCTATCCCAACGTTCGGTTTTCGGTCAGTAGTCCAGGCTACAATTGCGGAAATATTTTGATACTTTTTGAAAATGGCAGCTTGCGAAACGGCTTTTTTGTGTTATACTCAAAGGGCAAGAATGCCTTGGAGCGCAGCTGAACCGTGAAATGGATTTCAACTGTGCGAAGAAGGGTGCGTTTCAAATCGGAATGGCTTTGTTGCGGCGACTATGCGGCAGCGAGTCTCTTTTTGGTGCCTGTGATGCCTGTAAAGGAGGTATTCTTGTGAATAAAATCTTTCATAAATTCAATCTAACCATGAACATCTATATATCGTTCATCATCAATGTGGTGCTTTGCATCGTGCTGGTCTATGTTGCCACAGGCTCTCTCAATTTTCGGTCGGTCTTTGTGGGCTTTTGCATCGCTTTTCCCATCAGCACGCTGCTGGTACTGCTGGTTCCCATCAACAAGCTGGGGGATTTCATTGCGGTGAAACTGGGCGCAAAGCCCCAGGGCGTGCCTTTTGTGTTGATTTCCACGGCTGTCCTTGCTTTGATCGTGGCAACCATCATGAGCCTTTTGATGGTTGCGGTGATGGCGGGGAAATATACCGGCGTGTTCACGCCCGTTTACTTCCAGCACTGGCTGCGTTGCTATCCATGGGCGTTGATTTCCGTGTACCTTTCGGCGTTGCTGGGGCGTTTTACCGGGCTGCCTTTCACCATAAAGCTGTGCGGGCCGCCTCCGGGGATGCCGCAGGATGGGG
>CAZVBL010000035.1:0-21812 GCA_964625475.1 uncultured Zhenpiania sp. | reverse complement strand
GTGCTAATGTTCCAAAATTTTTGAGACATTTTCAAAAACGATTGACAGGCCATAATGTCAAGTTTTTGTGCCTGCATGAAAGGAAAAAGCTGCCGCGCCAGCCTTCTCGCTGAATGCAGCAGCCCTCCTTCATAACAGCTTCCTTTTTTACAGTTCTTTCACCCAAAGCCCATGTAGGTTGCAGTATTCATAAACCGCCACAGGCTTGTCCCCACAGACGCAAAACTCGGCCTTCGGCTCATCCGCCGCCGTCAACTTCCTCAGCTGGATGCCGCATTCCGTTTCCAGGCAAACCCACTGGATCAGATGTTCTTCTGTCATCGGATGGCTGGTGGAACCTACCTGGACAACCACCTTGCTTCCCTCGACTTCTACCATGGGAACGTGCTTTTCCGTAGCCGCATCCGTAGTGTTGGCTTTCAGCTCTTCCATCTTTTCACCGCAACATACAACCGGCACGCCTTTGTCCTCAACCATCGCAATGATGTTGCCGCAATGGTTGCATCTGAAAAATTTTGCTTTCATCTCATGCTCCTCCAATTCTCATTTCTTAATAGGTATCGTTTTATTCTACAGGAAATGTCCCCAGTGGCATTTCCCAAACACCGACAAAGCTTGCCGCCGAAACAAAATCAGTGCAATCAGGCTTATCCCTTATCGAAACATCTGTTCAATGGATTCCTTTGGTACCGCCCCAACGGAAGTTTCCCTGGGTTCGCCATTTTCAAAGAGAACCACTGTGGGGATGCTCATGATCCCATATTTCACAGCTAATTCCTGCTGTTCGTCAATGTTGATCTTCCCAACCTTGATGCTGTCGTTTTCCTGGGCGATCTCATCGATGATCGGGCCCATCATTTTGCACGGCCCGCACCACGCCGCCCAAAAATCGACAAGCACTGGCTGATCCGATTTGAGCACTTCCGTTTCAAAGTTTTCTTTTGTGATTGTCATGACTGCCATGGTTTGTTCCTCCTCCTCGTCCATAAGCGCAAGATTCCAACGCTCAACCACTGGTTGGAACTCAGTCCTCGCTTCCCATTTTCTATCGGCATATGGTTATGATACCCAAACATTAGCAAAGTAACCACGCTTTCATGTTTTTATCCGACCTCGCTTTGCGAAACGTTTCCTGCGTCAGGCGCACAGGCATCGTCATTCTTTTTTCGTCAATGCAATCTTTCTTTTAACGATGATTCATTATAACAGATTGGGATGCGAAACGGAAGGATCGCTCGAAAAAAGACAATCGACCCTCTTTCCAGAAACCTTTTTGGATTTTCTAAGAAAGATGCCATCAAAAAGGAACAATCATAGCAGCCTGCCCGCAATGCTTTCTTTTAAATTATGGGCGTTTACAGCGGCTGCTTATTTAAAAAAGGAAAACTCAAATGATGTCCGATAACTTCAAGCGATCTTTTCCATAGGAGCAGCAACCAAAAAATTTTAAGATTTCTGGTTGCATTTGTCCCCGCATTTTTGTAAAATTCAGATTAGAGACAGCACGAATCTCATTTTCTTGCAAAGGGGAGATGGATGTTCATGAAGCAATTTCTGGATACATTGTCAACCGTTGAGCTGATTTCGATTTTAAACAGCATCAATGATGCGATTTTCATTGACAGCAGCGAGGGATATGCGCTCTGGTGCAATGAAGCGTGCAGGGAATTGTACAAAATAAGCCCGGAAGACATCTATGGAATCCATGTGTCCGAATTGGAGAAAGACGGATTTTTTGCGCCCTCCGTAGCCAAGCTGGTCATGGAAAAGGGCGAGGAAGCCACCATCATCCACGAAAACAAAGATGGGAAAAAACTGCTTTCCACCGGAACCCCCATCTTTGACCAAAAGGGAAAGCTGAGCAAAATCGTCACCACTTCCAGGGACATTACGGAATTGACCCATTTGCAGAACCAGCTCCAATCGGCTCAGAAAACCTTAAAAGAAATGGAATCCCCGGAAACCCTTTCTAACGGCAACATCATTGCCAGCAGCCACGCCATGCGCAATGTCTTTCAATTGGCGCAGCGGCTGGCCAGCGTAGATTCCACCGTTCTCATCAGCGGGGAATCTGGCGTGGGGAAGGGCGTCATTGCCAGGATGCTCCACGAAAACGGCACGCGGCGAGACTTTCCATTCGTTACGGTGAACTGCGGCGCCATTCCGGAGAACCTGATCGAATCGGAGTTGTTTGGATATGAAAAAGGGGCTTTCACCGGCTCCCGCATGGGAGGAAAGACCGGTCTTTTTGAGGCCGCCCAAAACGGAACCATCTTTTTGGACGAAATCTCCGAGCTTCCCCTGAATTTGCAGGTGAAGCTGCTGCAGGTCATCCAGGAACGCACTCTGATTCGGGTGGGCGGCGTAAAAAGGATCCCCATCAATGTCCGCATCGTATCTGCCACAAACAAGGAATTGCTGCGGCTGGTCCAGGAGCACAAATTCCGGGAGGACTTGTATTACCGCCTCAACGTAGTTCCCATCAACGTGCCGCCCCTGCGGGAACGACCCGAAGACGTGCTGCCTTTGATCCAAACCTACCTGCAACAGTACAATCAAAAGCTCAAAGAAAGCAAAACCCTGGATCCTGCGGCTCTGTCCGTGTTGCTGCGATACCCATGGCCGGGAAACGTTCGGGAACTGCAAAACATGATGGAACGCCTTATCTTGACCACCAGGGATGAAGTCATCACAGAGGACAAGCTGCCGGTTTTCGTACGAAATTCAGCCCAAATCCAATCGACCCAGCCGGATGGCCTTTCTCTCAGCGAGGCTTTGGAGCGATCAGAAAGGGAAATTCTCAAGCGCACCATGGCAGAACACAAATCCACGCGTGCCATGGCAAAAGCCTTGAAAGTAAGCCAGCCGACCATCGTGCGAAAACTGCACAAATATGGGCTGACCAACGATGATACAAATTAGCATCACCGATTCTTTTTTGTATCGACATGAAAATCCCCTTAATTTCAACATATCTGAAGAACGTAAAAAAAAGATTTTTATTTCGATTCTTTTTTGTATCGCTTTTTTCTTTATTTTTTCTCTCCTGTGAAAGCAGTTCTCCTTTCTTCGGACATGTATACATTATATTTTTTCGTTCTCAACTGCGAAAATCATTGGTTTTCCAACGTCTTTCTGCCATCCTTCCCTTTACGGGAACCGGCTTTTCCAAAAATCCCCTGTGCTTGTATCTATTTTGGCACAAAGATTGCTTTAATAATTGGGTAGTAGGATTTCAAGAAGTGATTTTACGAAACCACTACTTACATGCTTGCATCGGTTGATTTTTAATTGATAAGGAGGATTTAAAAAATGGCAATGAACGCACACGATTATGTTGCTGCTTTGGTGGAAAAAGGCAAGAAGGCGCAGGCTGTCGCAAACGGCTTCACGCAGGAAGACGTGGATCTTTTGACTGCTGCCGTTGCTTACAATCTGACAAAGCCTGAGAAAGCATTAAAGTATGGGGAAATGCTGGTTGAAGAATCTGGCATGGGCATCCCTGCAGACAAAGAACAGAAAATGTATGGGAAAGTCTGGGGTTCCTATATCCAGATGAAGGATGAAAAATCCGTTGGGTTGTTGGAAGACAACAAAGAAACCGGCATGCAGAAATGGGCAAAGCCGATGGGCGTTGTCGCTGGCATCATGCCTGTAACGAACGGCGAGGCAACTCCTGTCGTAAAGGCAAACATGGCGCTGAAAACGAGAAATGCCATCATTTTGGCTCCTCATCCAAAGGCAAAAAAGACCAACCTGGAAATCGTGAACGAAATCAGGGCAACGATCAAAAAATTGGGATATCCTGAAGATCTGGTTCAGACCGTTGAACCTGAATGGGTTAAGATCGAAACTTCCAAAGAACTGATGGCACAGTGCGACTTCATCCTGGCTACTGGCGGCGAAGCCCTGGTAGAGTCCGCCTACTCCTCCGGCACTCCGGCCATCGGCGTTGGCGTGGGCAACACGGTTTCCATCGTCGATGGAACGACAGACATGGCGAAAGTCGCAGAGATGATCGTGAAATCCAAGGCCTATGACAATGCGACTTCCTGCTCCACGGAAAACAACATCATCGTATTTGAAAAGTGTTACGACAAATTCGTTGAAGAAATGGAAAAACATGGCGCTGTACTGTTCAAGGAAGGTTCCAAGGAAAAAGAAAAGCTGCAGAAAACCCTGTGGCCCAACACGCCGAACGATCACGTCCTCAACAGAGCCATCGTTGCCCAGAACGCAGAAACCATCGCAAAATTAGCTGATATCAACGTTCCCGCCGGAACAAAAGTGCTGATGGCAGAAGAACTGAACGGCTTCGGCCTGGAACACCCATTCACAGGCGAAAAGCTGTCCCCTGTATCCGGCATCCAGAAAGCGAAGGATTTTGACGATGCGGTTGACAAACTGATGAAGACCCTGGACTATCAGGGGAAAGGCCACTCCTGCGGCATCCATACGACAAACGATGAATTAGTAGAAAAGCTGGCTGCCATTGTTCCTGTAACGAAGGTTGTCGTAAATCAGCCTCAGTGCTTGACAAATTCCGGTGGTTGGAACTGCGGATTCCCTGTATCCATGACCTTGGGCTGCGCAACCTGGGGCGGAAACAGCGTTTCTCACAATGCTACATTCAAAGATCTGCTGAATTTCACTTATGTTTCCAGAGAGATTCCGAACTGGAGACCAGATCCAAACGAACTGTTCCCTGCTGATTTGAGAGCAAAGGTGGATGACTAATCGACAAGAGACAAGAGCGAGAAATTGAATTGAAACGTTTGGGGAAGGAAAGCATGTCCTACACTTTCCTTCTCCCGTAAAGTCAGGCCAAAGTCGGCTGTGAAACACCGATTTTAACAGCAGGCTTTGCCGATGCCCTGGAGATATTGGAAACAATATTTCCGGAATCACCAAAAAGGAGATTGAAAATGTCAACGATCAAAGAAAAAAGTTTAAAGTACAACCTGCACTCCTGGAGCGCACAAGGCAATCTGAACCCAAAAGTGATCACAAAGGCTGAAGGCATCTATTTCTGGGATGAAGATGGAAAGAAGTATTATGACATGTCTTCCCAGCTTGTCAACTCCAACCTGGGACACGGAAACAAGGCCATCGCAAACGCAATCAAAGATCAAGCTGACAAGATTCCATTCATCGGACCGGGATTTGCACTCGATGTTCGTTCCGATGCCGCAGAGGCGGTCGTAAAGGCTTCCGGCCTGAAAGGCGCAAAAGTATTCTTTACCAACGCTGGTGCGGAATCCAATGAAAACGCCATCAAAATCGCAAAGCAGTACACCGGCAGATGGAAGATTTTTTCCATGTATAGATGTTATCACGGTTCTTCCGCTGGCGCAGGCATGCTGACCGGCGAACCGAGACACTTTGCGAACGAGCCGGGACCTGCTGGCTACATCAAGTACGATGGCCCTTATGCTTACAGAGCGCCGAAACAGGTGCAGTTCAAAGACGAAGACGATGTTGCTGATTTCTATCTGGAACTGCTGGAAAACCAGGTGAAATACGAAGGACCGGAAAACATCGCAGCGATCTTCATGGAATCTGTCGTTGGTTCCAACGGGATCCTGATTCCCCCCACCAAATATGTGAAGGGCGTTCGGGAACTGTGTACGAGATACGGCATCATGATGGTCTGCGATGAAGTCATGGCCGGATGGTACAGGACTGGAACATGCTTCGCATTCCAGAATTTTGGAGTTGAACCTGACCTGGTAACGTTCGCAAAAGGCGCAACGTGCGGTTACGTTCCTCTCGGCGGTGTCATCGTAACGGAACCTATCGCAAAATACTTTGACGACCACCAGATGATGTGTGGACTGACCTACAGTGCCCATCCGATGGGCTGTGCCGCAACGGTAGCCACCCTCAACGAATACAAAAATCTGAAAATCAAAGAAAACGTTGCAAAGCAAGGTAAAATTTTGGGCGAGCTGCTGGAAGATCTGCAGAAAAAGCATGCGTGCGTGGGCGAGGTAAGGTACATCGGTCTCTTCTCCGCTTTCGAGCTGGTAAAAGACAAGACTACCAGGGAACCCATCGTCAGCTTCAACTGCGACCCGGACGGCCTGATGAACAAGATTCTCGGCATGTTGGTAAAAGAAGGCTTCTATACTTATACCCATGAAAACATGATCATCGTTGCTCCTCCGCTCATCATTACGGAACAAGAGCTGAGAGAAGCAATGGGAATCCTGGATAAGGTTATGGATTCTGTTGACAACATGATTTAATCACGATTTCAAGTCCAGGATCTCAAGTCATAGAGATATAGTACTCCTTAAAACATGACATGAAAAAGGTGCTCTGGTTTAGTCGGAGCGCCTTTTTCGTTGCCTCTTTTTCATAAATAAGTAAATTCCCAAAGTAAGTTCTATGGGTGATGGAATTTGTGTTTACTTTGGGAATTTAAGTTTCATAAATAATCCAATTTATTTGCGAACATTTGTTTACATCCCCCTCTTTTTATGGTATCATATGGCCAGAATGTGTTTTGGCGATGCACTGGCAAGGCCAAACATTTCCCATGGAGGAATACCAACATGTTAAAAGAGCGAGAAGAGAAAATTTTAAATTACATGAAGAGCGAGATCCGTCAGAAGGGTTATCCTCCCACTGTACGGGAAATCTGTGCCGCCCTTGGCATCAAATCCACTTCCACCGCCCACAAGGACATCGACAATCTGGTGAAAAAGGGATACATCGTCAAAGACCCATCAAAACCGCGAGCCTTGATGGTAAAGGACATGGGCGACAAAACGACACCTGCCCCCAAGGCACGTGCCGCAGCATCCCAGTTTGATAATGCGGAACGAACAGATGTGGTGGACATCCCGGTGATCGGTCGGGTAGCCGCAGGCACGCCGATTCTGGCAGAACAAAATATTGAGGATTCCTTCCCAATTCCCTCTCGCTTTCTCGGCAGCGGCTCTAATTTCATGCTGACGGTCAAGGGTGAGAGCATGATCGAAGCGGGAATCATGGATGGGGATTACATCTTGGTAGAACAGCAGGACACGGCTCGAAACGGAGACATCGTAGTTGCCATGGTGGACGGCTTTGAAAGCGAAGCCACCGTAAAGACATTTTACAGGGAATCGGATCATGTCCGTCTCCAGCCAGAAAATTCTTCCATGAGTCCCATTATCGTGCAGGACGTGAAAATCCTGGGCAAGGTGAAAGGCGTATTCCGGTATTTCTAGCATGACGGTCATTTTAACGAACATCGCCATTATTTTTTCCATGACCGGGATCGGTTTTCTCGCCAACAAAGGGAGGATTTTACCCAGGGAGTCCAACGAATACCTGATTGCATTGCTGATGAACGTGACCGCACCCTGCATGCTGATTACGTCCATTACGGAAAAGGATCTGACCGCCGACACGTTCTCAACCACGCTGGAAGTGCTGATCGGGACGATCCTCTTCTTTCTGGCGGGGATGGGTTTGTCTTTTCTAGTCGTCCGTCTGCTGCGGGTCGCTCCCAAGGATCAGGGCGTCTGCATGTGCCTTCTCACTACCGTGAACACCGGGTTCATGGGTTTTCCCGTGACAAAAGCCGCATTTGGAAATGAGGCTTTGTTTTTCATGGTCATCAGCAATATCGTCCTGAATTTATACCTCTATTCCCTGGCGCTTTTGCAGCTAAACTTCGGGGAAAAGCACAGTGGCCATCGCGGACTGAAAAAAACGCTGAAACCCATGCTCAACGGATGCTCCATCGCTGCCATGATTGGGCTTGTCATGCTATTTGCCGGATTGCACCTGCCCTTTTTTTTGGACGAACTGCTGTCCTCGGTGGGCGATATCACAGTACCCCTTTCCATGATCGTGGTCGGCGTGCAACTTGGAAGCAGCAAGATCACCCGTATCATCAAAAATGGCAAGCTGATTCTCATTTCCCTCATCGCCCAAATCGCCTGGCCCGCCCTGACCTTTCTGGCTGTCAACTGGCTGCCGCTGCAACAGATGAGCAAATTGACTTTAACCTATGCCGCTGCTTTTCCCACTGCGGTCATCGTGGTGGCATTGGCAGCAAAGGAACGGAAAAATTCCCAACTGGCAGCAGAAGGGGTAGCCATGACCACCCTGTTCTCCATGGCCACGCTGCCCATTGTTACGATGCTTTTGTCCGCTTATTTTCATATGTGAACCGATTCTGCAATTGGTTCTCTACACCGTAGGTTTTCGCTTTTATCCGCTTATTTTTATATGTGAACCGATGCTTCATTTCACCAGTAGTTTTTTGATGCCCTTTTCCAAACCGTCCAGGGACAACTCGAACATAGGGAACACTTCCCCCACCGCCTGGATGGTCTGCGCTCCATAAGTCCACTCCCATTCCGATTCGCTGATGGGATTGAGCCAGATCTGCTTTTTGTAGCGACGTTTGAATTTTTTCAGCCAATCGATGCCCAACTCCTGGTTCCAGAGGCCAATAACGCAATTTCCGCCCTTTCGGTACAGCTCCGATGGAGCCATGGCCGCATCCCCAACCAAAATCACTTTGTATTCGCTATCCAGGTTGGAAAGCACCCAGGTGGTGTCCACCCAATCGCCCCGCTTGCACAAAGGCGTATTGTACAGATTGTCGTAGATGCAGTTGTGGAAATAATAGACCTGCAGATCCTTGAAATGGTTCGCCTTGCGCAGCGCTTGAAACAGCCTGTTGCACAGCTTGCTGTAGGGCAGCATGGAACCATCCGAGTCGATAAGCAGCAACACTTTCACTGTATTTTTTCTCGGCTTGTCATAGACCAGCTTGAGCATTCCCGCATTTTCGCAGGTTTCATCGATGGTCTGGTCGATGTCCAATTCCGTTTTTGCTCCTTCCACCCTGGAAGAATACTGGCGCAGCTTGCGAAACGCCATCTGGAACTGCCTGATGTCCAAAATGTTGTCCTGGCGAAAATCCCGAAAATTCCGTTCTCCAGCCACTTGAACCGCAGATTTGTGACGGCCTTTGCCGCCCACGCGGATGCCCTGCTTGTTGTAACCACCCCGCCCCATGGTGGAAGTTCCGCCGGTGCCAATCCAGTAGTTTCCGCCGTGATGCTTTTCCTTTTGCTCCTCGATGCGCTCATAAAACATCTGCAGCAGCTCATCCAGTTCCCGATAAAAATCTTCGCCATCGCCTTTGTCGTTGATGTCCCGTTCCCGCTCGCCCTCGCTGAGCCACTTCCAGAACTGCTCCGGCAGATCCTCCGGGGTCTGGACGTTTTTAAAATACTCGGCGAAAACCGCATCGAATTTGTCATAATCCGCTTCCGTCTTGATCAGAATGCTGCGGCACAAATGATAAAAGCCGGTCAGAGAAGCGTTTGCCAGCCCCTTGTCCAATGCCTCCACCAGCACCATCCACTCATTGATGGAAATCGCAAGGCCCTTTGCCCGAAGCAGGTAAAAAAATTCTAAAAACACGCTACCACCTCTTGAGGGAATATCCCTTTTCCTTGATTTCTCGCATCACATCGATATCCTGGTTTTTCTTCAGCAGCACGCCGACAAATGGAACTTCGTCTTTCAACGATTTGACGTTCACGCCGCTGATCATGAGAGCTTGAATCCAATCCAGCAATTCCGAAGTGCTGGGTTTTTTCTGCAGTTCCTTCATGTCCCGAATTTCATAAAAGGCCTCCATGGCTTTTTCGCACAGCTTCTTGTCGATGTCCCCGAAATGGACCTTGATGATTTCCGCCATCTTTTCCGCATCGGGGAACTCGATGTAATGGAAAATGCAGCGGCGCAAAAATGCGTCCGGCAATTCTTTTTCCGCATTGGAAGTGATGATGACGATGGGTCTGTGCTTTGTCTTGACGGTTTCCTTCGTCTCGTTGATGTAAAACTCCATTTTGTCCAGCTCCCACAGCAGGTCGTTGGGAAACTCCAAATCCGCCTTGTCGATTTCGTCAATCAAAAGCACCACCTGTTTGTCGGAGGAAAAGGCTTCTCCCAGTTTTCCCAGCTTGATATACTGTTTGATATCGGACACATCCCCTTCTCCAAACTGACTATCGTAAAGCCGCTGTACCGTATCGTACACATAAAGGCCTTCCTGCGCTTTCGTGGTGGATTTGATTCCCCAGATGATCAGTTTCATGTCCAGGGCATCCGCAATCGCTTCCGCCAGCATGGTTTTCCCCGTTCCCGGTTCGCCCTTGATGAGCAACGGTTTTTCCAGAGCGATGGAAACATTGACCGCATTCATCAATTCCTGTGTTACAACGTACTTGTCGCTTCCTTTAAAAACGTCTAATTTTTTCATGAATGTTTGTTCTCCTTCTTTTTGCAGCTATTTGAAAACGCTTGCGCACCCGCCTTGCCTGAATTGGCTGCGCATCATTGCATTGCAATGCCGAAGCGCACATGAAAAGCCCCGATCCTCCTCCTAATATATAAGGGTAGGGTTCAGTACCCAACAGCTAACAGCTTTAACATGGGGGTTGCTTTCCTATATCCCTTTCGATGATACACCATAAAGCAATGTGCGTAAAGATGTTTTTCTTCCCCAATCTCAAAATTGCCCTGGTTTCATGCACAAAACCGTATGATTTCACATCAGCAAATGCCCTGTATATGTATGTCTCGCTTGGCTTTCCGGGCAATGATCATCACAATTCTAAGCAAAACGCAACGCACCTGATTGAAAATGCCAGATGCGTTGCTGATTTCCGGATCTTTCTTCTCTATATAAATCGTTCGGTCATCCAATTGAACTAAATCGCCATTTCCTCCAGAACGAACTTGGGAATCCCGGGTACTACATAGTTCTGTTATAAGCAAGCGGTGATTTCGAGACACCTGCATTTTCACATGCCGCCCTTGCAGAGCCTGCTGCCCAGGATACGGGGAACTGTGAAGGGCGCACACGATGGGCCAGAGCCGCGATCCCGATGGCTGCCGCGGCTTGCCGCAGTTGGCGTATTTTTGCTCAAATTCCCTAAGCAAGTCCCGGAGCAATGGCGTAGATGGAATTTGCTTTGGGGCTTGAACGAATCGCATGGGGTTGGCAAGCAGCCGGGGCAATCCTACCGAAACAACGCCAGGAATTTCTGCCACAGGCTCTGTTCCTTTTCCTGGGATTCCGCTGGCGGGTCTGTTTCCGCAATCTCAATGGGCTTGTTTTTGATGACGAACTGGACGGCTTTTACGTTGGTGTTCTTCTTGGAAACGAAGGATTTCACCGCATCGCTGTCGCCAGCAAGCTCCGATACCACCTCATCGATGGTTTTCTCCGCTTCCTCCCCCATGCCGGCCGTTTCGCCGCGCAGTGCATCGGTTGCGTCTTTCAGCGTTTCACTGCCCTGCTCCAGATTGGAACTGCCGTTCGTCAGCGCATCCGCCCCTTTTGTCAGCTGGTTGATCGCAGACATGTCGATGTTCGTCAGCTGGCTTGCCAGCTGCTGGATGGTTTTGTCGAATTTCCCGTAATTTTCCGCAAATTCCCGGGAACCGTTCTCTGCCTGCGCCATGCTCTGGGACAAAGCCTGCAGATATTGCTCCATTCCATCGATCGCACCCATGTTCCCCTGCAGCAATTGCTCTGCCTTTGCCACTTGCCCCTGATACTGGGCGGGAATGGCTTGCTTCAGGCTTTGGAGAAGAGTGAGCATTTCCTGGTTTCCTGCCTGGAGCGCATCCAAATCCAGCCCATTGGATGCCAGCTGCTGCTGGAACGCCTGATAGTTGGCCGCTGCCTTTATCTGCTCCATGCCCGAAGAAAGATCCTTTGCCGCCTGATTGACCTGACTGGAAGCCTCGCTTAATTTTCCCGCTTTTTTCAGCTTCTTTTCCGTTTTTCCGACTTTTTTCGCAGCCGAATCCACGCCCTTTTTCATGTTCCTTGTCCCCTGCGCCAGAGATGCGGTGCCGGAAGAAAGGTCGTTTGCGCCGGAATCGATGGCTGCAGCTGCCTTTTCCAGGAGGTCAAATTTTTCCGTCAGCTGGGAGCTGTCCACATCCACGTCCAGATCCATCTGCACACCGTTAAAGGCAATTCTGTCCATTTCAAAATCCTCCACCTGGGCAGACAGCTCCAGTTTTTTTTCTGTCCCCGGAAGGAGCGTCCAGGTCAATTGCTTGTCGCCGCCCACATTGGCCTCCGTTGCGCCGGATGCTTTGATGTCCTTGCTCTTTTCCATGTCCAGAGCCGCTGTGACCTGGAGCGCATAGTTTTCAAAAAAATCGGGGTCAGCCGCCTCGTTTTCCCTGATGTCCATGCGGATTTTCAGGTTCCCGGAGCTGCCCGGCAAGGCTTCCGGCTGGATTGTTTCCCCGTCCAGCCAATAGGCGATGTCAATGTCCCAGGGGAGCTGCCCCCTTTCCAGATCCCCCTGGTAGTATACGGTTTCCTCCTCCGTGTCCAGGGTGATTTTGCTGCCTTTGCGGGTGATTTCGTCCGTGGATGTCATGTTGCGCAGGGACTGGTAGTTTCCATAGTCCACGATGTGTCGCTGGTTCTGGAACACGTTCACTACATAGACTTCCTCGGTCTGCCCACCGTTTCCCAGCTCTCCATAGACGACTTCCTCCTTTGGGGAGGGTTCCGTTGCGCCGAAGGCCGAAGCCGCATTTCCCATGACGAACAGACCCGCCAATAATGCGGCAATCGCTTTTCTCTCCATTTTTCCCATTCTACCCATGTTGCTTTTCCTCCTCGATGAAATTTGATTTCCATGTGGTCTTTGCGATGAATTTGTCCAACAGCTGCAATGCGCCTGGAAGCACCAGCAAGACCAATGCCGCCGACAACACCGCACCCCTTCCTACCAGGGTTCCCAGTTCTTTCAAAACGCCGTTCGTGGAAATGATCCCCAGCATGGCTCCGCCCAGCGTCAGGATGGAAGCGGACGTGAGGATGGACAAGGTTGTTTGTTTCACGGTTTGGATGATGGCTGCGCTTTTCGGGAGGGCTTTCCGCTCTTCCAGGTATCGCCCCGCCATGAGGATCGCATAGTCCACCGTGGCCCCGAGCTGTATGGCGCTGATGATCAGGTAGGCGATGTACTGCATGCTCTCCCCTGTGAAATAGGGCACCGACAGGTTGATCCAGATGGAAGTTTCGATGACCAGCACCAGGATCACAGGGATGGAAAGGGAGCGCATGGTCAACAGCAGGATCAGGAAAATGGCTCCGATGGCGATTTTGTTGACCCGCCCCATATCCTTGATCGTCACGTCCTTCATGTCATAGGTGGTCGCGCTTTCCCCTGCCAGCAGGTACTCCTCCCCATAATGCGCCTGTCCCAGCTCACGCAGCTTTTCCACGACCTGAAAGGCATCCTGGCTCTCCTGCCTGGTGCTGATGCTGATGACCATGCGGCTATAGTTTGCGGAAACCAGCTTGCTCAGGGTTTCCTCGCCAACATATTCAAAAGGAACCGCAGCCCCCACCAGATCCACATAGGACAATACGTTGGTCACCTGGGGAATCTGATGGATTTCCTGGCTCAGCAGCTTTTCCTCCGCCGTATCGCCCCTGGGCACCATCAACACTAGCTGGTTCGTCTTGCCAAAATCCCGTTCCACTTGCACCCGTTCTGCGTAGGCTTCCGTTCCAGGCCCAAAGATTTCGCCTGCCCCGTACCGAAAATCATTGCTGCCCTGTGCGAGAAACGCTGGAACCATCAACAGCAGGAACAGGATCATGGCTGGAATCCGTATTTTCGCGACGAACCTGGCGAATCCTCCAAAGCCAGGCAATAGCCTCCTGTGCTGGGTCTTGTCGATGATGCGGTAACTCATGAGAGCCAGCGCAGGCAGCAGTGTCAACACGCAAACCATGGACAGGGCGATGGCCTTTGCCATGACCATCCCCATGTCCGGCCCAATGCGAAATTCCATGAGAATCAGAGCTGCGAAGCCGATGACCGTCGTCAGCCCGCTGGCAAATATGGTGAAAAAGGACTGCCTGATGGCTTTCACCATGGCGTCGCGCACGTCCATCCCCTCCGCCCGGCAAGCGGAAAACCGATGGAGCAAAAAGATGGAGTAATCCATGGAAACCGCCAACTGCAGGATGCTGCAGGCCGCATGGGTGACGAACGAAATTTCCCCGAACAGCAGGTTGGTTCCCATGTTGATGAGAATGGCGACCCCGATGGTAGCCATGAAGAGCACCGGCTCAAACCAGGATGTGGTGGTCAGCAGCAGGATGAGGAAACACAGCGGGACGACCAGTGCCATGATTTTCCCCACTTCCGTGCTGGTGGTGGCAGTAGCGGTAGCCGTATTCACCGCCGCACCATCCATGATCGCACCTTTTCCCGCAGTTTCCCGAACCGCTTCCACCGTATCCAAAATGCGTTCGGAGTCGATGGTCAGCGTAAAACAGGCCTTGCCATCCTTGTAGTATTCCTCCATCACTTCCGGCTCGATGAGCTCCAGCGGCGCATCCACATCGGCTGCGTCATCCAGCCATGTAATGTCCTGCACCCCTTGCAAGGCCCCAATTTTCTCCTTCATGTCCAATGCCTGCGGCACAGTCATATCGTCAATCACCAATCTGGCGTTGGGTGCACCGCCGTCAAATTCCTCGTTCATTTTGTCCAGCGCAATGGTAGAAGGCGTCCCATCGGGCAGATAATCCGCAAAGGTGTAGTTCACCTCTACGCCCAGGGAACATACTGCCCCGGCCACTGCACAAAAAGCAAAAATCGCCGCAACCATCTTTCTGTGGTTCAAAATCCCATGAAATAATCGCTCCATCGCATCCCGTTCCTTCTGATTTTCATCTCATGTTCTATTATAATGACATCGTAATTTTTTTCAATAAGCAATCGGCCAAATCGCTGTTTGATAATCAACTTTTGTTGACATGGTAAATGACAAGCTATATGATTTCCGATGTCGCTCAGATGATGGAGGAACTGCTTGTCAAATCCCATAGCGATTCATTTTAGGGGCGGTCAGGCAGCCATCATTCCGACAACGGGAGACCCAAAAAAAGGGACCCGCAATGCAAGTTGCGGGTCCCTGAAGGTAATGTGATGAAATTATGTTTCTTACAGCTTGAACGCAGCCTTCGCATCGGCGAGCGCACCATCCAGCTTCTCCAGTACAGAGTCGATTGTCTCCTTTTTCAGGATTGCAGGTGGTTCGATACGAACGGTCTTGGCATTTACGAGGGTGCCAGCGGTCATTACGTTCCTTGCGAACAGACCCTTCGTCACTTCGTAGCCAACTTCCGCTTCTGGGAATTCCATGGCGATGAGCATTCCAGCTCCTCTGTAGGTCGTCATGACCGTCGGATATTTCTTCTGCAATTTTTCCAGGCCTGCCATGATGTAGTCGCCTTTTTCCTTTGCCATCGAAGGGATATCGTTTTCCAGCATGTACTTGATCGTGGAAATCGCTGCCGCACAAGCCAGCGGGTTGCCGCCGAAGGTCGGGGAACCGAGGATCCATGGATTGTCGAACATCTTTCCTTCCGTTCCTGTGCCAACGCCGGATTTATCATACGTCCAAGGTCTTGCAACGATGCCAGTGATAGGCATGATGCCGCCGCCGAACGCCTTACCATAGGTCATGATGTCAGGCGTGATTCCTTCATGTTCCACTCTCCACATGGTGCCGGTACGTCCCATGCCGGTCTGGATTTCATCGCAGATCATCGCTACGCCGTACTTGTCGCATATTTCCCTGACAGCTTTCAGGTATCCATCCGGAGGAATGATGACGCCGGCTTCGCCCTGGATCGGTTCGATGATGACCGCAGCAACCTTTTCACCTACTGTCTGCAGGTTCTTGATTGCGGTTTCCATGGCCTCGGCGTTGCCGTATTCAACATGCTGCACCTGCTGTACCATGGGGATATAGTCTTCCCTGTAAGCGCCTTTGCCGCCCATGGAGATAGCGCCCATGGATTTTCCGTGGAATGCGCCAATCGTGGAGATGTACCATCTTCCGCCGGTAGCCAGCCTGGCAAGCTTCAACGCCATTTCGATGGCTTCTGCCCCACCGTTTGTAAAGAAGCAGTACTGCAGGTCGCCCGGTGTAATCATGCCAACCAGCTTTGCAAGATATCCTCTCAGCGGGTCAACCAGTTCCTGGGAGTGCAGCGCATACCTGTTCAGCTGAGCCTGTACGGTCTTGAGGATTTCAGGGTTTCTGTGTCCACAAGTGTAAATGCCAAATCCGCCCAGGCAGTCAATGAACTGCGTGCCGTTCAGATCCTCGAAATGTTCCTCGGAATCTGTCCACTCTACGAAAGCGGAATCCGTAGATACGGATTTTCTGTATTCCAGCCAACCTGGATTCACGTTTTCGTTAAAGTTTTCGATGGATTCGTCATGAATGGCTTTCTTGTCCGCATCAGCCAGCTCATCCTTTTCAATGTAGCCAACGATTCGAGTTGCCAGTTCTAACGCTTTTGCTTTGTTCATTTCAGTCATACTATTGACCTCCCTTTTCTTTCTTTCATCGCTGCCCATAGCGAGATAGCAGCAGAAGTAACTTCCTATCTATATTTATATACAAGTCCTGTGCCAACTTTTTCAAAAAAGGCCTTTCCACTATGATAATATTCTGAAAAATCCCACCGTTCCAAGGGTTTGACCGTGTATAAAAAATTTCAATTTTTTTCTCAATCATCAGATTTACCGTAGATTTTTTTCTTATTTTGTCCCATTTTTAAGATTTTTTCTTGTTTTTAAGACTCTCGAATGAGATTCTTGCTTTTCTCTTAATCCACTCACGCCATCATGGACAGATTCCCTTTTTCCATGTAAAATAGGGAATGGTGGAGAAATTTTGCAATCAGGGTGGTATCTTGTGGAGTATGTAAAAAATTTTATCTTTGGCGCACTCGTCGGAATCGCCAATGCGATTCCAGGGGTCAGCGGTGGCACCATGGCCGTCATTCTCAATATCTATGACAAAATCTTGTACGCTGTGAGCCTGAAAAACATCAGGGAACATCTGAAATTTTTGATTCCCCTCGCATTGGGCGCGGTGGCCGGGATTTTTGCCTTGAGCAATGTCATCGTTTCGCTCTTGGATTCTCATGCCATGCTGCTGAATTTTTGTTTCCTCGGTCTGATCCTTGGAAGTCTTCCTGCCATTTACAAAAAGGCGAGGGACGAGAAAGTCAAACCCCGCAATGCGGTTTTGGGCATCCTTGCGCTGGCTTTCATGGTTTTTATCAGTTACCTGAACCAAGGGGAAATTTCCAACAAATCGCTGGCGGATTTCGGGGACGTGGACTTGCCCCTGTGCCTGTGGTTCTTCGCCACGGTGGGGATCAGCACGGTGGCCATGATCCTCCCAGGCATCAGCGGCTCCCTCATCATGCTGCTTTTCGGCGTTTACGCAGCGGTCATGGAAGCTGTGGCGAACCTGCAGTTTCTCCTGATGGTTCCCATTGGTCTGGGGGTGCTGGCAGGTCTTTTCGTTGGGATCAAGGTCATAAAAAAGATGCTGCGTTTCCACCCGCAGGCATTGTACTTCATCATTTTAGGGCTGGTGGCCGGTTCCACCTTTGCCATTTATCCGGGATTTTCACCTTCTCCGGAAGGGTTCCTCTCCCTGGTCGGGCTGGCAGCCTTTGCGCTGTTGGCGTATTTCCTTTCCAGCCGGAAATAGCAGGAAAACACAAAGGGAAACACAAATCGTGGTTTGCGGCGTTTTGTCGTCCTAAAAACTGAGCCATATAAATTGGCAGGCAAGAACGTTTTTTTAGCTTGTTTTCATTCTGTATGCCGGCCTGCATCCTGTCATATATATCGCCCGATCATGGCATTCATCTGTTCCGTCCACTCATATTCGTCCCTGGACTGATCCACAATGCTGGCAAACCGCGCTCTGGCTTCCGGAGACAGCCGCCTCATTTCTTCCAAAACCGTCACCCTCGCCATCCGCCTTGCGATTTGGAACATTTTTTTGTCCCGCTCCGGCAGTCCCAGGTATTCATCGATGATGCCCAGCATCTTTTCTTTGTCGTCTGCCAGGCTTCCCTTGACGGCTTGCAGCAGGTTGACGATATGATCGCTGACAATGCGAGTGTCCACGCCGCAGGAATCCGTAATCAAAGTGCGAATTTCCCTTACTTTTTCATCTTCGCTGCAAAGGACGAATCGCCCCTCTTCCAGATCCTGGTACAAATCGGTCCCCGGTTTTATGCTGGCGGTCCGAATCCGTACAAAATCCGGGTTCACCTGGCTTACCACGTTTGCCATGCCCCTAGCGTTTTCCTGCGTAAGGTTTTTTCCACCCAACCCGGGCATGAAATAGACGGATAGCTCCAAGCCGCCTGCTTTGATGTTTTGCCCAGCCCTTATCTGCTGCTGGGAAGTCACGCCCTTGTTGACAAGGCGCAGCACTTCATCGGAGCCGGATTCGTAGCCGGAATGAATCCTGTCAAGACCTGCTTCTTTCAGCTCGACGAATTCCTCCACCGTGACCCGCGACAAATTTTCCGCACGCCCATAAGATGTGATGCGCTCGATCTGGGGGAAAGCGTCCCGCAGATAGACGAGAACCTCCGTCAGCTTCCCGCCGCTGAGGGCCAGGGTGTTTCCATCCTGCAAAAATACGTTTTTCCCGCCGTTCATGAGCCACATGGCGACTGTATAATAACAATTCTGCTGCTCCTGCTCCATCTCCGCCAGCTGGGCGTTGATTCGCTCGATATCCCAAGTGCCATCGGCGTTTTGATTTTCCAGGGCTTTTTTCGCATACTGCGCCATCCTGTCGATGTCCTGTTTTACGCTATCCACCGTATATGCCCGGAATTTCGTATGCCGATAGAGGTTGCAGAATTTGCATTTGTTCCAGGTGCAGCCCTGGGTCACCTGGAGCAACAGGCTGCTGGCTTCGCTGGGAGGCCGGATGGGGCCGATGCGATAGGGTTCCATCATCGTTCAATCCCTCCTTCCATGGACCCCATTATACAGAACTTTTCAGCCAATATCAAGGCGTTTGCGGATCGGAAATGGCCTGGCAGCATGCTTACGGCTGATTGGCGGCAGGCTGGCTTTGGAGACATTGGAACACACATGCGGGCTATCGGATGGCAAGCGCCCGTTCCCGCAATTCCGCTTCTTCCTCGTTCTCCGGTTCATCCAGCACAATGCCGTGCGGCCTTGTCTTCTTCGTATCCGGCTCCACGCAGACGAAGGTCACGAATCCCTCCACGTTCTGACTCACCTCAATCTCGCACAACGCTTTCACATGGACCATCATGCTGGTGTTTCCCGCCTTTACCACCCGGCTATGTATGGTCAGGATTTCTCCCTTTTGAACCGGCTTTTTGAAGGTGAACCCGTGGACATTGACGCAAAGGATGTCCTGAGGTCTGCCGTGGGTAGCCGCAGCAGCGATGAAAGCCGCCTCCACCAACCATTCTGCGGTCCTCCCAGCGAACAAGGTTCCGTGGTGGTTCAAATCTTCCGACTTGATTAAATGAGAAATTTTATACTCTTTCATTGTTCCTTTCCTCCTGGAATATGGTCGTTACCCTATTATAGACGATAGGCCGAAAAAAGGGACCGCATGTGCGAGATTATACAATATTCTTTTCTTCCTGGCGCAGGGGGAAATGTTCCTTTAGGGCAGCCGGGTGCTCCAGATATTGGAAAGTCCCCTGACAAGTTTGCTGTCTTTCTTTTATTGCAGGAATCGCATTGACTTGCTTCTCCTTGCCATGTTATTGTCTTAAGTGGATTTTCAAATAGTTTCTACCATAGTATATTTGAATTTTCTGTTTTTCAGAGCGTGTCAAAAATGCGTTCCGTCAGTTGTGAATCGCTTTTTCGAGAGGCTTCATTACAACCACCCTTGCGTTGTGGCAAACGATTCCGAAAGAGGGATGTCGCAAAGCGAATGCGGTGCGTCTAACAGGAACCGTTTTCCGACATGCTCCGGGATGTACTTGTTTGACGAACGAAAGGAGTTTTCAATGACCGACAAATGCACGGGATGTGCTGAATCACAGGAAAAGGCAAAAAAGCTTCGAGCTGTCATCGACAAGCACCGGGATACACAAGGCGCACTGATCCAGGTGCTGCACGAAGCGCAGGAGATTTACGGATACCTTCCTCTGGAGGTGCAGCGGGAAATTTCCAACGGCCTTGACATTTCCCTGGCTGAGGTTTATGGCGTAGTGAGCTTTTACACGCAGTTTTCCATCAATCCAAAGGGAAAGTACCAGATCAACGTATGCATGGGGACGGCCTGCTATGTAAAGGGATCCAACGACATTTTGGACAAATTCAGGACCAGGCTTTCCATTGATGTTGGCGATTGTACGGACGATCAGAAGTTTTCCCTGGATGCCTGCCGCTGCATCGGCGCATGCGGCCTCGCACCGGTCGTGACCATCAACGATGAGGTCTATGGCAAACTGACTGCCGAGGATGTGGATGACATCCTGGACAATTATGAAGCTCGATGAGCAAAAGGAGAAAAAGATGATTAAAAATGTTGAAGAATTAAATGGTCTTAGAGATGATGCCGTCAAATCCATGGGCATCCGCCTTGACCGCACGGCAGCTCCATCGGCGGAAGGAGGCAAAATACATATCCTGGTCTGCGGCGTTGCCGGGTGCGCATCCTCCGGCTCTCTGAACGTGGCTGCGGCCATCGAAGATCAAATCAAGGCGAACGGGCTTGCCAAAGACGTAAAAGTAGTAAAGACCGGTTGCTTTGGCCTGTGCGCAGAGGGGCCCATCATGATGATCTGCCCGGAACACGTCATGTACACCAGGGTCACCGCTGAAGACGTTGCCGAAATCTTTGAATCCCATATCAAGGGCGGAAAGATCGTAAAACGGCTCTTGGCCGGCGAAAAGGAATACGAAGAAATTCGCGATCGCCTCCCCCAGATTCCCTTCTTTGCCAAACAGAGAAGGATTGCGCTGCACAACTGCGGCATCATCGACCCGGAAAAAATCGATGAGTACATCGCCTTGGACGGCTACCAGGCCCTGGCCAAAGTCCTGGAGGAGATGGAACCGGACGATGTAATCAACGAAATCAAAAAATCCGGCTTGCGGGGCAGGGGCGGCGGCGGTTTCCCCACTGGACGCAAATGGGAATCTTCCGCAGTCGTAAAGGAACATACGAAATATGTCATCTGCAATGCCGATGAAGGGGATCCCGGCGCATTCATGGATCGCTCCATCCTGGAAGGCGACCCTCATTCGGTCATCGAAGCCATGATCATCAACGGTTATGCAGTGGGCGCCCATCAGGGATACATCTATGTGCGCGCCGAATACCCGGTGGCTGTCCAGAGACTGGGCGTTGCCATCCGGCAAGCCAGGGAATACGGATTCCTGGGAAAGAACATCCTGGGGAAAGGGTTCGACTTTGATCTGGAAGTGCGCCTGGGCGCAGGCGCATTCGTATGCGGTGAAGGCAGCGCACTGATGACATCCATCGAAGGCAAACGGGGCGAACCCCGCCCGAAACCGCCTCGTTCCGCAGAAAAAGGCCTTTGGAAAAAGCCTACCGTTCTCAACAATGTGGAGACTTATGCGAACATCCCGCAGATCATCTGCAACGGAGCCGACTGGTTCGCTGGCATTGGAACGGAAAAGTCAAAGGGGACGAAAGTGTTCGCCCTGGGCGGCAAGATCAACAACATCGGCCTGGTGGAAGTCCCCATGGGGACGACACTGCGCCAGATCGTCTACGATATCGGCGGCGGCATCCCCAACGGCGGCACATTCAAAGCTGCCCAGACAGGCGGTCCTTCCGGCGGATGCCTGCCTGCCGACCAGCTGGACACGCCCATCGATTACGATTCCCTGACAAAACTGGGTTCCATGATGGGTTCCGGCGGCCTGATCGTCATGGAT
>CAZVBL010000034.1:0-22573 GCA_964625475.1 uncultured Zhenpiania sp. | reverse complement strand
ACTGACGAACAGTTCCAAAGAGACAAAGGAGAAAAGCAAGCATGAAAAAATTATTAGCAGCGCTGATAGCCTTGACCATGGTTTTCAGCTTGGCGGCCTGCGGAGGCAGCAGTGACAGCGACAGCGGAGACAACGGGGAAGCAAATGGAAACGCAGTGAAAGTCGGCTGCATCTTCATCGGCTCCATCAATGACGGAGGCTTTTCCCAGTGCATGAATGAAGGCCTGGAGAAGGCGGCAGAGGAAAACGGCATGGAGCTGATCAAGAAGGAAAACGTCAGCGATTCGGACAAGCAGGCTTCCAGGGAAGCGGCCATCAACCTGATCGACCAGGGCTGCAAGGTGATCGTAGGATATTCCTTCGGCTTCGGTGAACCCATGAAGGAGCTGGCTGATTCCGGGGAGTACGATGACGTTACGTTCCTGCATTTCTCAGGCAACCTGCAAAACGAGACAAATATGGAAAACTTCTTCGGTTCCATGGAGGAAGCCAGGTACTTGTCCGGCATGGCGGCAGCTTCCGCAAGCAAGAAAAACGTGCTGGGTTATGTGGCGGCGTTCCCGTATACCGAAGTGCAGATCGGAATCAACGCTTTCACGCTGGGTGCGCAGGCCATCAATCCTGACGTAAAGGTGAAAGTCGTTTATATCAATACCTGGGGAGATGCGGAGATCGAAAAAGCGGCGGCTGAGCAGTTGATTGCGGCAGGCTGCGACGTGCTGACCTATCACGCCGACTCGACGGCCACGCAGCTGGCGGCGAAGGAAGCCGGCGTTTACACGACTGGCTGGAACTACAACAATAACGTGGCGGGCGAGTACTACCTGACAGCACCTTATTGGGACATGTCCGCTTATTTCACGCCCACGTTCAAGGCCATCCTCGATGGAACCTTCAAGCCTACAGGAACGGAACCCTTCAGCAGCTACGGTTCCATGGCGAGCGGCCTGATTTGCCTGGATAAGCTTGGAAGCGCAGTTCCAGAGGATGCGAAAGCGAAGATCGAAGAAGTCCAGGAACAGATGAAATCCGGCGAATTTAAAGTCTTCTCCGGCGCGATCAAATATAACGATGGCAAGGTACTGTGCAAAAAAGGGCAGACCCTGACGGACAAAGAAATCTGGAGCATCAGCGGCGAAGTAAAAGGCGTAGAGGCCACTTCCAACGAAAAAAAATAGCCGGATCATGTCAGGGCGCGGTTGGAACGCGCACCGGGCGATTGAAAGGTAGGGGAACCGTCAGGTCCCCCTACGCTGTTTTCATTGGAACTATCGTTCGCGATCGTTCCAGAATCACAACATGTTTTTGTGCTTCAATGAGGCGGTTTCGTTTGTCGGTATCGCCATGCCGCTATGTTGTTGCACAGAGAAGGGCAATTCGTTTATAGAAAGCAGGGAAAGGCCGCAAAGCCGAAAAGCCTGCCGGCGACATGGCGTTGGCGCAGGCGGCGTTGTTCCTGGAATTGGTTGGGAGGAATGCAGTGCAGCAAGAACTGGCAATCGAAATGAAGAACATCAGCAAATCCTTTGGCCCTCTGAAAGCAAACGACGATATCAACTTGTCCGTTCGCACCGGGGAGATCCACGCTTTGCTGGGGGAAAACGGCGCAGGAAAATCTACGTTGATGAACATGCTGTCAGGCATTTATACGCCGGATTCGGGCACGATCCGCATCTACGGCAGAGAGGTTCATTTTTCATCGCCAAAAGAATCCATCAAAAAGGGAATCGGCATGATCCACCAGCACTTCAAGCTGGTTGATGTCATGACGGCGAAGGAAAACATCATTATCGGACAGCCGGAACGCATCTTTGTGCGGGGAAAAGCATTGTCAAAAAAAATCAAAGCGCTTTCCGATCAGTACGGGCTGGACGTTGACCCGGACAAAAAAATTTACGAGATGTCCGTGGGAGAAAAGCAGACGCTGGAAATCATCAAGGTTCTGTACAGGGGCGCGAAGATCCTGATCATGGACGAGCCTACGGCAGTCCTGACTCCCCAGGAAATCAAAAAACTCTTTCAGGTTATCCGCAACATGAAGAGGCAGGGGTGCGCCATCGTCATCATCACCCACAAGCTGAACGAGGTCATGGAAATCTCCGATCGCGTAACGGTTCTGAGGAAGGGTCGATCCATCGAAACCGTGGACACAAAGTCTGTGGAGATTCCTTCCCTCATCGAAATGATGGTAGGGAAAAAGGTGGACTTGTCCATTGAAAAAAAACGGTTTCCCCAGCACAGGGAACTGTTGTGTTTGGATGGCGTGACGGTTTTGGATCGGGAAGGGAAAAAAGCCCTTTCAGATGTCAGCTTTACATTGGATTCCCATGAAATCCTCGGCGTGGCAGGCGTGGCGGGCAGCGGCCAGAAGGAACTGTGCGAGGCCATCGCAGGGCTTGTGAAAGCGGAAAAGGGGCGCATTTATTTTGAGGGGGAAAACCTGGTGGGGAAAAGCCCCAGGGACATTATCAGGCTGGGCATCCGCATGGGATTCATCCCGGAGGATCGGCTGGGCATGGGCCTGGTAGGCGCCATGGATATCGTGCATAACCTGGTGCTGAAGGACTACCAGAGCCAGCCAGGATTCCTGCTGCAGCGGGGACCCTGCATCGAGAAAGCGAAAAAAATCGTGGAGAAGCTGGACATTCAGACGCCCAGCATTTACACGCCGGTGCAAAAGCTGTCCGGCGGCAATGTGCAGAAGGTTTTGCTGGGGCGGGAGATCGATTCGGAGCCGAAAGTCCTGATTACCGCCTATGCGGTGCGAGGGCTGGACATCGGCGCATCTTACAAAATATACGAGCTGCTCAACGAGCAGAAAGCCAGGGGCGTTGGGGTGCTTTTCATCGGAGAGGATCTGGACGTGCTCATGGATTTGTGCGACAAAGTCATCGTCCTGTGCCACGGTGAAATCACGGGGATCGTGGATCCGTCCCAGGTGACGAAAGAGGACATCGGGCTTTTGATGACGGGAAAGCAGGAAGGGGAGGTTTCAGCGTGATGGATTTGATCAGAGTGACAAAACGGGACAATCTGCCCCGCAGCATGGAAATCGCCATCACCATCGTGGCAGTGCTGCTTTCTATTGTGTTTTCAGGCATCATCCTGGTTTTCTTCGGGCTGAACCCTTTCAGCATTTTTAAAGAGATCGTGTTAGGCGCATTGGGCACCGGCTTGCGGGTGCAGCAGACCATCATCAAGGCGATTCCCCTGGTTCTTGCCTCCATGGGGATCATCGTTGCTTTCAAAATGAAGTTCTGGAACATCGGGGCGGAGGGACAGATTACCATGGGTGCGCTGGGAGCCAGCTGGGTGGCTCTGAACCTGAGCGAAACCCTTCCACAGCCGGTCATGCTGTTTCTGATGGTTCTGGCAGCCGCTGTCTGCGGCGGCATATGGGCTTTCGTTCCTGCCTTTTTCAAGGCGAGGATGGGAACCAACGAAACGATTTTCACCCTGATGATGAATTATGTGGCGATCAAATTCGTCACTTATCTGCAATACGGCCCATGGATGGATCCGGCGGCAAACGGCTTTCCAAGAATCGCCAATTTTTCGGAAAACGCAGTGCTTCCATCCATCGGCGGCATCCACATCGGCTGGATCTTCGCCCTGGCCGCTACCCTGTTCGTGTACGTTTTGATTCGCCACACGAAGATCGGCTACGAAATCGCCGTGGTGGGAGAAAGCCTGGACACTGCCAGATACGCAGGCATGAACATCAGCAAGGTGATCATCGTTTCCATGTTGATATCAGGCGGGCTTTGCGGCATCGTGGGCATGGTGCAGGCCTCGGCCATCGAAAAGAGCCTGGTGGCTGGAATCGCCAACAATTACGGCTTTACGGCCATCATCACCGCCTGGCTGGCAAAGCTGAACCCGCTTACGACTGTGGTGGTATGCGCAGTGTTCGCCATGCTGATTCAGGGCGGCGAATACATCCAAATCGCATTGGGCGTTCCCAGCGCAGTATCGGACATCGTGCAGGGATTGATTCTGTTCTTTGTCCTGGGAAGCGAATTTTTCATGCGGTACAAAGTCCACTTTGGAAAAAGGGCGGAAAAGGAGGTGGCTTAGCCATGGTGGAATTTCTGGCAGCTTGCGTGGTGGCAGGCACGCCCCTTGTCCTCGCTACGGTAGGGGAACTGATTACAGAAAAAACGGGGAACATGAACCTGGGCGTGGAGGGCATGATGCTCATGGGCGCAGTCATGGGATTTTATACGGGTCTTAACACGGCAAGCCCCTTTCTGGCCATTTTGTCCGCAGCTTTGGCAGGTGCGGGCGGTGCGCTGATTTTCGCCTTTGTCACAGTGACCCTTAAGGCCAGTCAGGTGGTGACGGGCCTGACGCTGACCATTTTCGGGACGGGATTTGCCCAGTTCGTGGGGGAACCGCTGTTGGGATCCATGGCACCCTCGGAAATCACGGCGTTTTTCAGTAAAACAACCATTCCCGTGCTGGGGCAGATTCCTTTCATCGGTCCCATCTTTTTCCAGCAGGACGCTTTTGTGTATTTGAGCTATGTCATTTGCATTCTGGCGGCAATCTACATGTACAAGACGAAGATGGGCATGAACCTGAAAGCGTTGGGGGAAAATACGGCAGCAGCGGACGCTTCCGGCATCAATGTCAACCTTTACAAATACGTCCATATTCTGGTAGGTGGCGCATTGTGCGGACTGGGCGGCGCTTATCTGTCCCTGGTGCGCATCCCCATCTGGCAGGAGGATGTCGTAAACGGAAGAGGCTGGATCGCAGTGGCGCTGGTGATTTTCGTGGCTTGGAATCCGATAAAAGGATTTTTCGGCGGCGTACTCTTCGGCGGCCTGAGCATCATCGGCCTCAAGTTCCAGGCAATGGGGCTGGGGGTTTCCCAGTACCTGGTGGACATGATTCCTTACATCGCCACGATTTTCATCGTCATTGTCAGCACCCACAAAAAGCGGAGGGAGAGCCAGCCGCCGGGAGATCTGGGGAACAATTATTTCAGGGAAGAACGATAGCTTTTTGTTCGTCTTTAGGATGGGGATTGCCTCGCCGCTTGCGGCGCAGCGGGGAACCCGCTTTAACCTCTGCTCTGATCTCCGCCGCACTGTTTGCCCCGCCGCTTGCAGCACAGCGGGGAACTTTAACCTACGATGAACTGTACCCTTCTTTATTCTTGGTTTTTAAAAACTGTCCCCTTTTTTATATCGAATATCCTGGAAATCTACAGGGTGTTCTGAAATAAATAGTTATTTTTGTCTCTTTATTTAAGCATATTTTTTCGGTATCCTAGTGCGTGAGGGAATTCCTTTGCCTTAAATGATTTATGCCGAAAATACCTTTGGTGCATTGTCCCGTTGCCGACCATCGATGGAGCGGTGCGCCTGCGGTATTTTCGGGGCGCAGGCAAAGTTCGCCGCCGAGATGGAAACGGCGGAGCCGATTTTGCCATGCTTGTGGTCATGAACGACGAAAAGGAGAACAAGATATGAATGCAAACATGAATGAGACAATTTCCCGAAGCACGACAAAGACGCTGGTGATCGATGCCATGTTCATTGCGCTGACACTGGTTGCCACTATGTTTATCAACATCCGCCTGCCCCTCGTTGGAAACGGCGGGCTGATCCATTTGGGGAACGTGCCCCTCTTTCTTGCGGCGATCCTCTTTGGCAGGAGAACCGGCGCCATCGCCGGCGCCTTTGGCATGGGCATGTTCGACCTGATTTCCGGTTGGACGGCCTGGGCGCCCTTTACCTTTGTCATCGTAGGCATCATGGGGTATGTGGTAGGATTGATTGTGGAAAAGGCCAGATTCAACAAGACGGTTGCCATTGTCCTGGCCATTGTGGCGGCGCTGGCCATCAAAGTGGTGGGATACTATTTTGCGGAGGTGATCCTGTTCCAGAACTGGATCGTGCCGCTGGGTTCCATTCCAGGAAACATCGTCCAGGTAGTAGTGGCCGGCATCATCGTGGTGCCTTTTGCCGGAAGGCTAAAGAAACTTGCTGACAAGATTTAAACGATAAAGGAGCGTGACATCATGTACAAGATCATGACCGCAGGGCCCACCCAGGTTCGGGAAAACGTTCGCCAGGCCAGGAGCCTGGAAACCACGAACCCGGACTTGGATGAAGCTTTCTGCGAATTTTACAAGGAAACCTGCGACCTGCTGCAGGAACTGCTGCATTCCAGCGGAACCGCCTATGTCCTGGGCGGCGAGGGGATCCTGGGACTGGAGGCCGCCTGCGCTTCTCTGACGGAGCCGGGGGATCGGGTGTTGGTGCTGGACAACGGCATCTTTGGCAAAGGCTTCGCCGATTTTGTGAAAATCTACGGTGGGGAGCCGGTGCTCTTTACTTCGGATTACCGACGACCCATTGATGTGGATCGGTTAAAGGCATTTCTCGATGAGGATTCGGATTTCAAATACGCCACGGTCGTCCACTGCGATACGCCCAGCGGCGTGCTCAACGATATTTCTCGAATCTGTCCGCTGCTGGCGGACTACGGCATTCTTTCCGTGGTGGATTCCGTTGCCGGCATGTTCGGCGAGGCGGTCAACGTGGACGAAAGCAACATCGACATTCTGTGCGGCGGCTCCCAGAAAGCATTGTCCGCACCGGCGGGACTGACCATGCTGTGGGTGAGCCAAAAGGCCATGTCAGCCATGGAGCAGAGAAAAACGCCCATCGCCGCTTTTTATGCCAATATTCTCACCTTCAAAACTTATTACGAGGACAAGTGGTTCCCCTATACCATGCCCATCAGCGACATTAACGGGCTGCGAGTCGCGCTGGACAATGTGAAAGCGGACACGGAAATTCTGCGGCGGCACGAAACCATTGCAGCAGCTACCAGACAGGCCGTAGAAAAAGCGGGGCTGAAGCTGTATCTGGAGACGGGATTTTCCAATACGGTCACAGTGATCGAGGTGCCGGAGGGAATGACGGATGCTCAGATTTTGTCCACCATGCGGGACAAATACAATGTGATGATTTCCGGCTGCTTTGACGTTTTGGCTGGCAAAGTGATTCGCATTGGCCACATGGGAGAAAACGCCCGCAGGGACGACATGGCTCAGACGCTGGAGGCCATGGACAGAACCTTCGAAGAGCTGGGATACCCGTTGACATGCAGCATGAAGGAGACGTTTTTGGAGCTGGTGGACGGGGGAAAATAAGCCCAAGGGGATGCTGCGCTGAAATCCAAGGCGACGAACCGAAGGGATGGAGCCGCCAAAACGCCAAAACATGCAAACCAAAGCATGTAGGTTGAAAGACAATAGCAAAGACACGGAGCTCTAAAGGGGCAGGAGCCAGCAAGAGGCACTCGCTCCTTTTTGTTTTTTTGAGCATTGCGCATGAAATCCCCGCATCGATTTGGTAGCGACAGTCCAAAATTTAGATTGACAAAAAATAACATATAATTTATAATATGAAAAAACAACCAAACATGGAGAATGTCCCTATTTCAATAGGCGCAAATCCCAAAGCACAAGCTGGAGATGAAGCTGATCGATGTGGAATACACCTTTGCGCCTGATCCAGGGATCATCTCTACAAAGGGGAGAAAAAGGGAAAATGCTTACACTAAAAAACGACATTGCGTCCAAAACCGTGTACGGCAGGGAAGAAAAATAATGCAAGGAAGCATTCATGGCGGCGTCGAATCTGATACTGGAAAGGGAAAACGACCCTATTACGCCCATCGAGCGCCACAACCCTTTCAACCTGCGGGAACGCCCGGGACAGAAGGGAAGCATCTTGTCAAGGCCGAGGCCTGTAATTTTTGCAGGTTCTGTTTGCCATTGTATAAAATTTGTAGTATAATGGTAAAAGTTATAATCTCAAGTAGCGTGTATTTAAATGAAAGAGAGAAAAAATTGGCTTGTTGCAGCTTGTGCAATCAGTGGAACAAAGAGAAGAGGAACAAGAGGGGCAAAGAGCCGATGATGAAAAGCTGATTGATTTGGAGCAGGTGCGGGATGCCGTTGGAAAAGCGGGGCATTTCACACTGAAGAGGAAGTTGAATTACTGATGGAATCGTAATTCACAGAGGAGGAACTTATGTATTGTAGAAACTGTGGACACAAGGTGGAAGAGGGCGATAAATTTTGCAGCGCTTGTGGTGCAAAAACAGTTGAAGAACATGATGTGGCAACTTCAGGAAACGAAAGCGAAAGTTTTTTCGACAGTTCAAAACCTCTTTTCGAGCCTTTTGACTTCAACAAAATTGATTTAGCTTTGGGAATTGATAGCAAATCGGAATTGGAGCAGAAACAGGAACGAGGACAGGAAGAGCCAAAACCTTCGACTACGGAGGAATTTGACTGGAACATACATACTTTTCCAGGCACGAAAGTGGAAAAAACAGAAGACATTGACTTTGACTGGAACATGTCGGCAGACGAACCGGAACCTGCCCCCGCCGAAAAGCCAGTTGTGCCGGACGCATCGGAAGAACCTCCAGTTGTCAAATCGCAGCCGGATTTCCTGGAGCAACAGGCAGCCCCTGTCGCGAAAGAGCCGTCAAAGCCATTAGCCGGTTTGGAAGAACAGTCTCCCCATGATGCTGGCGACAAAGCGGGCGAAGGGCAGGAACAGCCAGAGGGGATGGATAAATTCTTTACGTTCCACAAAAAGAACGAAGAATTTCAAAAGCTATTGGATCAGGAGTATGAAAAAATCAAATCAGGAAACATGCTTTCCGATGAAATGGACTCTGCAGCTGCGGCATCGGAGAAAAAATTTGCAGAGAGAAAACCGGCAGATCCAATGGATGAGCTGTTCGCTTCCGAAGGCGTTGTAAAGGGATATCAGCCAAAACCGATTGAAAGCGATGTGCTGGAGCGCATCGAGGCCGCCGAGGCAGAAAAGCGGGCAAAAGAAGAATCTGCGCGATTGGTGGAGGAGGAAAGGATCAGAGCCAGAAAGGAAGCGGAAGAAAAGACAAGGCAGGAGACCGAAGAAAGAGCCAGAAAAGAGGCAGAACAGAGAGCAAGGCAGGAAGCGGAAGAAAAGGCTCGCAAAGAGGCTGAAGAAAAAGCGAAGCAGGAAGCCGAGGCACAGGCAAGACAGGAGGCCGAGGAAAAAGCAAGGAAAGAAGCGGAAGAAAAGGCTCGGGCGGAGATGGAAGCAAAGGAGACCGAGGCCGCTCGCTTCAGATTGCAGGAAGATGCAAAACGGGCGGCAGATGCCCAGGCGGCGGAAGAAGCCGCACAAAGAGAAAAAGAAAGGATGGAAGCCCAAACAGGCACATCCGCGCCCATAAAAGACCTGGAAACGGAAGAGCAGCGAATCCAGGCAGAAATGGAAGCAAGACTGGCAGAGCAGGCAACTAAGATTCAGGAGCAAATCGCAAAGCAGGAAGCAGAAGTCGCAAGGCTTCAGGCCGAGGCTGCAAAAGCAGAGGCAGCGAAAAGGGAAGCCGAAGCAGCCAAAGAGAAGGCTTTTGAAGAAATGCAGAAGGTACGGCAGCAACAGCAAGGGCAGGTTATCGAGGAAGCTCCTGTAAAAACAAAGGCTGTAAACAAAGCGGAAATCCTGGCAGGAATTGCGACTGCCACGGAAATGGTAGAGCGGGACAAGGCGTTCGCAGCCGCAGAAGCAGCAAAGGCCAAAGAGGAGGAAGAATCCATCCAACTCCCGGATTTCCTGGGACACTTGGACGAGGTGGAGGAAGAAGAATCGGAACAGCAGCCCATCGACCTATTCGAAGGATTGGCTGCCGCAGATGCGGAGCAATCCCATGCCGGGGAAGAGGACAAAGCGGAAGACGATGATATCCTTTCGTTGGATGAATTGTTGACAGAAGAAGAACCGCACGAAGAATCGGAGTCCCTTGCGTTGGAGCAGGAAGGACAAAAGGAAGGGAGCGTCCGGGAAATGGCAACGCCGGAAGAAGCGAAAACGCTCCAGCCTGAACAACCTGAACAGGAAAAGGTGGAACATGAGGAAGCGTCAATTGCCGCAGCATCAGAAGGGGAGCGCGACAATGCGCCATCTGCTGACAGCAAAGAACAGAAATCTGTAGAGAAGGCGGACAAAAAGGACAAGGAAGCAGACGAGGATGGCGAAGAAAAGGAAAAAGGCAGAGTCGGCAGCATCATATTGAAAATTTGTCTGGTGATTTTGGTGATTCTCCTCGCCCTGGAAGTGGCGGGCGTCGTCATCAAGGTGGCTTTGCCGGACAGCAATGCGGCAAAATTCATTGATGAGCAGCTGAACAAAGTCATTCAAATGGTTACAGGGGACGATACGGAATACAGGGTGCTGGCAGCCGAAGAAGAAATCCGCACAGAACCAATGCAGGACAAAACGGAATTGATCAAGGCGGAAATGGGCAAGAATAAAGATGGGAACATCGGGGAGATCGCATACAGCGCAGATTTGAAGTTCGATCCCGAAAAAGAATACGAAAACACGGACATCAATTTGACGCAGGATCTGACCGATGTGACCTGGCACAAAGACGCATCGGACGAACAGGTCTATTTTGACCAGGCCATCGTAGGGACGATCATCGCCTACGAGTCACAGAGAATGAACCTGATCAACTATGGAGACACTAGTGTGATGAACCTGGTTCAAAAGGGCACCGATCTGTACAAGGAACTCAAAAAAACCGAAAAGTCGGGCGACATGCAATCCATGACATTGCTGCAGATCGGGGAAATCAGGCAGGCGGGTTCTTCTTATTTCGTTTGGGTGTCCGAAACAATAGGAGGCACAGAGACAAAGAACATTTATGAAATGACGCCCGAGGGGGAAACGATGAAGCTTACGGCCAGCTACGAACTGTAGGAACGGCTATGGTCTGCGGGGATCATCGAACATTGGAGAAATGAGCAGGGAACTGGGGAAATTGACTTGCCTCGGTCATGGAAGGGCAGTTCCGAAATGAGGGAGGAACAAATTTGAAAAAGAGAAAGCTGGGCATAAAGGGAGTGATCGTGATCATCCTGATCCTGATCCTGTTATTTTTGAGCCTGATCGGATTCATCACCGATTTTTTGTGGTTCAAAGAACTGGGCTATGTCAGCGTTTTCCTGAAAAAGCTGGTAACCCAGCTGGAAATTGGAATACCGACCTTTGTTGTGATTACGCTGCTTGCGTACATCTACCTGAAGTTCCTGAAAAGAGGCTATTTCAAAAAGGTAGCCTCTGTGGAACAGACCAACCACAAAAGGCTGAACCTGATTTCCTGGGGCATGGCCATCGTGTTTGCTGCGTTGGTGACTTTCGTGTCAGTGACGCAACTGTGGTTTGAAATTCTCCAATTTGCCAACAGCACGGGATTTGACATCTCCGACCCTTTGTTCGGTTTGGATATTTCATTCTATGTGTTCCGGTTGGCGTTCATCAAAGAGCTGAACCAAATCATCATTGGTGTCATCATCGCCTTTGCGATTTTGACGCTGCTTTACTATGCGGTTCTCCTCTCCGTGCGCACGCCGCAGATGTTCGAGGAAAAGGAAGAACCCTTTGAGGAAGAACGCTTCGATGGGTCCTTTTCCGGGGAAAGCGGCCGATCCGGCCAAGGGGCAGGCTTTGGCAAGGCGAGCGAACTGTTCAGCAAGGTCACGGAGATGTTCACCGGGCAGAAAAGGCCCATCCACACTGCGCCGAAAAAGAGAAAGCAGTTCGATGACCAGAACTTCATGCGGCTGGTCAGCATCGCGGAAAAGCAGCTGATCATCGTAGGCGTGCTGTTTTTCCTCATGGTGGGCGTGAACTTCTTTTTGAAACAATTCGATCTGTTGTATGGCCATACGGGAGCCGTATATGGTGCAGGCTTTACGGACGTGACGATCACATTGTGGCTATATCGCATCATCATGGTGCTTTCCGTCCTTGCGGCCATCACCTTTGCAATGGGGATCAGGAAGCGCAGGTTCAAAATGGTAGCGACCGTGCCGGTCGTGATGATTGCGGTGGGGCTGCTTGGAACGGGAGCGGGGATGCTGATCCAGAATTTCGTGGTGTCACCGGATGAAATCAACAAAGAAAGCAAATACCTGGAGTACAACATCCAATACACCCAGGCCGCTTATGACCTGAACAACGTGACCATCAAATCCTTTGCCGCCGACAACGATTTGACCGGCGAGGACATCAGCAACAACATGGAGACGATCTCCAACATCCGAATCAACGACTATGAACCGGCAGAAAAATTCTACAACCAGACCCAGTGCCTGCGACAGTACTATACTTTCAACGATGTGGACGTGGATCGCTACATGGTAAACGGCGAGTACACCCAGACGTTCCAGTCCGCCAGGGAAATCGATGAAGAGAAGATCAGCCAGGCATGGCTCAACAAGCATTTGAAATACACCCACGGATATGGCCTTACCCTGTCCAGAGTTGACAAGGTGACTTCCAGCGGACAGCCGGACATGCTCATCGACAGCATTCCACCGGTGTCCGAAGTGGACGAAATCGACATCAAGCGGCCTGAGATTTACTTTGGCGAAAAGACGGACGATTATGTATTGCTGAACACCAACGAAGAAGAATTCGACTATCCGGACGGCAACAGCAATAAATATTCCACTTATGAGGGCTCTGCGGGCATCAAGCTGAACATGCTCAACAAGACCATGTTCTCCATTCGGGAACGGAGCATGAAGCTGCTGGTTTCCAGCAACATCACCAGCGACTCCAGGATCGTCATCAACCGGAACATTGCGGATCGGGTCAAGGAAATCATGCCGTACCTGGAATACGACAGCGACCCATATATCGTCACTGCGGATGGGAACCTTTACTGGATCATCGATGCTTACACCACCAGCAGCCGTTATCCTTATTCCGAGCCGTTTGACTCGACGACGGGCATGAACTACATTCGCAATTCCGTCAAGGTCGTCATCGATGCGTACAACGGAACGACCAACTATTATCTGGTGGACGATCAGGATCCCATCGCCAACACCTACAAAGAGATTTATCCAAAACTCTTCAAGGATTTTGAAGAAATGCCGGAATCTCTCCAGGCTCACATCCGTTATCCTAACGCGCTGTTCAATATTCAGGCCAACGTTTACAAACAGTACCATATGACGGATGTGAAAGTGTTCTACCAGAGGGAGGACATGTGGGACATCGCGAATGAAATATACGGCACGGAAGAGACAGCCATGACGCCCAACTACTACATCATGAAGCTGCCGGGAGAATCCAGTGCGGAATTTGTGAACTCCATTCCGTACACGCCCAAGGACAAGCGAAACATGACAGGTCTTTTGGTGGCGCGCAACGATGGGGACAATTATGGGCAGCTGATCCTGTATCAACTGCCGAAGAGCAAAACCATCAACGGCCCGATGCTGGTAGAGGCGCAGATCGACCAGAACACGGAGATCTCCAAGGAATTTTCCCTGTGGGATTCCGCAGGCTCCAAGTACAGCCGGGGGAACATGTTCGTGATCCCCATCGAGGAATCGCTGCTCTATGTAGAACCGATTTATCTGGAAGCGAGCAATTCCAGCATTCCGGAAGTGAAGCGGGTCATCGTGGCCTACGGTGAGCAAATCGCTTATGAAGAAACCCTGACAGAGGCGCTCAATGCCCTCTTCGGTGAAGGCAGCGCCCAGGAAAGCCCGGGCAGCAGCGATGCGCAGGCCGAAGAGAAGGCCGCCCAGCAAGACAAAGACGATGAATCCCTGAGCCAGACGGAGCTGGCGCAGAAGGCGCAGGAAGCGTTCAACAATGCGGAAGAGGCCCAGAAGGATGGAGATTGGGCGAAATACGGGGAATACCTGGATGAACTGCAGGATTACCTGAACCAGTTGGCACCGGAAACAGAAGAAGAACAAGAGTGAATGCGAGATTCATGAAGGACTGAAAAAGAAAAAAGACTCTGAGAGGACATCCTCTTTACCGGTTGTTTGGCAAAGGGGGTGTCCTGGTCTGTTTGAAAAAACAACCATTGATGGAAAGGGGCGTTGTAGAGAAAATGCGAAACTTGTTCGACTTTGACTTAGATGACATGCTGTTTACCATTCCAGCGGACGAACATTCGCCGGAGGAAATCAAGGCTGTGCTGGAGGCGCACCCGGAAGTGCGGTTCGTTTCCCTGGTGGGAATCGATGTGGGAGGCCACGATACGGATGAAAAAATCCCAGTGGGGCTTTTCATCCAGGACATGGACAAATTCCTCGCTTCCGGGGTTCAGACCGATGGATCCAGCGTTGTGCTTCCCAAAATTGCGGAATTGAACAACGCAAAAGTGGATATCATTCCAGATACGGCGGTGAACTGGTATGTGGATCACAACTTCAAAAACATCGATGGGGAAACCGGCCTGCCCGTTGGAACGCTGCGGATCCCATCGTTTCTCGTACATAACGACGTTGCGGAGGTGGGTTCCAGGGTCATCCTGCGAGATGCCATCGTGAACTTCAAGCGGGATCTCCTCGCAATCATCAAAAAAAATCCCTATGTGGTGCGCTACCTGGGCATCGACGATGCCGATGACATTGAAAAAGTGGAAATCACGGCAGCCACGGAGCTGGAGTTTTGGGTCAGGACGCCGGATGACAAAGCCGACAGGGAGCAGCTTTCGACAGCACAGATCCTAAAGGAACAGTATTGGAAGCGAACCACCGGCCCTGTGAGGACCGCGCTGGAAGAGGTGATGCTGGTCTTGGATCACTATGGCGTGGAAATGGAAATGGGACATAAAGAAGTGGGCGGCGTCAAGGCTAAGCTGGGCAATTCCGGAAACTACGACCATGTCATGGAGCAGCTTGAAATCGACTGGAAATTTTCAAATGCCATCCAGGCAGCGGACAACGAGAACCACGTCAAATATGTGGTGCGCGACATTTTCCGCCTCCACGGGTTGGACGTGACTTTCATGGCAAAACCCATGGAAGGCGTGGCCGGAAGCGGGGAGCATACCCATATCGGGCTGGCGGCAAAGCTAAAGGATGGGCGCAGAGTCAACCTCTTTGCGGCCAGGGACATGCGCAGGGACTTTCTCAGTCCAATCGGCTTCGGCGCATTGATGGGGATCCTCAAAAACTATGAGGTCATCAACCCCTTTGTCAGCGCCACCAACGATGCTTTCAACAGGCTGAAACCCGGCTATGAAGCGCCGGTCTGCGTTGTGACGTCCCTGGGACATAGCGTGGAGATGCCATCCAGGAACAGAACCGTCCTGATCGGCCTGGTGCGGGACGTGGAGAACCCGCTGGCAACCCGCTTTGAACTTCGGGCGCCCAACCCCAAAAGCAACACCTACCTGGTGCTGGCCGCATCGTATATGGCCATGCTGGATGGAATCAAGGCGGCGCTGGAAGCGGGGAAAACGCCGAAGGATCTGGAAGCCTCCATATCCAAAGAATACGGAGAGGAAGACTTCTATTTGGAAAAGGATCGCGTTTATCGGAGCGAACGGGACGTCTTTGAAGCTTACACGGAGGAAGAGCGAAACCGCCTGTTTGGCCGGGTTCCCAGGACTGTATGGGAAAACATGTGCGCCTTTGAAACGCACTCGGACAAGCTAAAGATATTCCAGCGGGATGATGTCATGACACCCATCGCCCTGGAATCCTACAGAGAAGCGATCCTGGCTCAGTGGGCGACGGAGTTGCACAACCGCATCGTTCCCAATACCATGGATTTGATCCGCCATTGCGTGAAATGCCATGCGGACAGCGACTGCGTGGATTACGATGTGGTGTGTTGGGACAAAATCAGCGCCATCCGCGATCACCTGGGCAGGGACAAGCTGCATGAACAATGCCTTCTGACGAAAATCGTCAGGGCACTGGATGCCAGGGATTATGTGACGGCATCCGACCTGCAGATTGAAATGCAAAAGCAAGTGGAAGATTTGCGGAAACAATATAACATATACAAGAAAAATTTATTTTAGGAGCGTGCCATGTTAGACATTAAAAGAATCAGAGAAGACTTTGAAAACGTGAAGAAGGCGGTTGAATCGAGAGGACAGGGAGATTTTGGGATCGACAGGGTTTTGGAGTACGACAAAAAGAGAAGGGAAACCCTCGCCAAAGTGGAGCAGATGAAAAACAAGCAGGGAAAGGCCTCCAAGGAGATTCCAAAGATGAAAAAGGCGGGGGAGGACACGACCCAGCTGATGAAGGAATTGAAAAACCTTTCCGAGGAAATCAAAAAGCTGGACGGAGAAGTGAGCCAGGTGGAAGCCCAGCTTCGGGACGCGTTGCTGAACGTTCCAAACACCCCCTACAAAGACGTGCAGACAGGAGCGGACGACAGTGCCAACGTGGAACTGCGCAAATGGGGCGAACCCAGGAAATTTGACTTCGAGCAGAAAGCCCACTGGGACATCGGCCAGGATCTGGACATCCTGGATTTCGAGCGGGCGGCAAAGATTTCCGGCACCCGCTTTACCGTATACAAGGGACTGGGTGCGCGGCTGGAACGCTCGGCCATCAATTTTATGCTGAACCTTCACACGGAAGAACATGGATTCAGGGAGATCCTGCCGCCTTTCATGGTGAACCGGGACGCCATGACGGGAACCGGGCAGCTGCCAAAATTTGAAGACGACATGTTCCATGTTCCGGCAAAGGACTTTTTTCTCATCCCAACGGCGGAAGTGCCTGTGACCAATTTGAGAATCAACGAAATCATGCGCTATGACGAACTGCCCGTATACTACGTGGCTTACACGCCATGTTTCCGCAAAGAAGCCGGTTCCGCCGGCAGGGACACCAGGGGGCTGATTCGCCAGCACCAGTTCAACAAGGTGGAACTGGTAAAATTCGTACGCCCGGAGGAATCCTACAAGGAATTAGAATCCCTTACCGCCGCCGCGGAGGAAGTGCTCAAAAGGCTGGAACTCCCTTACCGGGTCGTAAGGCTTTCCACCGGGGATCTGGGCTTTTCTTCCGCTATGACCTACGACATCGAAGTTTGGATGCCCAGCTATGGAAGATACGTCGAAATCTCTTCCTGCAGCAATTTTGAAAGTTATCAGGCCAGAAGGGGCAACATCCGCTTCCGCCCACAAGAAAAAGGAAAACCGGAATTTGTGCATACCCTCAATGGATCCGGCCTTGCGGTGGGACGGACGGTGGCTGCCATTTTGGAGAACTACCAGCAGGCCGATGGTTCCGTTGTGGTTCCAGAGGTGCTGCGCCCTTACATGGGAACGGATAAAATTGCGAAATAACGAAGCGCATCGCCATGGGAACGACCAAAATCGTGAAATGAAATAACGAAGCGCATCGGCACGGGAACGGACGAGGCTGCGAAGTGACGAGGCGTATCGCCATGGGGCGAGCGGGAACGCAAAGACCGAAAAAAGCGGAAAGGCGTCAGGCTTGCGCATGTCCATGCCATGAAGGCTTGCGCATGTCCACGAGGGAAGCGAAGGAAGCGTAGGACACAGGATGAACGCCGCACAAGGAGGAAGAAGATGATTGCAGAAAGAATGAAGCCGCTGGTGGCGAACAATTCCGCCATTCGAACCATGTTTGAAGAGGGTGGAAAATTGCGGGAAAAGTACGGGAAGGAACACGTATTTGACTTCAGTCTGGGAAACCCGGATGCCCCAACGCCGCCGGAAGTGAACCGAGCGATCAAGGAAATCGTAGATGAAGAACCAGCCCAGGTTTTGCACGGCTATATGAACAACGCAGGGTTTGAAGATGTGCGGCAGACCATCGCCGAGCATATCAACCGCACCCAGGGCACCAATTTTTCCGCCAGGAACATCCTGATGACGGTGGGAGCGGCCAGCGGCCTCAACGTTGCCCTGAAAACCATCCTCAACCCAGGAGATGAAGTTGCGGTGTTCGCCCCTTATTTCCTGGAATATAACGCCTATATAAACAATTACGATGGCGTAGTGGTGCAGGTGCAGACGGACAGATCTACTTTCCAGCCTGATTTGAAGGCCTTTGAAAGGCACATCACAGGCAAAACCAGGGCGGTGCTCATCAATTCGCCCCACAATCCGACAGGCGTGGTCTATTCGGAAAAAACGATCCGGGAGATCGCGGCCATTCTGGAGAAAAAACAGAAAGAATTTGGGAGGACGATTTTCATCCTCGCCGATGAGCCTTATCGGGAATTGGCCTATGACGGCGTCCGGGTGCCTTATGTGCCAAAGCATTACGCCAACACCATCGTGGCCTATTCTTACAGCAAGTCCCTGTCCCTGCCAGGAGAGCGGATCGGGTATCTGGTCATTCCCGATGAGATGGAGGAAAGCCGTCAGGTCTTTGAAGCCGCTACCATTGCCAATCGCATTATCGGCTGCGTCAATGCGCCTTCCCTGCAGCAAAAGCTAATCGCAAAATGCGTGGATGCCAAGGTTGACCTGGATTACTACGACAGGAACAGGAAAGCGCTTTACGAAGGGCTGACAAATTATGGGTTTTCCTGCATCATGCCCCAGGGTGCCTTTTACCTCTTTGTGAAATCTCCTGTGGAGGAGGAGGAAGAATTTTGTCAGGCTGCGAAAGCCTACAATATCCTCATGGTGCCCGGCAGTGCGTTTGCAGGTCCGGGTTATGTGCGGCTGGCCTATTGCGTTTCCTATGAAACGATCATCAACGCCATGCCGGGTTTCAAAAAGCTGGCGGAAGATTATGGTTTGCAACCCTGTGATTGCTAATTTCACAAGAAAAAGGAATTGAAAAGAGAGAGAATTTGGCGATACATTCGCTGTAATCCGGGAAATTTAGAAATTTAGGGGTTTTTCTTCAATCAAAAATGATGTATAATAAAAAAGTATTTTGGCGTATGCCCAGTGCGCTTTTTTCAGAAGGAAAGTTCTCATGATGAGCGAAACGCCCGATGTTTCATAGATTGGGCGGCTGATCGACAGGAACGTTGTAGCAGGGGAAGCAATACAAGGGAGTCAAAATGAAGGCACGAAAAGCAAGTAATTTTGAAAGAAACGTTATTGTTGCGATGATCGGCCTGGGAATGGTAGTGATCGTCCTGGGAGTCTGCTCCTTTCTGCAGTTCACAAAGCCATATGCGGTATCAAAGGACGGCACGAAGGTGGAGCAGCCATGGGTGGTGAAGATCGGAGACAATGAAAGCTTCGTGGTCGCCAGCGAAAGCGATGGGGAGGACGTCATCGAGCAGGTAAAGAACGCCTACAGCACAGACAACACGCAGCCGGAGTCCACGACCCTGTCGCCGGAGATTACCATTGAGGAGAAGGAACTGGAGCGCGGGAACGACGAAGTTTCTTTGACGGATACAGAGGATGCGGTGGCACAGGTGGTCATGGCCAACGAGACAGAGGAACCCATAGTCACGGTCAGGACCGTGGAGCAGGTGGCAAACACGAAAGCCATCGACTTTAAGACAGAATATGAAAAGACGGATGCACTTGCGGAAGGGGAGACAAAGGTCGTCCAAAAAGGCAAAAAGGGAAAGAAAACCGTTGTAAGCCAGGTCGTCAAGGAAAATGGAGACACGGTTTCCAGGGAAGTGCTTTCTTCCGCAGTTGAAGAAGAGCCGGTCAACAAGATCGTCCAGGAAGGAACCGAGGAGAATGCGGAGGATTTGCAGGGAGATGCGCCTGTAGCTGTGGCCGCTGCCGGGGAAAGCGAAGGACAGGTTGCTGCGAATGCGGACAGTTCCGGGAATTCCACTTCGGATGAGGGCACAAGCGCACAGAGCGACAAGAAAGACAAGAGCCAGAGCAATGCAAAGAAGAACGAGGATAGCTCCGGGGATTCCAGTTCCAACGATGCTTCAAAATCCGAAGATAATTCCGACACAACGGCAAAATCCAGCAGCACCGGACAGGATGTGGTGGATTATGCGTTGCAATTTGTGGGCAACCCATATGTGTACGGCGGTTCCAGCCTGACAAATGGGACGGATTGTTCCGGGTTTACCATGAGCGTATACAAGAAGTTCGGCATTTCCCTGCCCCACTCTTCCAGCGCACAGCGTTCCTGTGGGAAGAAAGTGTCCTACAGCAATGCGAAACCGGGCGATCTGATCTGTTATTCCGGGCATGTGGCCATTTATATCGGCAATGGAAAGATCGTACATGCGAGCACGCCCAGCACAGGCATCAAAATCAGCAAAGCGACTTACACAAACATTCTCACCGTAAGGCGGTTGCTTTGACGGGTTGACAGCATAGAGAACGTAAAGAAGATATTATGGTTTGGAGGGAGACAGCAAAGATGGAACGGAATACAGGGTTCGGATAAAAGGTGCAATTGGCCGGAATGAGGGGAAAACCGATGGTTCGCCAGAGGGTCGGTTTATCGGGTTTCGCTTTCTTTGACCCTTGAATCTTCTTTATGAACGTGCTATACTTGGACTGTCACAGATGTAACATCCAACATTAAATAGTTTTGACATTACATTATGCAAATCAAGGAGGAAACAAACTATGAAGAACATGAAGATCCGGGTAAGAATGATCATTTCTTACTTAATCATCGTAGCGCTCCTGGTAGTGACGGGCGTTGTATCGATGTTTATGCTGAGCCGGGTGGGCGACAGCCTGGAGAGTTTCTATGACAATCAATTTCAAACCGTGGACAATGCGATGGATGCGCGCAGGACGGTCTTTGCCGCACGGGCGGACGTACTCAACGCCATCTGTAACGATGACCCTACGGAGACGGCCGAATCCACCAGCGAGGCGCAGGAATTGTTCGACAGCTTGTATGATCTGGTGGGTGACATTCGTGGCACATACCAGGGTGATGCCTCCCAGTTGGATTCCATAGAGGAAAATTTGGATTCCGCTGCGCCTTATTTGGAGCAGATCTGCCAGCTGTGCAACGACATGAAAAACGACCAGGCGTACAAAGTCTTCACTGAGGATTACAAGCCGTTGATGGACGAGATTCGGGAGACCCTGAATACCGTTGGGGATACGGCGGACACAAACGCCCAGAAAAAAGTTCAAGAAGGCGTTGACACGGCCAAGACCTCTGATATCATCGTGATCGTATGCATGATCATCAGCGTGATCGTCAGCATCCTGCTGGCTCTGTTAATCAGCAACAGCATCCGCAAGCCTGTTGAAGAAATGCAGGAGGTTTCCAAGGAAGTTGCGCGGGGCAACATGGATGTGGACGTTACATACAAGTCCAGGGACGAGATAGGCGGAATGGCCGAGCACATGCGCGAGATGGTCGGCGGCGTAAAGCGCGTCATTGCAGATGTCAATTACTATCTGAGCGAATTGGCTGCCGGCAATTTCACGGTTTCCAGCAAGGATGCAGATGCTTATGCAGGTGATTACGTCGCAGTTCGCGATGCCATGGACAGCCTGAGGGCCACGATGAACGATACGCTGGTTCAGATTGACTTGGCTGCTGATCAGGTCAACGCTGGCGGGGAGCAGGTTTCCAACAGTGCTCAGGCTCTGGCTCAAGGCGCTACGGAACAGGCCTCTTCCGTACAGGAGCTGGCCGCTACCATCAACGATGTCAGCCATCAGGTGGAAACTACGGCAGATCATGCCAAGACCGCCAAGACCGAAAATATGCAATCGCACGATCAAATTGGCGTTTGCTCCAACCATATGAATGAACTTCTGACCGCCATGGATCGGATTGAAACCACTTCCCAGGAGATCAGCAAGGTCATCAAATCCATCGAGGACATTGCGTTCCAGACCAATATCCTGGCTTTGAACGCTGCCGTAGAGGCGGCTCGCGCAGGATCCGCCGGCAAGGGCTTCGCAGTCGTAGCGGATGAAGTCCGCAACCTGGCCAGCAAGTCCGCAGAAGCGGCCAAGAGCACATCGGGTCTCATCGAGGATGCGATTGCGGCTGTTTCAGAGGGAAGCACGTTGTCCAAGGAGACCCACGAATCCTTGCAGAATGTTGTGGAAAGCTCAGAGAAGGTTCTGGATTCCGTCAAGCTGATTTCCGAGGCGACGGAAGAGCAGTCCAACTCCGTATCGCAGATTACGGTGGCAATCGACCAGATTTCCAGCGTTGTACAGACGAACTCCGCTACTTCGGAAGAGTCTGCCGCAGCCAGTGAAGAGTTGTCCAGTCAGGCGAACGTGCTCAAGGATCTTATCAATCGGTTCAACCTGGAGCAGGGCAACATCGCTGCGATGAGTGCGATGAACGCTGCTGCCAACAAAACTCCGGCGGCGCAGGCTGCACCTGCGGAGGATGATTTCGTTCCCGCAGATCCAGCCATGAATAATGGTGCGAAGTACTAAGAGACCGAATGAAAGGAACGGCGCAAAGCGTTGATCGCCAGGTTGTCAGTTCCGAATTAAAAAAGCCATCAGCTGAGGTCATTGCCTTGGCTGGTGGTCTTTTTTATTGGCTCTATGAAAATCACAGGCATCTCCAGCTAGTGTCGTATTTTTCAAATAGCTGGTCGAAGACGCTGGATCAATTTTCAGCCTGCGGGACAGAGGAATGAGGAACGGGGAATGAGGAATGAGGAGCAACCGTAGCTGCGGCGATTGACGACAACGCATCAGGACAATGCATCAGATGGAAATTTAGACAAGCATTACATCTGTATTCATTCGGGGGATTCATTCGGGAACACTGTGCCAGTTCTCCTGTCAGAAGAGGCAGCCCCATGAATCTGCTTTGCGCTTTACAACATTATGGAAT
>CAZVBL010000033.1:8222-23457 GCA_964625475.1 uncultured Zhenpiania sp. | reverse complement strand
GCATCAACGACCGGCTCCTCGCATTCTGTAAACGTCCCCAGGATGATTCCTGCGCAGTCCCGGAATTTTCCCGCAAGGGAAAGGGCTGTCAGAGCTTTGTCCAACCGATAAGGGCGTTCACCCACCTCCTCCAGGAACAAAATTTTGTCCCTTGCGTCCACCTCGTAGGGAGAACCCAGCGTTCCCACCAGCAGAGACAAATTGCCGCCGGTGACGATGCCCCGGGCTTTTCCAGGATAAATGGTTTCCAGGGATGCTCCGGGAGGGTTCACTGCCAGGCCAGGCGGCTTATCGGAAAAGATGTTTCTTTTCAGGCTGTCCAGGGAACCGCTGTCCATGCTCCCATAGCCTGCGCTGGGCATGGGGCCATGGAAAGTCACAAAGCCGCAAAGCTGGTTGAATGCCGTATGGAGAGCCGTTGCATCGCTGTAGCCGATGAACGCTTTCGGGCGTTCCCGAATGGCATCGTAATCCAGCAGCGGCAGGATGCGAGTTGCCCCAAATCCGCCCCGCAGGCAAAAAATCCCCTGGATGGAAGGGGCGGCAAAAGCCCGGTTGACATCTTCCGCACGCTGACGGTCAGAACCGGACAAATAGCCGTGGCTCATGCGGCAGCTGGGCATGACGGCAGGCTCCAGGTCGAGGGATCGAATGGATTCCACGGCTCTTTCCAAAACAGCCGGAGAAACGGGGGAAGAAGGTGCGGTCAGAGCCACCAGGTCGCCTTTCTTCAGGGGTTTTGGCTTTTTTAACATGGAAGCACGCTCCTCGTTGCAATATAGGGCATTTTATGCTTTTGGGGTAAAAATTAGAACGCCCATCACCCCATCCCGAAAAGGCTCTGTCAGCCTGACGTTTTGAAAGGAATTTGCCAGCCGTTCCCCTTCTTTCGGTTTCGCCGGGACATAAACCCGAATGTAATTGTCCGTAAACCCGGTCAAATGACCGCTTTCTGCCCCGTCCTCCCGATATTCCTCCAACAACGCCTTGCGGACGGTTCCTCGATTCCGTCTGAAAAAAGCCTGCGATGCCTGTTCCCCGGCCTCCACCAACCGCTGGTTCCTCGCCTTTTTCACAGGAGCCGGAACCTGGTTTTCCATGGAAGCCGCTTTTGTCAGGGGACGCTGGGAATAGGGGAATCCATGCACCTTGCAAAATCCGGCTTCTTCGATGAGCCGCAGGCTGTCCTGAAAATCTTCCTCTTTTTCTCCCGGAAACCCGGCGATCAAATCCGTCGTAATGGCGTACTGGGGATCAAACGCCCGCAGAACCTCTACGATGTCCAGGTAATCCCTTCTGGAATAAGGGCGGTTCATGGCTCTCAGGATTCGGTCGCTGCCGCTCTGCGCCGAAAGGTGGAGATGGTGGCACAGCTTTTCGTAGCGAAGCAAGCCCTTCACATATTCCTTGTCCACGACCGCCGGCTCCAGGGAACTGAGGCGAATCCGAAAATCCCCCTCCAGCCGGTTCAGTTTGTCCAGGATGATTGCGATTCCCGACAGGCCGCTTTTTCCTTTCTCTTCGGGAAATCCTGCTTCCGTCCCGTACAGCGCCGCATTGATTCCAGTGAGCACCAGCTCCTTGAACCCCTGCTCCAGCAAGCCCTCCGCCTCTCGCATCACGTCCTCTGCCGCCCTGCTACGCACGCACCCCCTGGCGTAGGGAATGACGCAGTAGGAGCAAAATCGATCGCATCCTTCCTGAATTTTGACAAAAGCCCGCGTCCTGGATTCCGTAGCCGTCACCAGCCCGGTTTCCTCGTAAGTTTTCAATTCCTCATAGGGCAGCACATGCACTTGGGGGGTGCGCCGCTGGAAAAACGCTTCGATGTAATCCAGGAGCTTTCCCTTTTCGTTGGTTCCAGCCACAATGTCAACGCCCTGGACATGCTGCACTTCCTCCGGCTGAATCTGTGCATAGCAGCCAGTGACCGCCACCACGCTTTGCGGGTTCCGCTTTTTCATCCTGCGGATGTACTGCCGGGACTTTCTGTTTGCCAGCCCCGTCACCGTGCAGGTGTTGATGACATAAACATCCGCAAGCTCCGTTTCCCCGACGATTTCATAGCCCTTCTCCCGGAATTGCAGGCGCATGGCCTCGGTTTCGTATTGATTCACTTTGCAGCCTAACGTGTGGAACGCTACTTTCATCGGACATTTCCTCCCAATCTATGCGTACAGCGTTTTGTGTTGAAAGAACCCAACAACCTATTACTGCCGAGTTTCCTCTTCACAAAACCTTTCTTGTTAACGTTTGGAAGCCGATCCCCTTACGCTCAACATCTGGAAAGCGGGATCATTAGTTTATGGATTTCCGTTTTTTATCCCAAAGGCATGTTGACTTTTCATCGCAACTGGATATAATGATAACAGGCAAGGTTAGGGGGCGTTACATTCGTCACGGGAATATGCTCCTTTACCCCATGCCCAGAGCCACCGTGACTGGCTCTTATTTTTCATATCTCAAAACTTTAACTAGCTCACCATTCAGTAATACCATTACGTCAAGAGTCTGGATTTTGCTGCGTTGAATACGGCTAAAAAGCTGTTTTTCCAAAATAGCCATATCCACTTCCTGTGTCAAATCTAAAATAACGCCGCCTGGATCGTCTTGAATCTGCTTTATGGCTTTTTGCATGGATTTATCTGCGCCATTTATGGATCTTGCTGCTTTCAGCTCCCATAATTTATGATTCCATTTGTAGTCAGATGTTTTTACATTGCGTATTTCAGATTCTGCCAGCAAGATTAGATCCCCACCAAATGTTTGATGCAGCCATTTGGCGATCCATATCTCATTTTTATGTAGTTTTGTCTTATACCCAGGCGCATATGCAACCGTTCCTTTGCCTGGCCTTGCGTTTTGAACGTAACGGTTTGTCAAATCTTGTACTTCCATGCCAATGATTGTACCATTGGAGGGGGTTTTCTGCAATCCTGGTTTTGAAAGGAATCGCTGCTTCTTCAGCCGTGCTGTTTCCCTTTCCCGGCAAACCAGGCAGAACCCCATTCCTTTCCCGCAAACCGGAACCCTCGTTCATATTTCCCCTGCGGTCGCATACAATGAATCAGTGAAAACAGGGTTGTGAAAGCTCCCGCCGATTTCCCTGCACGGCTGCGCGGCAGCATCGGCCTTTCGCAGCCTTTCACTTGCGAAAAGAAACCCTGCTCACAAGGAGGCTCCCTTTGAAACGAATCGTGCTGAAACTGTTGGTTTGCTCTGCGTTGGGACTGCTGCTGGGCGCAGGCTTCTTCTATTGCATGTCCTCCCAACCCACAAAGGCAACGGTCATCGATGACATCAAATGGGTGGATTTTGACGTAACTTACGAAGCGTTGGAGCAGGCCATGGAACTGGACATCGAAACCCACGATCAGGACATCCATGCGAGCTGGATCGATGCGCTGGCTTACCTGGGAGCCAAATACGGCGGCGATTTCACCAACTACCAGGACAAAGATTTGGAGCAGTTCCTGGAAAATCTGAAAAAAGGGAAAGGCCTGGAGAGTTTCACAAAAAACATGGAATACTTCCCCTACTACCAAAAGGCGTACGGCATGGTGCTTGGCGGGCTTTTGGGCTATTACAAGGTGGAACTTCCCGATAAAAAGGGCAATGGCACCCATTGGGTCAAGCAGTACGGGCTGAAAGGATTTTCTCCCATCGCAGAAGGGTTTTGGTACACGGATTGCGATGATTTCGGGCAAAATCGCAGTTACGGCTACAGCAGGCAGCACCTGGGACACGACCTGATGGCGAGCGTCGGCACTCCTGTCGTTGCCACGGAGGGCGGCATCGTGGAGGCCATCGGCTGGAATCAATACGGCGGCTGGCGTCTCGGAATCCGCAGCTTTGACAAAAATCGCTACTATTATTACGCACACTTGCGCAAAGACCATCCGTATGCGGAAAACCTTTATGTAGGCCAGGCCATCAGCCCCGGCCAGGTCATCGGTTATGTGGGACAGACCGGCTACAGCCTGAAAGAAAACACCAACAACATCGAAACGCCCCACCTCCATTACGGCATGCAGCTGGTCTTGGACGAAAAAGCCAAAGACAGCCCCAACCAAGTGTGGATCGACCTTTACGCCATTACCCGGCTCCTTTCCCACCACCGCTCCACCGTGGAAAAGCAGGGAAACGAGTATGTACGGTCTTACCGGTTTTCTGAAGAAAACGATTACCTGGCATCTTCCAGAGAGGGCGCAAAAGAATCCGTCCAGCTTCCCATTCTCATGTATCATGGGCTGCTGAAGGATCCTGCCATGCAAAACGACTACATCATCAGCCCGGATTTGTTTGAATCGGACCTGAACTATTTAAAGCAGCACGGCTACACGACTGTGCTCATGGCCGATCTTCTGCATTATGTGAAGGATGGGACGCCCCTGCCGGAAAAGCCGGTTTTAATCACCTTCGACGATGGCTATTACAACAATTATTACTACGGGTTCCCCTTGCTGAAAAAATACGGCATGAAAGCCCTGATTTCCATCATCGGCATTGAAACCGACCGATTTAGCAAACACAAAGACGACAACCCCAACTATTCCAACCTGACCTGGAAACATGTCCGGGAACTGGCGGGTTCCGGGATGGTGGAAATCCAGAACCACTCCTACGACTCGCACCATCCCAGCGGAAAGCGGCAGGGCATCAAGCCTGCTGCCGGGGAAAGCCACAAGGAGTACGTCCGCTACCTGGAAAAAGACTTGATGAAACTCCAGAAAAAAATCAGGGAGGCCACTGGCATCACGCCCACCACCCTGGCCTACCCCTTTGGGGCTGCCGCTGACAGCACCCGGAAAATCGTAAAAGAACTGGGATTTGAAGCCACGCTTGGCTGCGAAGAAGGAATCAACCGCATCACCATGGGCGATTCCCAATGCCTGTACGACTTAAAGCGTTACCTGCGCACCCCTGAAAAAAGCAGCGCATCCTTCTTTCAGCAGATCGAATCCGATATGCGGGACACGGAGTGATCGCCATGGAACTTACAATTCAATGAAGTTGTCGGATCTGGTGACGGTGGCAGGCGGCGCAGGATCCAAAGCTCTGTCGGCGATGCCCAGGATGGTTTCGGGTCGAATCCAGGGCCTGCCCTGCAGCGCGCTGGTTTCTTCATGGGTCAGATAACCCTTGTATGCCGTCAGGCTCCGTCTCAGGAAACCGTCTTTGACACAGGCCTCTGCAACGCCATCATTGAGCAGCTTCATGAAGTGGGGCAGCATGGCCGCTGCATAGGCCACTGTGGCAGAGCCTGCGATGGCTCCCGGTATGTTGCTGACACAGTAGTGGACAACGCCGTTTTCCACATAAAGGGGATCTTCGTGCGTCGTTTCGTGGAAGGACTCAATCGCTCCATCCGTGTCATTGCTAATATCCACCAGCACCGAACCCTTTTCCATCAGCTTCAGCATTTCCCGATCCACCAGAAAATCCGGGTTTCCTTTAGGCCATTTTACGCAATTGAGGATCATGTCCGTTTCTGGCAAAATCTTCCTGATGTTTTCTTTCGTGCAGTACATGGTGTTGACGTTGTTGCGATACCGGGCTTCCACATCCCGCAGCACGCCCAGGCTGATGTCCATCACCGTCACATTGGCTCCCAATGCGTGGAGCACGGACAATGCGGACTTTCCTACGATGCCAGCTCCCAGGATCACCACGTTCATGCCAGGCGCTCCTGCAAGGCCGCTGACGAATTTCCCTTTTCCGCCATTGATGGTAAGCATGGCGTTCAGCCCTGCCAATGCGCCCTGCTTTCCTGCGGCTTCGCAGTTTGGCGATCCATACCGATGGGAATCCTCCGCAGTAAAGGCGATGACCTTTTTGTCCAGCAGCGCCTGGACTTCCTCGGGATGGGCAGCCGGATGGATGCAGGTCAGGATCACCTGCCCTTCCCGAAGCATCCCATATTCGGAAGGCTCGATTTCCTTTACTTTCGTCACCAGATCGCATTGGCTGAAAATTTCTGCTGCGGCATCTACGATTCGGGCGCCTGCCGCTTCATAGGCTTCATCCTGGAATCCCGCCTTTTCCCCGGCGCCGGATTGCACCAACGCCTCATGTCCGGCTGCAACGATGGTTACGATTTCCGTAGGGGTCGCAATCGTCCTGTACTCTCCGTTTTTGATATCCTTTAACAATCCAAACTTCATGTTCGTTTACCTCCCGTATTGTCAAATGCTTTTTCGTGTATTTTCCAACGTTTCTAAACTATGGCTGATCGCAATCCTCATCCGTAAAGGACCCCCAGGTTCCGGCTTGTTACAGTTCCAGTTCGTACATGATCATGGCCAAGGCCGCCGGGCCTGCCGTTTCCGTGCGCAAAACGGTTTTCCCCAGGCTGACGCAATCCGCGCCCGCTGCTTTGAGCAGTTCCGCTTCTTTGCGGGAAAATCCACCCTCCGGCCCGATGAACAAGGCGATTCGCCCTGGCATGTTCCTTTGGCTTCGCAGGCTGTCTTTGATGGTTCTGCCTGTCTCGTTTTCATAGGGGAACAAAACCAAGTCAAACTCGGGCAATGTCTTTACTGCGTCTGGAAGTTGCATCGCTGTCTCGATTTTCGGCACGATGCCCCTGCGGCATTGCTTGACCGACTCCGCTGAGATTCGCTGCCAACGCTCCCCCTTTTTGCTGAAATTCCCCTTGTCCACTACCACCGTTCGCTCCATGAATAGGGGGACGATGCGAAAAACCCCCAACTCCACGCATTTCTGGACGATGGCTTCCATCTTGGACTGCTTGGGAATCCCCTGGAACAACGTCACTTGCAGCTTCGGCTCCCTGGCAAACTTCTGCTTGTCCAAAATCCGGGCTTCCACAAGCTCCGGCTGGATGGAACGGATTTCCGCCTCGTATTCCCACTGAGCCGAATCGGAAATTTCAATTTTGTCCCCTTCTTTCAGGCGAAGGACTTTTTCCATATGCTTGATGTCGCCTTTGGAACGGATAAAGATGCTGGCTTCTCCTACATCGGCGGCCTCCACAAAAAACCTGCGCATGCTACCCTTCTGCTTTCTCCGCCGCAATGGCGCACCACTCGCCCTTTTCCCGAACCTCCAGCATCTTGAACCCTGCCTGGCAAATGGCCGCTTCCACTTCGCTTCTTTTTTCCAGAAGGATGCCGGAAGAAAGGAAAACACCTTTTTCCTCCAGGCATTCCGCCGCCGCAGGGCATAGCTGGATGACCAGGGGCGCCATCAGGTTGGCCGCTATCATGTCCGCCTTTCCCTTCACGCCCTTTGCCAAATCCCCTTCCTGGACTGTGACGATATGCTCCACGCCGTTGGCAGCAACGTTTTCCCTGGCCGTGCGCACCGCATCAGGGTCGATTTCCACACCAAGCACGGATGCGCTCCCCAAAAGAGCCGCACCGATGGACAAAATGCCGGAACCGCACCCGATATCCAGCATGCGCTGGTCTTTTTTCAGGTATTTTTCAATCAGTTCCAAGCAGAGAACTGTGGTTTCGTGGGTTCCTGTGCCAAAGGCCATGCCCGGATCGATTTCAATCACCTGCTCGTCCCTTGCCTTCTCGTAAGGCTCCCAAGAGGGTTTCACCACCAGCCCGTCCGTTATCTTCATCGGCTTAAAGTACGCTTTCCATTTGTCCTTCCAGTCGCTGTCGTCCACCACCCGATCTTCCGCATACAACCTGCCCAGGTTGGCATCCCAGCCGAACACGCCTTCCATCTCCTTGCTCTTGAGCATCATGATGGAAAGCTTCAAATCCTGGACTCCCTCTCGTCCTTCGTCCGTATCGTCAAAATACACGGTTACGACAGGTTCCCGATCCCTGTTTTCCAAAAGGGATGGATCGACATAATCCCATTCGTATTCTTTTTTGTGTTCCATCAGGTCGTCCAGATCTGCCGGATCGTCTACCGTAATGCCAGTAATGCCCTTTTGCATCAGCATGGCGGTCAAGGGTTCGATGCCTTCATGGCTCACATAAATCTTTACTTCGATCAATTTCATGGATATTCTCTTTCCTGACGGCATCGCTGGAAACAACGCCCTTTGCGCATGCCGCCGATTTGCTGAATCAAAACCGGTTTTCTACCTCAAAGCTCATTTGCTGGCTCAAGGCCGCATTCCGGCTTTCTCGTTTATTATATAGAAAAACATGGCCTTGGACAAGGGCATATTCACGATTTTGTCCTCACATGCGGTGGTTCGCCGATCCGACCAAGGATGCCGCGGCGCAACGGGAAAGTGGAGCGAAGCCGCCGCAGAGATCGGCCTAACGTGAGCCTTAAAAACATGATCGGCTTCATCGATGTGCTATTTCCCGATCTGCCCCATCAGCCAGTTCAGCACATTGATGCGGCGTATCCCGCCATAATCCCCATCCGGGTCATCATCGAGGGTCAAAATGTATTTGGGATAATGATCTGCGATTTTCTGAAGAGAAGCAAGCTCCCGCCGCAGTGCGTTTTCTTCCCGCACCGTTGCCGCCACTTGATAATAGATGATCCCGTCCGAATCCATCGCAACAAAATCCACCTCCAGGCCGCCTACTTTTCCCACATATACATCGCAGCCGCGCCGCAGAAGTTCAAGATAGACCACATTTTCCAGGATATGCCCCACATCCATGCTGCGCGAGCCCAGCAGCATGCGGCGAAGCCCCACGTCCACGACATAGTATTTTTCCAAGGTTTTCAGATGCTGCTTTCCTTTGACATCATATCGCTTCGCTTCGTATACGATGAAGCTGTCCATCAATGCGGTCAGGTACTTTTCCACGGTCTTTGCATCGATTTTTCGCCCGTATGATGTCATGGTGTCCGCCACCTTCTTTGCGGAAAGCTGATTCCCGATGTTGTCAAAGACAAACCTCGCCACGCTCTCCAGTATCATGGTGTCGGGAATTTTGTGCCTCAATGCGATGTCCTTCACAACGATGGTGTTGTAGATGCCTTCCAGATAGTCCCGGAGTTCCCTGGGCTGGTTCTGAAAGGCGAGCGCATAGGGAAAGGAACTGTTCTCGACATAGGCTTTGTATGCGCCTGGCAGATTGTCCGAATTCCCGGTGCCCTCCACATATTCCCTGAAAGACAGGGGGAGCATTTTGATTTCCACAAATCTTCCGGATATCAGCGTCGCAATGTCCGATGAGAGCATGTAGGCATTGGAACCAGTCACATAGATGTCCACATTCGGCTTGATCTGCAGACTGTCAAGCACTTCGGGAAAATCCTCGCAGCGTTGTATCTCATCGATAAAAACATAAGTCATCTTGTCTTTCACCAGGCGTTCCTTGATAGATTGATGAAGGTTTCTTGGATTTCGCAGCTGGTAATGATCGTAGTCTTCAAGATTGACCGCGACAATCTGCTCATCCTTCACGCCGCAAGTGCGCAAATGATCCTGATAAAGCTCCATCAGCGTTGACTTTCCACATCTTCTTACCCCGCTGATTACCTTGATGACCTGCTTGTCCCGAAAGGCTGCCAGCTTATCCAGGTATTCTTTTCTCTGGATTTTCACGGAAGTTCCTCCATTTTCTTTCATCGCTTCTGCCGTATACATATATTTTATCCAAAAATATGGATTTTATCAATACTTTTCGGATGTTGTATCCCAAAATTATCGCTCTCCCTATCATAAAAACTCCAGGCCGAATGTATATCGACCTGGAGTTGGCTTGGCGTTTTATCAGAAAACAACTTTTCTATTATCCGTTCGTCATTGCACGGTTTTGCAAAAACGCGGCTTCCCGCTATGCCAAAAGGATCGCATTGATGTGGTTTGCCATAAATCGGGCAAGAACGCTTTTTCCGCATTCGCACCTTCGCCGATGCGCTTCCCTCGCCCTAACTGAAAAATTCCTTCATTGCGTCCAGGAAGCCGCTCTTTTTGTTGTAACAGTCGCTTTTGACCTCTTTTGCCATGCTCTGGATGGCTTTTTTCTGTTTTCCGTTGAGCTTCGTCGGCACTTCCAGGATGACCCGAATGTACATGTCGCCCTTCTGCCTGGATCTTACGGATTTGACGCCCTTGCTTTTCAGCCGAAATACAGTGTTCGGCTGGGTTCCTGGCGGCACTTTGTAAGAAACTTTGCCTTCCAGGGTCGGGACGGTAATGTCATCCCCCAATGCGGCCTGATCGAAGGTAATGGGAATTTCCAGCCACAAATCCTGTCCCCTTCTTTCAAAGAACTTGTGGTCTTTCACCGTCAGCACCACATACAGGTCGCCATTCGGCCCACCGTTGCTGCCCGGTTCTCCCTGCCCTTTGATGGAAATCACCGAGTCGTTGTCCACGCCTGCCGGAATGTCCACGGAAATTGCGACCGTTTTTCTGACTTTTCCCGTACCGCCGCAGTCGCCGCAAGGGTGTTCGTTGATTCGCCCCGTGCCGCCGCAGTCCGGGCAAGGCGATGAACTCTGGAACGTTCCAAAGGGCGTTCTCTGGCTGGTTTTGATTTCGCCGGTGCCCCCGCATTTGGAGCATGTGACCTTGGACGTTCCCGGCTGTGCGCCTGTTCCACCACAGGTCTTGCATTCCACGTATTTACTGATTTGAATCTCTTTCTTTGTGCCAAAAGCAGCTTCTTCAAAGGTGATGGTCATGGCTTTTTGAAGGTCATTGCCCTTCACCGGCCCATTCCTTTTTCTCTGGCGAGAACCGCCGCCGCCAAACATGCCTCCGAACATGTCAAAGATATCTTCAAAGCCGCCTGCTCCAAAGCCGCCAAATCCTCCAAAGCCGCCATCTCCGAACCCAGCGTTGGGATCTACCCCTGCATGGCCGAACCGATCATACTTGCTCTTCTTGTCAGGGTCGGATAAAACGCTGTATGCTTCGTTGACCTGCTTGAACTGCTCCTCGGCGTTTTTGTCTCCAGGGTTTCGATCAGGATGGTATTTCATCGCCATCTTGCGGAAAGCCTTTTTGATTTCATCATCGCTGGCTCCCTTTTCCAACCCAAGGACTTCGTAGTAATCTCTTTTATTTTCTGCCATTGATTTTCCCTCGCTCTAAGCATGAAACTCTGCCAGAGCACTCCCGGCGAAAGGAGTACGCTGTAAAGTCCTATTGATCCGGAACCGCGCTGCATGCACAAGCTGTTTCTGTCCAGTTCCTCAGTTGTCTTTCTTGTCCTCGTCTACCACTTCGTAATCTGCGTCTACGACATTGTCTCCGCCTGGTTCGGTGGAAGCGCCGCCTGTCGCCCCGCCAGCCTGCTGACCCATGTTGGGATCGAACCCGCCCGCTGCGCCATTGGCCTGCTGGTTCTGCTGCGCCTGCTGGTACATCTTTGCGGAAATGGAATGGAATTGCTGCGTCAGCTTTTCCGTCTTGTCCTTGATCTCTTCGATGTTGTTGCCTTCCAGCGCCTTGGACAGTTCCTCTTTGGCAGTCGTAACGGCTGTCTTTTCTTCTTCGGACAGGCTGCCTTCAATTTCTTTCAGGTTCTTTTCCGTCTCGTATACCAGCGTTTCCGCCTGGTTTCTGACTTCCACTTCTTCTTTTCTCTGCTTGTCTTCCGCAGCATATTGTTCCGCTTCTTTGACCTTGGCCTGAATCTCGTCATCGGACAGCTTTGTGGAAGAAGTGATGGTGATGCTCTGCTCTTTTCCAGTGCCCATGTCTTTAGCATATACGTTTACAATGCCATTGGCATCGATGTCGAACGTGACCTCGATCTGCGGGATTCCCCGTGGGGCTGGCGGGATGCCTGTAAGCTGGAACCGTCCCAGCGTGGTGTTGCCAGTGGCCATTTCCCGTTCACCCTGCATGACGTGGATGTCCACTGCTGTCTGGTTGTCAGCGGCGGTTGAGAAAATCTGGCTCTTCTTTGTGGGAATCGTCGTATTTCTCTCAATCAGCTTCGTGGCAACGCCGCCCAGCGTTTCGATGGACAGAGACAGCGGCGTTACATCCAGCAACAGCACATCGTTTACTTCCCCGGTCAGCACGCCGGCCTGGATGGCTGCGCCGATGGCAACGCATTCGTCCGGGTTGATTCCCTTGAACGGTTCTTTTCCTGTGATTTGCTTGACCGCCTCCTGCACAGCCGGAATCCTTGTGGAACCGCCTACCAGGATCACCTTGGAAATGTCGCTGTTTGTGACACCCGCATCGCTCATGGCTTTCCGCATCGGGTCGATGGTCTTTTGTACCAGGTCAGAAGTCAGTTGGTCGAACTTGGCCCTTGTCAGGTCGATGTTCATGTGCAGTGGGCCGTCCTGGTTTACCGTGATGAAGGGCAGGTTGATATTGGTGGACTGTGCGCTGGACAATTCCTTCTTGGCTTTTTCAGCGGCTTCCTTCAGCCTCTGGAGCGCCATCTTGTCGTTTCTCAGGTCAATGCCGTTTTCCTTGGCAAAGGTGTCCGCAAGGTAATTGAGCACTGCATCGTCAAAGTCATCGCCCCCCAGCTTATTATTGCCGTTGGTGGCCAGAACTTCAAATACGCCGTCACCCAGCTCCAGGATGGAAACATCGAATGTGCCGCCGCCCAGGTCGTATACCAGGATCTTGTGCTGCGCTTCGTCCTTGTCCAAGCCATACGCCAGGGAGGCCGCAGTCGGCTCGTTGATGATCCGCTTGACATCCAAACCGGCGATTCTTCCCGCATCCTTCGTAGCCTGCTTCTGGCTGTCGGTGAAGTATGCCGGAACCGTGATCACCGCTTCTGTTACGGTTCCTCCCAGATAACTTTCCGCATCCGCTTTCAATTTGCTCAAAGTCATTGCGGAAATGTCCTGCGGCGTATATTTCTTGCCATCGATTTCCACCGTATGATCCGTGCCCATGTGCCGCTTGATGGATGCGATGGTCCGCTCAGGATTGGTGATGGCCTGTCTCTTGGCCGTTTCACCGATGAGCCGCTCTCCGTTTTTCGTAAAACCCACTACAGATGGGGTCGTTCTGTTTCCTTCCGCATTTGCGATTACGACAGGTTCTCCCCCTTCCAAAACCGCTACGCACGAGTTCGTCGTGCCTAAGTCTATTCCTATTACCTTTCCCATTATAATCTCTCCTTTTCTATCTTATAATCTATGTTTCATTTAGAAAATATCGCTTTCAATATTTCCAAAACATGAACAAAATCGTTTACCAATGATGCATCATGCAATCCACTCTCGCCCAGCTGGCGATTCTAGCTGGCCACCTGCACCATGGATGGGCGTATCACTTTCCCGTTGAGGGTATAACCCTTCTGCATCACGCCTGAAACTTTGCCGCTTTCGTATTCATCGGTGTCCTCGTTCATGACCGCATTGTGGAAGTTGGGGTCAAAATCCTCGCCAAGGGCGGGAATTTCCTTCAATCCTGACTTTTCCAGCACGTCGAAGAGCTGTTTGAAAATCATCTCCATGCCCTCTTTGAAATTTTTGTCCTCGCCTTCATGATCCAAAGCCCGCTCGAAGTTGTCCAACACTGCCAGAAGCTCTGTCGCCAGTTTTTCATTGGCATAGGAGTAAATGTCGCTCTTTTCTTTTTCCACTCGTTTTTTGTAATTCTGGAAATCCGCCATGAGCCGCATGTATCGGCTGCTTTCGTCTTCCTCTGGCTCCTTTGGCTCCTTGTTCCCATCCTTGGAGGCTTCTTCATCCTGCTGCGAATCCTGTGGCTCCTCGTCAACCTCCTGATCCTCCGATTCTTCCGATCCTTTTGGTTCTTCTTTCGCTTCTTTTGTTTCGTTTGCTTCTTTCGGATTTTCCGGGTTTCCCGCATCTTCAGGCTTCTCTTCCGCTAGATCGGCGTTTGCATCCTGCGCTTCTTCGATCTTCTCTTCCTGTGCTTTTGGTTCTTTACTCATCATCCTTGCCTCCTTCTCCTCCTGACATTTTGAATGTGTTGCTGATGTTCTCCGTTAAATATTCAACTACGGATGTGATTTCCCCGTATCGCATCCGCGTGGGACCGATTACGCCGATCTTTCCCGCCAGTTTTCCGTCTACATGGTAGGTAGCGGTAATCAGGCTGCAGTCCTGCATCGTGTCCTCTGTATTTTCTTTTCCTATGGTAATGATCACGCCGTTTTCCCTGTTGATGAGGGTCCGGATGAAATTTTCTTTTTCCCCCAGCATTTCCAGGAACATCTTCGCCCTGTCAATGTCATTGTACTCCGGAATGGAAAAAATATTGGTCAGCCCATCCATGTACAAATTGACGTTGAGCATGTCCTCCAGCGTACGAATGAAATTGGGCATCACTTTCTTTTCCAGGGCGCTCATAGCCTCAATGTCCGTTTCAAAGGCTTCGATGATATCCACTGTCAGGGCTTCGCCCAAAGTCTTGCCCCGATAATTGTAGGTCATGTTCTTTGCCAGCAGTTCCAGGCTCTCCTCCGTGTATGGAACCTTCAATTTGAGAGCTGTGTTGGACACTTTGCCGCTGTGGGAAACGATCATCAGCACCACCGTGTGTTCATCCACCGGGAGCAGGTTGATGTAGTCCAGCGTATCTTCATCCGGGGATGGCATCAGGGCAAAGGACGTCAGGTTGGTAATTTCCGACAAAATCTCCGCCGCATGCTGCACGGTCTTTTCCAGCTCCGCAACATGATCGTAAAGCTTGCTGGCAATGGCGTTTTTTTCTTCCTCCGATAACTCCCGTTTTTTCATCATGGCATCCACATACAGCCTGTAGGCCTGCTCTGACGGTACTCGACCTGCCGAGGTATGGGGGTGCGTCAAAAAACCCATCTCTTCCAAATCCGCCATTTCATTTCTGATGGTGGCTGGGCTGATCCCTAAATCAAATTTCTTTGAAAGGGTCCTGGAGCCGATTGGTTCCGCAGTATTGATGAAATCGCTAATGATGGCCTGCAATATTCTCAATTTCCGTTCGCTCAGATCCATATTCGATCCTCCTGTTAGCACTCTTTTAAGGCGAGTGCTAATTACAGTTTAAATTTACCACTCTTATATAGGATTGTCAACACTCTTTTATCAAATTTCTTGAAAAAACTTGAAATCTTTTTTTGGCTTTCCGCCTCGACAACTGAGCCAAATGGAACGCTGCATGTTTTGGGTGGCAGAAAAAGCCAGAAATTTCCATGTTTAAAATTGATTTTATTTGCGTGTGGTGGTATAATAATGAACGCTGTTGATTGGGACGGCGTTGCCGCAGGGGCGCGTTCATTGAATCACGAATTTCGATTCTATTTCTAAAGGTAATTCGTGGTATAATGAACGCTGCCGATTGGGACGGCGTTGCCGCAGGGATGCGTTCATTGAATTGCGAACCTGGGATTGTGGTTTC
>CAZVBL010000033.1:0-8122 GCA_964625475.1 uncultured Zhenpiania sp. | reverse complement strand
GGCGTTGCCGCAGGGGTGCGTTCATTGAATTGCGAACCTGGGATTGTGGTTTCAGGGGAAGTTCGCAGTATAATGAACGCTGCCGATTGAAACGGCGTTGCCGCAGGGATGCGTTCATTGAATTGCGAACCTGGGATTGTGGTTTCAGAGGAAGTTCGCAGTATAATGAACGCTGATGATGGAAACGGCGTTGCCGCAAAGATGCGTTCATTGAATCACGAATTTCGATTCTATTTCCAAAGGTAATTCGTGGTATAATGAACGCTGCTCGTAACTGATTGTATGTTCAAAGGAAATTCGTGACACAATACTTGATGGCGATTGAAACGATGGAGGTGCATCAATGGATTTTGCGAAAAAAAACGGACCCGGTTTTCTTATCTGCCTGGTTATTGCGATTCCCGCATGGTTGTTGGGGCAGGCGTTCCCCATCATTGGCGGACCGGTATTCGGCATTTTGTTTGGGATGATCATCGCGCTTTTTAAGCGTCCCGAAATCCTGACAGGCGGCATTCAGTTCACGTCTAAAAAAATTCTCCAGTGGTCCATCATTTTGCTGGGATTTGAAATGAACCTGTTCAATGTGATTAAGGTGGGCGGGCAATCCCTGCTGGTCATGGTTTTCACTTTGAGCGCAGCGTTTCTGACTGCTTTTTTCATTGGAAAAGCCATGAAAATCGAGGCAAAGACCACGACCCTCATCGGCGTGGGGACATCCATCTGCGGCGGATCCGCCATCGCTGCTACTGCTCCTGTCATCCAGGCGGACGACGAAGATGTGGCACAGGCCATCTCCACGATTTTCCTGTTTAACATCATCGCCGTATTCATCTTCCCGCCTCTGGGACGCCTGCTGGGACTGACTGACACTGGCTTTGGCATGTGGGCAGGAACCGCAATCAACGATACGTCTTCCGTCGTGGCTGCCGGAGCTTCCTGGAGCGCAGCTTCGGGGAACAATGTCGCCCTGGCTTTCGCTACTATCGTAAAGCTGACCAGAACGCTGATGATCGTTCCCATCACGCTGGTTCTCGCTGTCTACACCACGAAAAAAATGATGAAAATCCAAGCAGCGGAAGGCAGCGCCGACAAAAATTACAGCATTGCCAAAATCTTTCCCTGGTTCGTGCTGGGGTTTGTGCTGACGGCTGTCATCAACACCTTCGTGCCTCTGCCTGAAGGCCTGCCGGAGCTGCTCGTCACCATGGGCAAATTCATGATTGTCATGGCCATGACTGCGATCGGCCTGAACACGGATCTGAAGAAACTGCTGACAAATGGGCTGAAACCCATCAGCCTGGGGCTTTGCTGCTGGTTCGTGGTGGCTGTTGTTTCCCTGGCAGTGCAGCAGTTCATCGGATTGATGTGAAAATGGTGTGAAACGCAAAGACGCTCGCAAAACAGAAACTGACATTTAGGACGGCATCTATCCCTTGCACGGGAATCGGTGCAGCCGGGCGAGGCCAGGAAAGCTTTCTCGCCCGAACAAATTCACAAATTCAGGAGTTGAGATGAAAGCGATCATTCCTCATATTGATGAACATGCGAAACGCCCTTATTACCTGCAATTGTACGACTATATCAAGGAGGCCATTTTGTCAGGCGAGATCGACCAGGGCGAAAAGCTGCCTTCCCTTCGCAGCCTGTCAAAGTCGCTGGGCCTGAGCATGACCACCATCGAACTTGCTTACAGCCAACTATCCGTAGAGGGCTATATCTACAGCAAGCCCCAGTCCGGCTATTACGCCAGCAATGTGCTGCCGACCAGGCTCCCCGGATCCGAAGTTCCGCAGAAACGGGAAGTTTCCCCGCTGGATATGACGATGGAAAAGCAGGTGCCTGAATTTTATTATGACCCGGACTGCTTTGACTTTAACAAGTGGAAAAAGTGCGTCAACAAAGTGATTACCGAATACTCCCCCCTGCTCTTCTTTGAGAGCGACCCACAGGGGGAAATGGCGCTGCGGTACGAAATTGCCAAATACCTGTACCGCTCGCGAGGCGTGATGTGTCAGCCTTCCCAGATCGTCATCGGCGCAGGAACGCAGCAAATTACCAACCAGCTTGCCAACATCTTAAAAAAAATGTCCATCGGCCATGTTGCTGTGGAAAATCCCGGCTACATGCCTGTCCGGAACATTTTTCGGGACAGGGGATTTTCCATTGCGCCTGTGGATGTGGGCGCAGAGGGGATTTCCATCGACAAGCTCCCCTTCAATATCCGATCCGCTGTTTATGTAAGCCCGTCCAACCAGGTGCCCACCGGAGCCGTCATGCCCGTGGGGAAACGATACGAACTGCTGGAGTGGGCTTCCAAGAACGACAGCATTATCATAGAGGACGATTACGACAGCGAACTGCGGTATTTCGGCAAGCCGATTCCCGCACTGCAGGGGCTGGACGTGCGGGAACGGGTCGTTTACCTGGGTTCCTTTTCCATGACCTTGTTTTCTTCCATCAAAATCAGTTATATGGTGCTGCCCCCTGCCATGGAAGCCATTTTCCATTCCATCAGGACCGACTACACCCAGACCTGTTCCAAGATGGAGCAGCTCACGTTGGCGCTGTTCATGGAACGGGGCTTTTATCAAACCAACATCAAAAAGCTGCGCAACTTGTATTCCCAGAAATTGAGCGCAGTCATCCGCTGCCTGACAACGGATTTTACCAGGCCTACCAACACGTCCTCTGGCATTACGGTCATTGTGGAGGTGAAAAGCAAAAAGCTTCCGGAGGACCTTTGCGCCGATGCAAAAGCCCTGGGGATCGTTGCGATTCCCTCAGTTTCCTATGGGGAAGGGGAAAAGCCGAAGGAACGGTTCCCGTCCCTGGTTTTGTACTACAACCAGATTCCGCTGAAAGAAATACCCGATGCCATGGCGCAATTGGTGGAAAAATGGCGCAGCGCATGAAGCGAAGCCGCTTTTCATGTGGGAACCATGAATGAAAGCGACTCCATTTCCCCTTTTATCACAAAAATCGCCTTCGCCGCAGCCCAAAGGCAGAGCGCCTCTCAGGTTGTCTCCCGCCTTTGGAATCAGATCCTGTCCCGCTCCCTGATCCATATGCTTTTCCGCCTGTGGGTTTCAGCCCTGGCATGCCCCGCACGAACCCCATGGCAACCAATATGCCGATGCCGCAGAGGCTCAACAGAATCCCTGGGATCATGCCGTCTGGCCTGTAGGTCAGTCGCACCTCATGGCTTCCGGCTTGCATGGGCACAGCGATGAGGCCATCGCACAATGCCTGTAATTTTTGCGGTTTTCCGTCTACTTCCAGGCTCCAGCCCTTTTCATAGGGAATGGAGGTGAGAAAATAGCCATCTCGCTGCGCCTGGATGTTGCCTGCGATTTCCGTATCGCTGTAATCGGTCACCTCCAGCGTTTCATCGTCCAGCAACTGATAAGCCCGATCCCAGGCCGCTTGCTCCAGGCCATAAGCATAAGTCTTGATTTCTCCCGCTTGACCAGCTTCATACTGGATGGAAATGGTGACCGTCTCCCCTGCCGCAAGTTTCCCCACGCTGACGACCGCGCCGCAATCCTCCTGCATGGGGACGCTCCTGCCGTTTTCCGTCACGGCAACCATGGTTTCCGCACCATCCGTCTCTGCGTACACGTAAACCTGCTGCTCCTTTGGAGAAGTGTAGGTCAAATCCACAGTTGCCGCATTGTCAGCATCTGTGGCTTCGCAAGCGACATAACCATCGACCCACGCATCGAGGGCCGCATTGACGCTTGTCATCTCCGGTTCGCCAAGGCTGCTAAACAGTTCCTCCGAGGTTCCCGCAGCGCATTGCACAAAATCGTTCTGAACCATGAATGGGTCATCCTGATCCTCGTCCCACTCATTGAAAACCTTTTCGTCCACCATATAGCCAACGGACAAATCGTATTTGTTTTCGTAGATGCTGCTGGTTTCTTCGCCGCCCGCCAGGGTCAATGCGTCTTCGCCTTCGATGGGCTTTCCCCGGCTGAGGATGTAGCGGACATTAAGGAGGGCGTTCATGACCGGCGTCGTCATCACATAGTTGTATCGATTCTTCTCATCCTTCGCTTCCAGCCCCAGCTGACCCATCAGATAGGACACGTTTCCATTGACGGTCGAGGAAAATTCCGAAACCCCCGGATAATGGTACAGCATGGGCGTATTGAGGATTGTGGATTCCGCCGTTTCTATGCGGTAAAACCCCGTATCTTGTTTTCGTATGTCTTTCACCATCTCCTTCATGGCGCTGCTTTCAGAAAAATAGTCGCCGCGCACCGTGCTGCTGACCGTATCCACCGCAATTGCCGCACTGTTGAGCATTTCCCCGCCTACCACCACCAACAGCAGGAAGCACAGCAGGGTTTTGTTGAATTTCTTCATGCGATAAACCGCCAGAAACGCCATGTACAACATCAACAGGAACAATGCCACATAGACGAAATCCGCTCTCAGCTCCGTTTCATAAAGCTGCTGTGCCAGGACGATGTATGCGCCGCAGCCAACGCCGATGGCCGCCAGCTGCCCCCTGGAAATTTGTCCGATATGCAGGAACGCTTCGTAAGCCAGCGCAACCAGCAGGAAGGAAATCACGAACGAATAGCGATAAGGCAATTGGTTTGGAAAATGAAACCCGTGCCACATGAAGTCCAGCTTGTTCCAATTCAGGCTGAACACGAGAAAGGCCAGCATGCCGCAATGGAGCAGCCGTTTCCGCAGAGGAATCCCCCGGCATATGCAAAACCAGGCCACCAATAGCACGCATGGCAGCCCGCAATAAATATTGGGAAGCCCTTCCCGCACCGTGGGGGCGATATTCGGCAACAGGTTCGTCAGCACATCTAAAACTGAATTGTAAAAGGTGGACTCCTCCGGCATGGCGGAATCCACATAATACGTATTTTGCAGGCTGAGAAAGGTTGGCAGCAGCGTGACCCCCGAAATGAAAATCCCTGCCAGGGAGCAAAGCGCAGCCTTTCCCGTGGTGCGAAGGCACCTGCCAGCGCCTCGCTTTTCCGTCCTGGAAAAATACAAAACAGGATAGTAAAAGAAGATAAAGATGCACACCATTCCCCCGATGTAATAGTTGGTCAGCATCATGGCGGCAATGGAAATCGTATACAATTTAAAGGCTCCCCGATCGATGAGCCGATTGAGTCCCAGCATGCAAAGGGGCAGCAGCGCAACCACATCCAGCCACATGAGACACCAGTAATAGCCCATCACATAGGCACAAAGGGCATATAACGTGGAAAAGGCCACAGTGGCGCAATCGCACCTGCCGTGCATGCCCCTGAGATAGATAGCCATGAAAGCGCCAGCAAAGCCGATCTTCGCCAGGATGATCAAGGTCACGGCTTCCATCAAATAAGCGTCCGGCACAAAGATGGTCAGGAAATAGAGGGGGCTTGCCATGTAGTAGGAAAGCAGCGACAAAAAATTCGTCCCCAGCCCCCCGTTCCAGGTGTACAACAGGCTGCCGCCGTTCTGGAGCTTTTCGTGCAGCTCGCTGATGAATGGGAAGTATTGATGGTACATGTCGATGACCGCAACCTGGTTTTCCCCAAATGGGAAAAAATCGGCTGCCGCATAGGTCAGGAACATAATAAAAAAGGGTATGAGAAAGGCCAGGAACACATATCGGTTTTCACAGAAAGCATGCCGCAGCTTTTGGGAAAAGCCGTCCGCACCCTTTCGCCCCTGTGAACCTTTTTTTTGCTTTCGCCAATCGGGCGAAACCTCTTTTTCGGTATTGCGCATCTTCATGTTTGTTGCCCCCCAGACTGTCCGAAAACCCGTCCTTCTAATTTTTTGACCGCATCATCATATTGGCGTTTACTTCGTATGCCCATATATCGCAGCTTCGTCTGCCCCCAATTGCGTTTTCCAAACAATTGGGCTTTAGTCGGTTTCTATGATCTTCATGCCGTTTACCGTTGTCATGTTTTCTTCTTTGTCCACAAAAACAGCTTGCACGCCGTCCATGGTTTCCAAAAGCTTTCGTCCTTTTTTCTCTCCCAACATCAGGCAGATGGTTCCCAGCGCATCGCAATCCACGGACTCCCCTTTCCCTGCCAGGACCGTCACGGAATCCAGCGAGTTTTCCACGGAATATCCGGTGTGAGGATCCAAAACATGGTTGTACAATTTGTCGCCCTTGCGGATGTATCGCTCGTAAATGCCCGAAGTGGAAATGGTCGCATCGGCGATTTCCACTGCGCCTAAAATCTCGGTGCGGTCGGAATAAGGCTTTTCCACCCCGATTTTCCAAGGTGTCCCGGCTTCCTTTTCTCCAATGGCCACGATGTTTCCCCCCAGGTTGATGATGGCTCGATCCGCACCCTGCCGTTCCAGGACTTCGGTCATTCGGTCGGCGATGTAGCCCTTGGCGATTCCGCCTAAATCCACCTGGGCTTTGGAGTTTGCCAGCCGCACCTGGTTTCCCTGGATTTTGATTTGCCGATAGTCCACGGTCCGAACGGCGGCTTTCAACGCTTTCTCAGAGGGCACAGGAGCGTTGACATCCGTGAAATCCCACAGGGCGGACACTGCGCCGATGGTGATGTCGAACATGCCCTCGGACAAGTCGCCGTATTGGATGCCCAGCTTGAGGACTTCCAGCGCAGCATCGCTAACCTCCACCGGCTGCCCCTGCGCATGGTTCAGCCTGTAAATATCGCTGCCTTCCACCGTTTTGCTCAACAGGTTCTCGTAGTCCCGGCAGCAGTCGAATCCCGCTTGGATGGCCGCCTGCGCTTTTTGCTCTTCCATGCCGTACACCGTGATGGTGCAGGTGGTGTTGAGCAGAAATTCCGTTTGTTCTACGGGTTCCTGGTTTTTGCAGCCTGTTTGTGTTATAATAAAGCCTGTGCAGAGTGCAAAAAAGAGGATTCTTGTTTTTAATCTCATAATCATACCTCTCATGGGTTTCACGATCGAAGGAGTTTCCATGATTCGCAAAGCAGATGTCGTTCTGGCGGTTTTCCTGGTCGCAGCCGGGCTTGGGGCTTCCTGGTGGCTTTCCACGGAGCGGGAGCCTGGGCAGATGGTGGTGATTTCAGCAGGCGGCGAGGAATACGCTTCTTACAGCTTGCTGGAAGATCGAACCGTTGTCATCGACCAGGACGACCATATCAATAAGATTACCATAAAAGACGGTCAGGTTTCAATGGTCTTTTCAGACTGCGCCAATCAAAATTGCGTACACCAGGGAAAAATTTCAACCCCGTCCCAGAGCATCATCTGCCTGCCCAACAAAGTAGTGGTGGAAATCCAGGGCAGCCAGGACGGGCAGGACGATGATTTTGACGCAATTGCGAAGTAGGAGGGCGTGGCATTGAATGCTGGAAGAAATTCAATTTCATACAAGATCGCGCTTTCCGCCATGATGGCAGCCCTGGCTCTGATCTTCTCTTATGTGGAAGCGATCATCCCGTTCAACGCTGGCATTCCCGGCGTAAAACTGGGAATCGCCAATCTGGTGGTTTTGGTGTCCCTGTATGTCCTGGGGGCGCGCTACACGCTGACGATCAATGTGTTGCGGATTTTGGTGGCCGGGCTTTTGTTCAACGGCTTTTTCGGAGCCATGTATGCACTGGCCGGAGGGATTTTGAGCTTTGTGGCGATGGTGCTTTTGAAAAAGACGGGGCTTTTTTCCACCATAGGCATCAGCATGGCTGGCGGCGTTGCCCATAATCTGGGGCAGCTCCTGGTAGCAGCGGCCATCGTGGAGAACACAAAGCTGTTTTTGTATTTTCCCGTGCTTTTGTTTTCCGGCATGATCAGCGGAATTTTCATCGGGATCCTGGCTCATTTGGTTTTGAGGAAATTGCCGGAAGGGGTGCAAGGCAAAACCTGACTTTTCGCTTCATCCTCCAAAAACGAAGTGCCTGACAAACTGCTCCCCACTTTTAAAAGCCAGGCGAATCCTATATAATGAAGCTGGTAAACGAATGGGGCATCCGTGATAACATAATAAATGGTAACATACTATGTATACGAATTTGATTTTTATGGGTTACATCCTGGCACTTGTGGCCTGTGCGCTCTGTATCTTCATGATATGGCTTGTTATGGTGCAAAAAAGCTACAGGAAAAACCCGCTCTATATTTCTATCAGGGAATTTTCCATCATTAC
>CAZVBL010000032.1:0-23610 GCA_964625475.1 uncultured Zhenpiania sp. | reverse complement strand
GAACCCACAATCGAGATTCGTGATTCAATGAACGCTTCCTTGCGGCAACGCCGTTAAAATCAGTTGCGTTCATTATACTACATTTCAGAAAGGTTGCGGTAATAAATTATGGCTTTTGATGGAATTGTCACAAACGCAGTGGCAAGAGAATTGAAAAACGCCTTGGTTCTGGGGAAAATCGAAAAGGTCTACCAGCCCGAACCGGACGAGCTGGTTTTTCACATCCATACGAAAAAGGGGAATCGCAAGCTGTACGCTTCCGCCAACAGCAACCATGCCCGAATCCACTTGATCGAGGAAAACCCGCCCAACCCGCCCAGTCCCATGGGTTTCTGCATGCTGCTGAGAAAGCATCTGCAAGGCGGGCGCATCACGGACATTGCGCAAAAGGATTCGGAGCGCATCATCGAAATGACCATGGAAACCATCGATGAACTGGGCTTTTCCGTCAACAAAAAGCTGATCTTTGAAATCATGGGGAAGCACAGCAACATTGTCTTGGTGGATATGAACACGGGAAAAATCATGGACAGCATCAAGCGCATCTCCATCGATGTGAATCGAGTTCGCCAAATCCTGCCTGGGAAATGGTACGAATATCCTCCTGCCCAGGACAAGATTCCCTTCGTGGACATTTCCCGGGAGCAGATCGCATCCCTGGATCAAACCCCCAAGGCTTACCTCGCTGGCATCGGCGGGATTTCGCCTGCCGTTGCCCAAGCCCTGGCGGACAGCCCCACGCCCTACGAACGGCTGGAGCAGATTCGCGATTCCCTGGAATCCATGACGTTTTCGCCCCAGGTCTATGTGAAGGAGGATGGCAGCCCTGGAGATTTCCATGTGGTACCCTTGGACATTTACCCCCATCATCTGGCCTTTGAAACAGCCAGCGAGATGCTGGACTACTTTTTTCTCCATCGGGAATCCTCCAACCGCACCAAGCAAAAATCCTCGGATTTGAAAAAGGTCGCATCCGCGGCGCTGGACAAGCTGCGCCTAAAGCGGCAGCGGCTGGGGGAGGATCTGCTGCGGGCCGAAAACTCGGAGCAGTACCGGCTCTACGGCGAACTGCTCACTGCCAACATCCACCTTGTGAAACCCGGTGCAAACAAGGTCACTGTAAACAATTATTACGATGGCACCCAGGTGGAAATCCCCCTGGATCCCAAATATGCGGCCTCGAAAAACGCCCAGCGATATTTTAAAAAATATGGAAAGGCAAAGACCGCCGTGAAAGAGAAAAAGATCCAAATGGAAGAAACGGATCGGGACATCCGCTATCTGGAATCCGTCCTGTCCTTCCTCGATCAGGTCGATGCCATCGAGGAAGTGGAGAACATCCGGCAGGAACTGGTTGAGGCCGGATTCCTGCGGAAGCGGAAGGCCGCTGACACCCACAAAAAAGGAAAGGCCCGGCCTTTTGAATACAGGACAGCCAATGGCCTGCGCATCTTGGCCGGACACAACAACAAGGAGAACGATCTCCTGACCCTGAAAATGGCAGGGCCAAAGGATTACTGGTTCCATACCAAGGACATCCCCGGCTCCCATGTGATTCTCTTTACAGAAGGCCGCGAGCTGACGGAAAGTGCCATCTTCGATGCCGCTGCCATTGCCGCTTACCACAGCAAGGGGCGGTCTTCAGAAAACGTGCCCGTGGACTACACCCAGGTTCGATATGTGAAAAAGCCTGTCGGCGCAAGGCCTGGCATGGTCATTTTCACTCATAACCGAACCGTCTATGTCACACCGAAAGTTCCTGAATCCGGGAAACCGCCTTCCCGATGACTTCCCAGGCATGGGCATGGCAATGGCAAAGCAAGTATGCGCCCACATGGGTTCTGCTTTCCCCACAAAGTTCATCAATCATCTTCCCGCCTACGCTTTCTACCCACCTCTATCTGACGCAATCCTGATTCGAGGTGGGTTTTTCCTGTTACGAAATCCGACTGTTTGATTACATTTTATTACTTTTTTATTATTTTTTTCTAATTCCTATTGCTTTTTGTCAATTACTGGTATATGCTAATCATGTTCTAAAGAATATGTAAAAGAAGGAGGTCGTTCATGGCTAAGAAAAAAACAGAATCAACTACAAACGCACAAAAGTCCCAACAGGGTTCCACTTGTTCCGTGTGCGGACAACTCTACAACAATTTTGTCTTTAAAGGAGGCTACATCTGTGAAGACTGCCTTGACTCCATTAAAGTTCTTGCCTCTGACAGAAAGAAGAAAGAACGTTGATTCCAGGCGTGTTTGAAATTGGAACGATCGTTTGAACATGCCCTAATCCGAGCCGCTATCTGCGGCTCGGTCCCTTTTTTGACTTACTTTTTTTTATTCCGTTTTTTGACCTGCTTTTTTTCGATCCGCACTTTTGCTTTTTCTTCGTCGGGGCTCCCGTATTCTTCCCTTTTGGGGATTCCGCCTTTTGTCGTTTTTGCGCACCTGCGCTTTGCGGCTTTTGGGTTCTCGCCCTTTTCCGCCTTTCAGCTTCCAGGCGTTTTCTGGTCTTTGGTTTCATCACCGAATAACCGAACCTTCCCAAGGGTTCTTTGCCCAGGGGAACATATTCCCCATGGTTATAGCAGATCAGCCCCGCCCTATCCAAGCAAATGCGGCCATTTTCATCGATCAAGCGTTCATCAACGCGCACGTTGACGATTTCCGCTACGAACATGTCATGGGTGCCGTACCTGTGCTGCTCCTTTACCACGCACTCCAAATTCACCGGCGCTTCCTCTATGATGGGACAAGAAACCTTTTCTCCCCTTACGGCAGTCAGGGACTGGGCCTGGAACTTGTCCAGATCCCGCCCGGAGCGCACGCCGCAAAAGTCCGCAGCAAAGGCCAGCTTTTCCGTGCAGAGGTTGATAGCGAACTCGCCGCTTTCTGCAATGATGCGGTGGGAATGGCGTTCCCTTCTCACGGAAACATACGTCAGGGGCGGATCGGAATTGACGATGCCCGTCCAGGCGATGGTGATGATGTTTGTTTCATCTCCGATGCCGCAGGACACCATGACCACTGGAACCGGGTTGAGCATGGTTCCCGGCTGAAAACTTCGTTTGCTCATCGCTTGCTCCTTAATTTCTCCAGGATTTTTTTAAATTCATCGGGCAAGGGGCTTTCAAAGGCCATGGATTCGCCGCTCCTGGGATGGCGAAAGCCCAGCAGCCTGGCGTGAAGCACCTGCCCCTCTGCTCCAAAGGGATTTTTCCCAGGCCCGTAGACCGAATCCCCAAGCAAGGGGTGCTTCACATAAGCCATATGCACGCGGATTTGATGGGTGCGCCCTGTTTCCAACTTTGCCTCGATATGGGTGAAGGTTCCGAATCGCTCCACGACCCTGTAATGGGTCACTGCCCGTTTGGAATGCAAATCCGTCACCGCCTGACGCAGCCTATTTTTGGGATCCCGCCCAATGGGCGCATCGATGGTTCCCTCGTCCTGGGCAAAATTATGGTACACGATGGCGCTGTATGCGCGCACTATGGCATGCTGCTCCAGCTGTTCCGCCAGGGAGCGGTGCGCCATGTCGTTTTTCGCCACCATCAAAAGGCCGCTGGTATCCTTGTCGATTCGATGGACGATGCCTGGGCGAACCACGCCGTTGATGGAGGACAGATCGTCCCCACAGTGATTCAAAATGGCGTTGACCAGCGTGCCGCTGCGATTTCCTGCCGCCGGATGGACCACCATGCCCTTTGGTTTGTTGACCACCAGCACGTCCCTGTCCTCGTAAACGATGTCCAGGGGGATGTTCTCCGGCATCACGTCCAGCCCCTCCGGTTCGGGCACTCCGATCCTGATCTCCTGTCCAGGCTCCACTCGCAGCTTTTTGCTGGTGCAGACTACCCCATCCAATTCCACGCGCCCGCCCTCGATGAGCTTTTGGACAAAGCTCCTGGAAATCCCATCTAATGCAAAAGAAAGAGCCGAATCGATTCTCGCTCCTTTCTGCTCTTCCCCGATCTTCACCTCATAGATTGTCTCATTTTGCATGCTGCCCTTTTTCCGAATCCTTTCTATCCACGACAATCGCATACAGAAGCAAAAGCCCACACCCCAGGCACACAAAAATATCGGCTATGTTAAAAACCGGAAATACCCGAAAATCCAAATAATCCACCACATAGCCAAAGGCAGCCCGGTCGATGACGTTTCCCAGTCCCCCGCCGCAGATGAAAGCCAGGGACGTGAGCAACAAGGGATGGGCGGTTTTCCTTTTCAAAAGGATAAAACCCATGGCAGCCAAAACAATGACCACCGGCAACGCAATCAATAAAATGCGAAACCCTTCCATCAGGCTGAATGCCGCTCCGGTGTTCTGCACGCAGGTGACATGGAAAACGCCCTCCACCACAGGAATGGACTCACCCTGCGCCATGGTGCTGGAAATAGCATGTTTCACAGTTTGATCCAAGGCTACGATGGCTGCGATTATGAGATAGTAGCGCATTGAAACATCACGGGCAAATACGCCCTGCCTCCATTCTCACGGAATTATTTCTTGACGTGGACCATGGTCTTTTTCCGATCGTCCCTGGGAAGCGTGGTCTTTGTCTTTTTTGTGTTCTTTGCCGCAGGCAGTTCTTTCAAATCATCCATTTCCAGCTCCGGGAACAAATCCGTTACCATGGAATCGCAGTGCTGCAGTTCCGACTCCAGGAGCTGTTTGTATTTCAGCCTGAAGCCATCCACCTTGCTGCGGAGGGCCGAGTTTTCTTCGTACAGGCGGTTGGCCTCTTCCCTGGCCGCGCGCTGGATTTGCTGGGCATCCAGTTCCGCATTTTTCACTAACACCTGCGCTCTTTTTTCTGCGCTCACGGAGATTTCTCCCATGAGGGCTTTTGCCGTTTCCAGGGTTTCCACGATGGAACCTTCCGTTGTCTTGTACTTTTTCAATTCCTCTTCCATCTGATCCCGCTCTGCTTTGAGCTGTCGGTTTTCTTCCAGGAGCTGCTCCAAATCCAGCGTAATCTGATCCAGGAATTGATTGACTTCATCTTCTTTAAAGCCCTTCAGACCTCTTGAAAACTCTTTTTCCTGTATCTCTAAAGGGGAAATCATGCTGCACCTCCATTAATTCCAAGGGTTCCCATTCTTTTTGCCGTTGTCAAAGCTAAATCCCTTGTGTTCTACCCCGGCGGCGATGTCCACGTTTTCAGGAGCAAACACGAAAATGTTGTTCGCTACTTTCTGCACGTTGCCATTGAGCGCATAGGTGGCTCCGCTGAGGAAGTCGAAAATCTTCCTGGCCGTATCCGATTCGATTCGCTCCAGATTGATGATGATGGGCTTTTTGCTCTTAAGGCTGTCCACCAGCTTTGGGCATTCATCGAAACCCGCAGGTTCAATCACAACCAGCTTGAATGCGCTGGTGATGGCGCTAACCGTCCTGTTCTGCATGGGAATCACCTTCCCATCGCCATGCGGCTCCGGCTTTGGCGCGTCAAAAGGCAGCCTGGTGTCGGAAGCCCGCCTGTTGCTTGTGGAGTGTACCTCCTCGTACTCTTCGTCTTCATCGTAGTCATCCAGTCCCACCAAATCTTTGAATTTTCCTAAAATACTCATAATCGCCTCCTGTTATTTTTTCTTACTGTAATCCCGTTCTCCAAATATGGCCGTCCCTACCCGAACCAAGTTGGAACCTTCCTCTATGGCCGCTTCAAAGTCATGGGACATGCCCATGGACAAATATTGAAAGTCCAGCCGCTCATGCGCTATGGTTCCATATTGGTCGTACAATTTTTTCACCTCCGCAAAGTAAACCCGAATGTCGTCCGGGTTTTCCGCAAAGGGTGCGATGCACATCAGTCCTCTGATCCTGATGTTAGGACAATTTTCCAAAATACGGCGAATCAACTCTTCCGTCTCATCCGTGGAAATGCCAAATTTGCTTTCTTCCTGTGCGGAATTGACTTGTATCAGGATGTCCATGGCAAGGTCGTGTTGGCCGGCTCTTTTGTTGATTTCCTCTGCCAGCTTGTACGAATCCACCGAATGGATCATGGAAACCTTGTCGATGATGTATTTTACCTTGTTTGTCTGCAAATGTCCAATCATATGCCATCTCACCGGCTTGACAAAATCATACTTGTCCATGATTTCCTGCACCTTGTTTTCTCCGATATCCGTCAGTCCTGCCTCGATTCCCTTGTTGATTTCTTCTGCGCTGCGCGTCTTTGTGACCCCTACCAGCAAGATGTCGTCCGCAGTCCTTCCGGTTTTTGCTGCGGCCGCAGCCTTCTTTTCATTGACCTTTTCGATGTTTGCTTTGATATTTTCCATTCTCGCATCTCCTCATCATCAAGTCCCTTCTCCAGGGTGCTTCAATATTTCATCGTAAACCTCTACCGTATCTACGGAAGTGCCGTCCTCATCGACGAAGGATACGTCCTGCAAAACGGAATAATCCCCGTCCCTGGCCAAGATCTTCACTCTGGTGAAAATGTACTCATCGTTGGCTCCCCGTACCATCACGCCAGGCTTTCCATTCCTGGTGGTAATGGCGCTGTTTTCCGCAATCAGGCCATCGTAATCCTGGGTAATGATCCTGGCTTCTTCAATCCTGCTCTTTGAGAATTCCTCATAATAGCGGTTGGAACGAAACAGGATCTTCCACCGTTCCCCATCCTCCATGATATCCTGGATGGTCACATCCACGGCTCCCGCAGGCAATTGCACGGTCATCTCGCTTCCCACTTCGTACTTGGCGATGCTTGCCGCTTCTACCCAGCACATCAGATACCAATTGTCGTTGTCGCTGATTTTAAAAATTGGTTCCCCTTCCAGAGATTCGTCCCGCTTTACATCCTCTGCCTTGATGCTCAACTCCTGCACGTCTTCGTATTTCATGGTTTCCATGGACTGGGGCGTGAAAAATGCCTCGTAACCATCCACATGGCTGCTGAAGATGCCGCTTGATTCTGCCTTTCCATTGGTGGTCAGGATCGCGTCTTCGCCCAGCCTGTCCATGATCCCCTGGTACTTGGAGGTTTCCTCCTTGTCCCCCTCGTCCTGGCTTGAATCCTCTGTTTCCGTCATCTTGACGGCCTTCGTTCCCTTGCGAATATGTGTTCCCTCTGCGATGGGGTACTGCAGCTCTGCCGACCCCCCCGCCTCATAAACGGTCTCGTCCCGAACAAAATAGCATGTCGTTTCTTCCGTTCCCTGCAGCGATCCTGCTTCTAAAATTTCTGTCGTTTCAAGGGCTCCCGTGACTTTCGGCACAACGTAAATGACAATGTACAACGCAATCAGCGCCAAAACAAACAGATATACCAGCCTTCGGTTCTTTTTCCCCATAATGTTTCTCCAAGTTAGGACGCGTTTGAAACGCATGTTCCATGAAACAGGAAATCATTCTTCCAAATGCGCCTTACATCCATTCTACACGAAATGCATGCTTCTTTCAATGCGCTAGGGGTTCATTTCCAAGATTTTCTCCAAGATTTTCCGTTCTTTCTCAGGCAAAACCTCCTTTTTTTCCACAAAATCCTGAAAAAGCTCCGGCCGCCGCTCTTTCGTCAGTACGAGAGCTTGCTCCAGCTTCCACAAACGGATGCGCTCATGGTCGCCGCTCACCAGAACCTCCGGAACCTGCATGCCCCTGTATTCCCGGGGTTTTGTGTACTGTGGGTATTCCAAAAGCCCGCAGTAAATGGATTCTTCCAAGTTTGAATGGGCATTTTGAAGCACATTGGGTATCATTCTGGCCACGGAATCGATGAGTACCATGGCCGGCAGTTCTCCGCCGGTCAATACGTAATCGCCAATGGAGATTTCTTCCATGTTCCAATAGTCCAAGGCTCGTTGATCCACGCCCTCGTAATGGCCACAGAGGATGACCAATTCCGATTCCCCTGCCAGTTCCTGGATTTTTCCTTGATCCAGCACCCTGCCCCTAGGCGACATGTAAATCGTCCGCTTCCCCTTCGCGCCGATGGCCTCCATTGCCCGAAACACCGGATCGGCCAGCATCAGCATCCCTGCGCCGCCGCCAAAGGGATAATCGTCCGCCTTATGGTGCTTGTCCTGGCTATAGTCCCTGATATTGGTCAGCCTGATGTCCAGGATTCCCTTGTCGCCCGCCCTGCCCAGGATGCTGCTGTCTGTGACGGCGGTGAACATCTCCGGAAACAAGGTAAGAACCTCAATTTTCATGGCTCCCTCCTACAATTCCAACAGGCCATCGGGCAGGGAAACGACCATTTGGCGCTCATCCATGTCGATCTGGAGGACGAACTCCCGAACCGCCGGCAGCAATATTTTTTTTCCGCTTTCCAACTCGATTTGATACAAGTCCTGGCCGCTGTTTTGAATCACGTCTGTCAGTTCGCCCAATGCTTCCCCGTCTTTGTGCGCCACATGGATGCCTATCAAATCCCGCACATAATAAGTCCCTTCCGGCAGTTCACCCAGCTCCGATTCTTCCATGAACACGTCTTTGTTCTTTTGAGCTTCCGCAGCGTTTCGGTCGTCGATGCCTTCCAGCTTTAGAATCGCCACGTTCCCCTGGCAGCGGGCCTTCTGGATATGACGAAGGACATCCTCCACCCAAATCCCGTCCAGTTCCTGGAACCGCTCTTTCCGATCCGTGTAGCAATAGACCTTGACTTCCCCTTTCAACCCTACTGCGTTGACAATTTTTCCAATTAAAATTTTTTCCATCCTTGAATCCTCTGCTGTCAATGAACCCTGCAAGTTCCAAAGCTTGCCGGAAAGGCCGGGACACCCACAGGCTTTGAAAAGCCCTGGCCGCTGGAACGCTCTGATTGCACAAGGCATGTACGCCCTACAGTTACAGTTCAGGCACATCTCCCTGTCCCACAGGAACATGTGCCTTTCCCTGACTGCTATCCTCTTGTTTTTACCATAGGAAGCTGTCCGGCAATAACCTGCCGCAATCGGCCTGCTTCCATTGATTTGCGCCATTTGCGCAGGCTATTTTTTTCCAGGTGCCTTACTGTACGATTTCCACGATGACTTTTTTGCCTGCTTTTATCGCTGCCGCTTTGACGACGGTGCGGAGCGCCTTTGCGATCCGCCCTTGTTTTCCAATGACCTTTCCCATATCCTCGGAAGCCACCTTTAGCTGGATCACAGTGGTCTGCTTTGCCATTGACTCCGTAACCTCTACCGCGTCCGGATTGTCAACGAGGGACTTTGCGATGGTGCTAACCAATTCTACCATAACATTTCACCACTTTCCTGCATTACAGAACGCCCGCTTTTTTGAACAGTCCTCTTACGGTGTCCGTAGGCTGTGCGCCGATTCCCAGCCATTTCTTTGCTTTTTCTTCATCGATCTTGACATCCGCCGGATCGGTCAGCGGATTGTAATATCCGATTTCCTCGATGAATTTTCCATCTCTCGGCGCACGGGAATCGGCCACTACCACTCTGTAAAAAGGCCTTTTGTGCGCCCCCATTCTCTTTAATCTGATCTTTACCATGTTCTTCTTCCTCCTACATGCATGTTTTAAAATTTTGTTTTCACTGGTGGAAACCCAGGTTCTCCCTGGACTGATGCCGCTGGATCCCGCATCGCTTGTCCAAGTTCTTTCTTTCCAGTTCCTAAAAGCCCCTGAACATGCGGTTCATCCTTCCCATGCCGCCTTTGCCGGAAAACTGCTTCATCATTTTTTTTGCCTCATTGTACCGCTTGACAAGGGAATTGATTTTGCTCACGGTCTGGCCTGAGCCTTTGGCAATGCGCTTTCTTCTGCTGGCATTGAGGATGGCCGGGTTTTCTCGCTCCTCCCTGGTCATGGACTGGATGATGGCTTCCATTTGGGCAAATTCCCGTTCGCCCTGCTGCACGTCCACGTTTTTCATGGCCGATGCGTTCACGCCCGGCATCATGCCCAGCAGCTTGCCGATGCCTCCCATTTTTTTGATCTGTCCGATCTGTTCCAGAAAATCTTCCAGCGTGAACTGATTTTTGCGAATTTTCTTTTCCAGGGCAGCCGCTTGCTCATCGTCATAGCTCTGCTCCGCCTGTTCGATGAGGGTCAGCATGTCGCCCATGCCGAGGATCCTGCTGGCCATTCTTTCCGGATGGAAGGGCTCCAGGGCATCGAGTTTTTCCCCCATGCCCACGAACTTGATGGGTTTTCCCGTGACCTTCTTGGCGGACAAGGCGGCGCCGCCCCTGGAATCTCCGTCCATCTTCGTCATGATGATGCCATCGATTCCCAGCTTTTCGTTAAAGCCCTCCGCTGCATTGACCGCATCCTGTCCGGTGAGGGCATCGACCACCAAAAGAATCTCGTGGGGCTTGACCGCAGATTTGATGGCCACCAGCTCGTCCATGAGCGCTTCATCGATCTGCAAGCGGCCTGCCGTATCCACGATAAGCACGTTGTAGCCTTTGATTTCCGCTTCCTGCATGGCCGCCAAAGCGATTTTTTCCGGCTCCTTGCAGCCCTCCATGGTGAACACCGGCACGTCCACCGACTGTCCCACCACTTCCAACTGATCGATGGCAGCGGGTCTGTAGACATCGCAGGCGCAGAGCATGGGCTTCTTGCCGTTTTTCTTCAAATAGTTGGCCAGCTTCCCGCAGGTGGTGGTCTTTCCCGTTCCCTGTAGACCCACCATCAGCAGGACCGTGAAGCCCCTCGGCGAGTAGGTCAGCTTGCTGCCCGCACCGCCCATCAGCTCCGTCAGCTCCCGGTCTACGATTTTGATGACCTGCTGGGCCGGGGTCAGGCTCTTCATCACCTCTTCCCCCAGGGCTTTTTCCTTGACGGCGGCCACGAACTCCTTCACCACCTTGAAGTTGACGTCCGCCTCCAACAAGGCCAGCTTGACTTCCCGCATGGCTCCGTTGATGTCCCCTTCCGTCAGAGATCCTTTTCCCTTCAGGTTTTTAAAGACGCCCTGTAATTTTTCCGATAATCCTTCAAATGCCATCCGATTTCCTTCCTACCGATCCAGTTCATCAATCATGGTCCTGATGTGTTCCAGTTCTTCGATGAAATGCGCATCCCGGCTTTCTGCGGCAATCCGGACAATGGCTGCGTCAACGGCCTCCATGGCCTGCCTGGTTTTCGTGAATTTTTCCACCAATCCCAGCGTTTCTTCGTACTTTTGCAGCGCCCGTTCCCCGTGCTTCAAGGTGTCGTGGACGCCCTGCCTGCTGATGGAAAATTCCTCTGCGATTTCCGACAGGGAAAGGTTTTCCCCATGGTACAATTCCAGAACCTCCTGCTGCCGCTTCGTCAGAAGCTGCCCGTAAAAATCGTAGAGCAGGCTCGTTTGCGCAATGTCATCGAATTTCATAAGGATGCTCTCCCCGTATCATATGCCGCACCCTCGCTGTAGCTGCGGCGGCAAGTCGGAGGAACCCATTCCAAAAAATGAAACAAGTTTCATTCGGCTTCCTCCTGTTGACAAGTATTTTTTCTTGACACTTGGATAGTTTACTGGAAATCAGGACGCCTGTCAAGATTTATTTCGCATATCGCCACTTTTTGTCTTTTGTTTGTAAGAAAATATGATATACTGACATCAAGACTGTATCCTTTGGAAAGATGGGAACGTTCATTTCCACGGTTACAAAGGGCTTGTTCCTATCGCAACGGAGCAATAAAAAACCTTGGCCTTTAAGAAAAAACCACTTGACTTAACAGGGAGGATCCTCGATGTTTGAAATTGAACGCATCGTAGGCAGCAGCCATCTGGATGCCCGTGGAAACCTGCGGCTTTCAGCTGCCGTTGACTTTATGCAGGACTGCTGCTGCTTTCAGCTGGACAGTGAAAAAGAACTGACGGAATATTTTGACGCCCACAACATCACCATGTTTCTCATTTCCAGGCAGATCGTTTTGGTGAAGCCCGCCCATTACGGGGATCGTCTGCGAATCCGCACTTCCATTTACCAGTTCCGTTCCTCCTACGGATACCGAAACACCATGATTTACAGCGACCAGGGGGAATTGCTGGTTGCCAGCTATGCGGGCGGGGCTTTCATCGACAAAAGCAAAGGGACTTCCACGCCCATGCCCCGGGAAGTGATGGAAACGGTTGCCATGGATGAAAAATTTCCAGGCATGGACTACCTGCCCCGGAAAATTCCGCTGCCGAAAAAGCCTGCGGAAACCGTCTTCCCACAGACCCCGGTTTTCCAATATTTCATTGACCACAATCGCCACGTCAACAACGCCCGTTACCTGGACGTCGCCCAGGAATACCTGCCGAAAGGCTTTGAAATGAAAACGTGCCGCATCGAATACAAGGCAGCTGCCAAATATGGGGATTCCTTCGTTCCCGTCCGCTATGAAACAGAATCGGGTGTCTGGCTCATTTCCCTGCAAAGCCCGGAAGGGACCGTCTTTGCCAATGTGGAATTTCGGGACTAGAAATGAAATGGACTGCGATTGGTATCCACCAGCGTTTCAACTATATATCGCATACTTTTTAATTGTTTTGTTTGGTCCATTCGACTGCTCTCAAGAAAACAATACAAGATTTTTTCTCTGAAAACGCAAAAACGGGCATCCCCCTTTGCGCTTCACTCCATAGGCAGGCTGACGGTAAACACGGTGGCGTTTTCATCGCTTTTGACGGAAAGCGTCCCGCCATGGGCATCCACGATTTCTTTGGCAATGGCCAGTCCCAAGCCTGCGCCTCCGGTCTCGGTGGAACGGGAAGAATCCAGCCTGAAAAACTTTTCAAAAATCCGTTTCTGCTGGTGCTCCGGTATGGCGTCGCCTTCGCTGGCCACCTCCGTGACAAGATTGCCGTTTTCCTCCCTGGCTTTCATGTGGATCACCGTATTGTCGTAGCTGTAAGACACCGCATTCTTGATGATGTTATTGAACACCCTGGCCAGCTTGTCCCCATCGCCTTTGTAAAACAGCGTTTCGGGCGTTTCCACCTGGATGCGCTTTCCCGCAGGCTCCACCAAAGGGTAAAACTCATCCGCCATCTGCTGGAGCAGAAGCTTGAAATCCAGCTTTTTCTTGTTGAGGACGATGGTCTGCAGGTTGAAGCGCGTTACTTCAAAAAACTCTTCGATGAGCTGTTCCAGGCGATAGGCCTTGTCCAGAGTGATTCCCACATAACGGGCTTTTTGCTCCGCAGGCATTTCCGGCACTTCATCCAGAAGGCTGAGATAGCCGATGATGGAGGCCAGGGGCGTCCGCATGTCGTGAGCCAAATAGGTAATCAGATCGCTCTTTCTCTGGGATTCCATCTGCAGCAGCTGTTCGTGCCGCTGTGCTTTCAGGCGCATGGCTTCGATGGTGTTCTTCATTTCCTGGGATTTCCTGCTGTTGGCATAGTTCATGATGAGGACGATGATGGTGCCTACAATGACCAGCAGCACGATCATCACCGTGATGATGAAATTCTTGAAGCCTGCCCAATTGTAAAACACCGGGTATGACTCCCCGCCTTGTTCCACATCAACCCACAGAATGAAACGGTCATAGAACCAGTCCTTGAAAACGCCGTTTCCAAAGGAATCGAAAAACTGAGCCAGTAAAAACCCCGCCGCTGCGATGGCCGCCCCCATGAAAACGATCCTGATTGCGATTTGCTGTTTACTTTTCAATTTTATAACCTACTCCCCAGATGGTCTTGATGTACTTTGGACGCTCGGCCGAGTCCCTCAATTTTTGCCGGATATGGCGCACATGGACCATGACCGTATTGCTGCTGTTTTCAAAATATTTCTCCTGCCACACCGTTCCAAACAGCTCCTCCGACGTGATGACCCTCCCCTGGTTTTCCGCCAGGGTCCAAAGAATGGAAAATTCAGTGGGCGTTAAATCCACAGGTTCCCCGTTGAGCATGCACTCGTGGGTGTCTTTGTTCAAAAAGAGCCCCCGTATGGTCAGAAGATCCGATTCCTTCCCTCCCGTGTTGTACTGGGTAAAGCGGCGCAGCTGGGCCTTCACCCTGGCGACCACTTCCAACGGCGTAAAGGGTTTCGTGATGTAATCGTCCGCTCCCATGGCAAGGCCGGTCACCTTGTCCAGCTCTTCGATTTTGGCCGTCAGCATGATGATGGGAAAATTGTGGTTCTCCCGTATCCTGCGGCAAATTTCCAACCCATCCATGTCCGGCAGCATGATGTCCAACAGAGCCAGGTCAATTTTCTCCGACTGGACGCATTCTAACGCAGGCATCCCCTTGTAAAATTTCAAAACCTGGTACCCATCGTTTTTCAGATACAATTCCAGCAGATCCGCAATTTCTTTTTCATCATCCACGACCAATATGTTCATGTTTTTTTCCATGTGCCTCTCCTTCTTCGCTTGCGCCGCGCCAGGCTGTCGGCCCCCCTTGTCATGTTTATCATGCTGATCCTGGCTCTGTCCCAAGTCGAAGCCGAATGGGATCAAACGCCGGCGACCGAGTTCTTTTCTATTATATCGGATTCACCAGGCCGACACAAGATTTCTATGGCTCTTTGCGCTGTATTTTGGTATAATAGTGTTGTTCCTTGAATCACGGCCATGATTGCGTTTTCATAGGAAAGCCGTGACATAATCAAGCAAAACAATGCATATAAGTGTGAAATGCGGAAAAATGGGGTTGGGTCAATGATAGAAGCGAAACAGAAAAAAATTTTGATCCTGGCAGTTCGGGCTGGGGAACTGATGATGAAGAGCGGCGCAGAGATTTATCGGGTGGAGGATACGATTTCCCGAATCTGCAAGGCCTGTGGCATCTCTTATGTGGAGGTCTTTGCCATGCAGACTGGGATTTTTGTGTCCATGGATACAGGGGACGAAAACAGCGACATGTATACCTACATCAAGCGCATCAAAGGTGGTGAGACGGATTTGACGAAGATTTCCGAGATAAATCGTTTTTCCAGGGAATTTACCACAACGGACTTGTCCGTGGAAGATGGGATGGAGCAGTTGAAAAAAATCAACCGCATGGAACCGCTGCCTTTTCCAGTGCGCTTGCTGGGTGCAGCCCTGATATCCTCTTGTTTTGCCTTGCTCTTTGGGGGCGGTCCCCTGGATTTTTGCTTTGCGTCCCTCATCGGCGCCGCCAGCTACCTGGTCTCCTGGGTGCTAAGCCTCTATTCCATCAATTTTTTTGTTCGGGGGTTCTGCTGCTGTGCCCTGGCCGCATTCCTGGCGTTATCCGCCGCATCTGCGGTTCCTGATACGAATTACAATGCCATCATCATCGGCTCGCTGATGATCTTCGTGCCAGGTGTGGCCATCACCAATTCCATCCGGGATTTTCTTTCCGGCGACATGCTGTCGGGGCTTGCAAGGGCAACGGAAGCCGCCCTGATTGCCATTTCTCTGGCAGCAGGCGTGGGCATGGTGCTCAAGCTCTGGTATTCAGCGGGAGGTGTCGCCTTATGATGGCGCTATTGCTGCAGTTTGTCTGTTCCCTGATGGCAACAATCGGGTTTTGCATCATATTTCATGTCCCTGTTCGCCATATTCCAGCGGCTGCCTGCATTGGCGGCATCGGGTGGGTTTTGTATCAAATCTGCCTGTTTTTCGGCGTTTCCACCATCGTTTCCTGCTTTTTTGCATCCTGTTCTGTGGGCCTGCTCAGCGATATCGCTTCCAGGGCTTTGAAGGATGCTGCTACGATTTTCGTCATACCGGGCATCGTGTGCCTGGTTCCCGGATCTGGCATGTACAACACCATGCTGTCACTGGTCAACGGCGATCTTTCCCAGGCTGCCGCCACAGGAAGCCGCACCTTAATGCTGGCAGGTTCCATCGCCCTGGGGCTTTTGGTGGTAGCCGCTGTGATCCGAATCATCGTTTCCATTGCCAGAAAAGCGGTCAACCTGGCAAGCAAACTGTGATGCAAAAAGCCCGTCCTGCATCAGCGACCATCGATGCAGGACAGGCGGGGCTGATTGCCGCAGAGCCGTGGACAGGTTCCCTTTGCTCTTGTCAGCTCTTATTCGTTCTTGCTGACACCGCTTTGTCCGCTTCCAGTCTTGTTCGCTCTTGTCGCACCGTTCCATTTCCGATTGTTTTCCAGGCGGTTCCTTACTTTTTTTCCGTTTCCAGCCTGTCCGCCAAGTCCTCCAGCCAGTCGCCTTCAAACAGTTCGATCATGCCCTTGTCACATGCTGCCGCCAGTTTTGGGTCGATGGGTAAACGTCCCAAAACCTCCAAATCATGCTCCTCGGCCACCTCTTCGATATGGCTGTCGCCAAAGACCTGATAATCCTTTCCATTGTCCGGGCAGGTAAAATAAGACATGTTCTCCACCAGCCCCACGATGGGAACATTCATCATTTCCGCCATTTTCACGGCCTTGGAAACGATCATGGACACCAACTCCTGCGGCGAAGTGACGATGACGATGCCATCTACCGGGATGGACTGAAACACGGTCAGCGGCACATCGCCCGTTCCAGGTGGCATGTCGATGAACAGGTAATCCACTTCGCCCCACAGCACATCGGTCCAGAACTGCTTGACCGTTCCTGCGATAATGGGACCTCGCCATACGACCGGATCCGTATCGTTTTCCAAAATGGAATTGACCGACATGACGCTGATCCCTGTTTTCGTTTTGACCGGGAAAATCCCCAGCTCGTTGGCAGTTGCCTTTTCCTTCAGGTTGAATGCCTTTGGTATGGATGGGCCTGTGACGTCCGCATCCAAAATGGCCGTCTTGTGCCCCCGCCGCTGCATGGTGACTGCCAGCAGGGACGCAACCAGGGATTTTCCCACTCCGCCCTTTCCGCTGACAACGCCAACTATTTTTTTGATCGAATTGTAGTCATTGGTAGGCTCCAGCAAACTTTCCGGCTGTTGGGAGCCGCACGCATGCTCGCACCCGCTGCAGGATTCTTCCGTGCAGCTGGCATCGCCGCATTGTCTTGTGTTTTCATCCATGTTTGATTCCTCTTTTCTTTGAGATCATGCTTCTTAGGAACTGTCGAAAAATAGGCTGTGCACCTGGCTTGCCTCTCCATTCTGCGCCATTTGTGCAAGCTATTTTTTCTCCAGCTTCCTATTATATCGGTTCCCTGTCCGTAGGTCAACTGCCAGTGCAGGGAAATTTTCAAGGGTTTGCTGGAAGATAAAGCGAAAAGCCAAAATCAGCCGTCATGGGGATTGAAGGCACAAGAGGCGGGGCATTCCCCATCCCAAAGGTTCATAAAACCATTGTGTTTGAAAAGGAAAAACGATATAATGATGGAACAGAAAAACGGGGATATAGGGAAAATCAACGGCACATGGAACGCATAAGACAACATTTGGCCATAAATCCATGCATTTCATTTGAATATCCGGCTCTTGGGAGGAAAAATATGAAAAAAACAGTGGGGATCGGACACCAGGACTTTGAAACCGTCCGGGAAATCGACATTTTTTACATCGACAAAACCGACTTTATCAGGCAGTGGTGGGAATCGGAGGATCAAGTGACGTTGATTACCCGTCCCAGGAGATTTGGAAAAACCCTGAACATGAGCATGCTGGAAAAATTCTTTTCCACGGATTACGCAGGAAGGAGCGACCTGTTCCAGGGGCTTTCCATCTGGCAGGACGAAACATATCGGAATCTTCAGGGAACCTGGCCTGTTCTGTTTTTGAGTTTTGCCGATGTAAAGGAGCGATCTTTTTCGCAGGCGCGGGAGAAAATTTTCCAAACCATAGAAGAAACTTACAATCGGCTTGATTTTCTGTTAGAAACCGGATTGCTAAATGAAAAGGAAAAGACAAATTATCAAAAAATATCCGCAGATATGAGCGACAGCCAAGCCACCTTTTCCTTGCGGTTTCTGGCGAGTTGTTTATCTCGCTACCACGGCAAAAAAGTCATCATTCTGCTGGATGAATACGATACGCCCATGCAGGAGGCTTATGTGAACGGCTACTGGGATGAGATGGCGGCTTTCATCAGGAGCCTCTTCAACTCCACGTTCAAAACCAACCCCTACCTGTTCCGCGCCGTCATGACAGGCATCACCCGGGTCAGTCGAGAATCCATCTTTTCCGACCTGAACAACCTGAAAATCGTGACCACCACATCCAATGAATATGCGGATTGCTTTGGCTTTACGGAGAAGGAGGTTTTTGTGGCCCTGGAGGAATACGGCCTGGCGGCCAGAAAGGAAGAAGTGAAGGCTTGGTATGACGGTTTCACCTTTGGCGACAAAACTGACATCTATAATCCCTGGTCCATCACCAATTACCTGGACACGGGACGCATCGGCGCTTACTGGGCCAATTCCAGCTCCAACAGTCTGGCGGGCAAGCTGATTCGGGAAGGAGACAAGGCGATAAAGCTGGACTTTGAACGGCTCCTGCAGGGTGACACCCTGAAAATGGAAATCGATGAACAACTAGTGTACGGCGAATTGTCGGGAAAGAGAAACGCCATCTGGAGCCTGCTCCTTGCCAGCGGCTATCTGAAGGTGGTAAAAAAAGATGATTCCCACTGCACCGATCGCAATGGTTACCTCCTGGCATTGACCAATGGGGAAGTCCGAATCATGTTCCAGTCCATGGTGCGAAACTGGTTCGCAAGAGCGGAGGACGCATATAACGACTTCATCAAGGCATTGCTGCTGGATGACCTGGACGCTATGAATGAATACATGAACCGGGTGGCGCTGCGCACCTTCAGCTATTTTGATGCAGGGAATACTGCCTCCCATGAGGAGCCGGAACGGTTTTACCATGGCTTCGTGCTGGGCCTGATGGTGGACTTGGCAGATCGCTATGCCTTGACTTCCAACCGGGAAAGCGGTTTTGGCAGATACGATGTGATGCTGGAACCCAAAAGCCCAAAGGACGATGCCATGATCCTGGAGTTCAAGGTTTTCCAGCCGAGAAAGGAAGCGAACCTGGAGGAGACGGCAGCGGCGGCCCTGGCGCAGATCGAAGAAAAGCGATATGCTGCGGCCCTGGAAGCAAAGGGCATCCCGGCGGGAAACATCCGCAGGTATGGCTTTGCTTTCCAAGGGAAACAGGTGCTCATCAAAGGCGGGAAGCAATAGCAGTGTCAGATCAGCTTTTCATTGTAAATCTTTTCCAATCCGTAACGCCTCACCCGCTCACGGATTTTTTTCGGATCCGTGGAGTAAAGTCCCTTTTCTTTCATGCGTTTGAAATACTCTGCGCCCGCAAAGGTGTACCTGGTCATGAGGCCCTTTTCACTTTCCAGGTTTTTGTTGGCAAAGGAAATCAAGTCGCCGATGGCAAGGCCGATGGGTAGCTCCAAGGGTTTCATGCCCTTTAGGTAGCGCACCGCATTGTGCCCTGCCAGGCTTCCAGTGGAAATGGCCTCCGTGTGGCCTACGAATAATCCGGACTTTTCGCCGCCGCAGAAGATGTTTTCAATGCCTGCGGCTTTCATGGCATTGTCTCGCTCTGCCACGGACAAATAGCGGATGGAATTTCCCTTTCCCCCTGCGTAAGGGTCTACATATCGGGCGTTTTCAAACCCCGGCACTTTGCGGAGCTTTTCCAGCGGGAAGAACGGCGTCATGATTTTCGCATACCCGGTGTCCAGCAGGATGATGTTTTCCGCATATTCGTTGAGCGCGTATTGCTGACACACCTTTAAATCCAGCTTTTCCCTCGCGATCTCTTCCTTCGGCACGGGGATGACGGCCACGCCGGATTCGTCCAGTTGCCGATGGATTTCCGGTGAAAGAGAATTTTTTTCCAATTTTCCGGAACCGCTGAATGCGCCGAATGCGCCGTCCTTGCGCTTTCCCATGATGTCGCTTTTCCCCGCTTTCTGAGTGATGCTGACCCTGGGGCCAAACGCCGGACAACGCAGGATGCACATGCAGCAGCCGTTTCCGTAAGCGAGGCAGTTTCCCATGGGGCCGGTCGATCCAGTGGTTTCCACGAACACGTCCCCCTCAATGGTTTCGCCATCCGCCAATACAATTTTATCGATAACGATAGGATCGTTCCTGCGCTTTTCCACGTCAATGGCCCTACTGATGAGGCGCACCTCCACCCCCATGTCCTGCAGCAGCTTTCGCACCTGCGGCTCTACTTTCACCACATCGTAAAGGCTGGCATGTTTGTGCCCGGGAAAATCCACGCCCACATGCCTGGCGCATCGATCCGTGATGCCAAACAGCTCGTGCGCCCCCAGGGCGATGTTCTCTTCCGCAGCTGTGAACCTGCCGTTGTTGCGCATGATGCCGCCCACGTTTCCAAGACCCAGCAGCATATCGGTCTTTTCCAGCAGAACCACTTCCGCTCCGGCTTTCCTCGCCGAAACCGCGGCAGCGCAGCCGGACCAGCCGCCGCCAATCACTACTACTTTGTACAAATGAAATACCCCCAATCGCTTTAGAACGCATCTGAAAAATTCAGGAACGCTCTAGTATAGCGTTCTCCAAATAACTGGACGGAAGACACTGGATAAATTTTCAGCCTGCAAGGCGGGGGAATGAGGCGTAGCCGTAGCTACGGCGATTGACGACAGCGCAGCAGATGAAAATTTAGACAAGTATTACGTCTGGTTCATTTGGGAACACGATACTAGTATATGCACAAATTGGGGGTTTGGTCAGTGGTCGATGCTTGAAAGCAAACGGGAATTTTGTAAAGCACATCGCTGATCATTGCATCGCTCGATTCGATTTCTTTCAGAAGCGCATCCTTCATGGAGCATAAAAAACTCTGCGCATGCCTCTGGCAACCCGTTTATCGTGCCCTCTCTTTCCTTTCAAGAATGATTTTCCCATTCTCCACCCGATACACCATGTCGCACTCTTCGATGGTCGTCAGCCGATGTGCAATGATGATCATGGTCTTCTCCCCATGCAACGCATGGATGGATTCCATGATGGCGGCCTCGGTTTCGTTGTCCAGTGCAGAGGTGGCCTCATCGAACACCAAAATCTCCGGGTCGGTGTACAACGCCCGGGCGATCCCGATCCGCTGCCGCTGCCCGCCGGAAACCCGGATGCCCCGCTCCCCGATCCCGGTGTCCAACCCTTCCGGAAGGGAACGGACGAAATCCCCCAGCTGGGCTTTTTCCACCGCCTCCCATATCTTCGCATCATCGATTTCCCCATTGGAACGTCCAAAAGCCACGTTCGCACGGATGGTGTCGTCCAGCATGAAAATCATCTGCGGGATGTAGCCGATGTGGGACAACCACGCCTGGTAATCGGTCTTCACGTCCACCCCATCGCACAACACTTGTCCCGACTGGACGTTCAGCAATCCGAGGAGTATATCCACCGCCGTCGTCTTGCCCGCCCCGGAAGCGCCGATGATCCCAACGGAACTTCCAATGGGCACGACCATGTCCCCATGGGAAATGACGGGCTTTTCCGCATTCGGATAGGAATACAGGATATCTGACAAACGAATCTCCTTTTGGGGATTCCGCAGGCCAGGCTCCGAACCCGGCTCCTTGAAAGCTTGCAGATCCCCTTCTTCCAACGCATTGATTTTTTCCAACAACTGATCCAACGCCGGTTCCTGGAATGCGATTTGGTTGATGCCCCCTACGATACGGTTGGCCGATGGCAGCAGCTTGATGGCGGCCATGACAAAAGCGGACAAGGCCGGTATCAAGCTGTTCATCTCCGCCCCCGCCAAAACCATGCATGCGATCACGATCAATGCCACGCATGTGGTCGTCATCTCGATCAGCATGCGCGGGATGGCTTGGAACACGGAATTTTTTTTGTCCGCCTCAACGAAAATCCTCCCGTTTTTGTCGTAATTCTCCTGGAAATACGCTTCCGTTTGGGAAATCTTGATTTCCTTGATGCCATTGATGGATTGCAGCAGCCACTTGTTGGTGGCCGCCGCAGAGTCCTGCCGCTGGAATCCCGCCTTTCTCAACCGGGGCTTCACCACCCGGGCGATGACAAGCATGGTCACCAGCAGCACGGCTCCCGTGGCGATGGTGATGGTCGGGTTGATGACCAGGACTGCTAAAATCAGAACCAGGGAAACAATCAACTCCGTTGCGATGGAGAGCAAACTCATCAAAAGCGTGTAGCTATTGCTCACGTCCGTGTTGATGACGCGAACGATTTCGCCGGAATCCGCACTCAGGAAAAACTCGTAGGGCCTGCGCAAATAAATGCCCAAAATGCGCCTCTGGGTCGCAAACCGGTTGTTATAGATAAAGCGATACTGTACATAGTACTCCAAAATCAAATAGACGTTTTTTAAAATGAAAATGACAACCAATGCACAAAGGCAGACGATCAGCAACTCCCGGCTGTCGGTGATTCCGAAGAAACCGCAAAACGCTCCAATATATCGGTTCGTCTCGATAATGTTCGGCTGCATCATGGCGGAAATCAAGGGAACCAACAGGCTGACGCTCAGCACTTCCAGGAAAGCGCCCACCACCATCATGATTAGAATGATGGCAATGTGGCCTTTTTGGTGCGTGTCCAGTAGCTTTCCGAATTTTTTTACGATGCGTATCATGCGATGCCCCCATGCTTGAAAAATGCGCACGCCCTTGCCCGTATGCCGTCTTCCATGCTTTCATTGCAAAGTGCATTTCCGGCATTGCCCTGCAAAGTCGCTTGCGGAAAGGGAGCTTTGTTCCGATGCCCTCTTCCAAGTACATTATACATGAACTCTGCAAATTTGCAACCTGCGGCTTCACAATAGAATGGCTGCGGAACAATCCCGCTACATGCTCTTCGTTTGCCACAATGGGGACGGAAATGGAAACGCAAGGGCGGGGATGGTTTTCAAAAAGTTTCCCGCAGCATGGATCGTGAAATCCCAAAAATCTGTTTCCAGATAAAAAAATCTGGAACGACCGACTCCCCCTTAACGATATCCGCATAACCAAACTCATGGACGGTGCCGTTCGTCCATGCCGTAGTTGGCGATCATCGCCGAGTCAAGCGTGTCCGTCTTTGCGCCCCTGATGCTGTTGTCCTTTGCATGCTTTTTCATGGCAAAGGGATTAATGACAGCCACAAAGAACCCTGTTCCGGCTTCCACCCATTGATTCAGGAAACGCTGTTTGCTTTCTGTGTCCTAATCGCAAAAACGGCGATTGCTGTCAGCACGGCGGCACAAGCCGCCATGCATAGGAATGACACGTTCATTCCGCACATTGGTGCTGCATTCCCGTAGGAGGCAGAAACTCCATCGCTTATCATCGTCATAATACCGACAAACACCGCAGTACCAATGGAGCCCGCAATTGTCCGAAGCGATGTCAAAAGCGAGGACGCATCCGCCACCTTGACAGGAGCTACATTGCTCGTTCCCCATGTCAAAAGCGGCATCATCAAACTGCCGATCGCCACGTTGCGAATTACATTAAATGACGCTGCTACCCAAAGCGGCGTGTCCATCGAAATCAAAAACATCCCAACGTTGCTGAATACCATTGCGGCCGCTCCCGCCACAAAAACCTTTTTAATGCCTACCTTGTCATACAATTTTCCTGCGAAAGGACTGACAATGGCGGTGGCAAGGGAACCTGGCAGCGTCACAAGCCCCGAAATCAAGGCAGAATATCCCATGACGGTCTGTACATACAATGGCATCATAATGGAAGAACCCATCATCACCAGATAGAGAATCATGCTGGAAATGACACTCAGCGCATAATTACGGTTTGCCAGAATCTTAACGTCAAGGAACGGCCGGTCGCCTCTAAGCTGCCGCAGGACAAAGA
>CAZVBL010000031.1:9348-24128 GCA_964625475.1 uncultured Zhenpiania sp. | reverse complement strand
GGTAATCTGTCCTTTGCTGGAAATTTTTGCTACTTCCATATTTCATCACCCTTTCCTCTTGCTTGGTTTTCTTTATTTTCTTTACTTTTTATTATATGCAATAGAATAGATAGTATCAATATCTTTTTGAAAAAATTAAACTCATCACTTGACAATGTTGCATATATTTAATGACATGCGGAGAATTGAGATTTATGATTTTGAACATAGCATGTCGGAGGATCGGTATAATACTATTGGAATGGTAGAGGATGTATGATTTGTTGTATCTAAAGAAAGAGTTCGCATTATTTCAGCAAGAACAGCTACCAAAATCGAAAGGGAAATATATTATGTTCAAGACTATTAAGTTGGAACGAAATCAAAAACCTACCGAGAAACAAAAAAGGGAAGTGCGTGAGGCTGCAAAAAGAGAGATTCTTTTTGATGATGATTGTCCCCAGATGACAGCGGCAATGGAAAAGGCTTTTCGATTGGCAGCAAAAACTCGCAACAGACATTTTAGAGATAGCGTTTCTTGGACTTGTCATCTGCCGGGCTTACGCACTTTATTTTATTCTCCCTATTTTATCTTCAACAGGGTCGCATCCGTTCCAGCCGCCACAGGTCAAAACACGAAGGGAACCACATAGATCAAAATCGCAACCACCACTGCGATTCCCACGATGGCTTTCCAGATGGCAAATTCCTTGTCCATCCTGGCTCTTTCCCCGGCAGGAGGTTCTTCGTGGGCGATGATCTGTGCCGTCATTTCCGCATCGCCCTGCTTTCCGTATTTTGCCTGGCAGATGAAGAAAATCACCAGGCCGACTACGCACCAGATGATGCCTGTCAGCAATGCTTCCCTGTCGAGCTGGGTCATCATGACAAGGTAAATGATGGCGCTGATGGGCACCCCGACCTGAATCAGCGGCGCCCGATAAGGCCGCTCCAAATCCGGCTTGCGGCTCCGCAGGAACCCGCATGCGATGATGCCGATGACGTAATAGAACAAGTCGGCGAACAAGCTGAGGGAAGCGATGTAAATCATAGAGCCTGTCGCAATCAGCAGCAGCGTCAAAATTCCCAAAGTCACAATTGCCACATAAGGGGTCTGGTATTTCGGATGCACCTTGGCGAACACCTTTGGCATGGCTCCATCCCTTGCCATGGTGAACAGATACCGGGGCGGCACGGAGATGCTGGAATTTAAGGTAGAGAAGTCGCCGCCGAAAGCGATTCCGGCAGCCAGCATGATCAGCGGAAACCCTAAGATTCCTGCGATGGTCATGGCCTCCGCATAAGGCGCGCTGGCAACGGAAATGGCCTCCAGGCTTTCAGTCGGCACGATTCCCACCAGGAACCACTGGAACAGGGCGTTAATCGCAAACACGATGAACGGCGCAAGGAACAACGCCCTGGGAATGTTGATATGGGGGTACTTGATTTCCTCGCCCATGGCGCAGCAGGTTTCAAAGCCTGCAAAGCACCACCAAATCAGAGCCACCGAGCCGATGAACCCACCGGCTGAAAAATCCACATAATCCGGCAGTTGGACGAAATTGGACAGGCTCACGTTTGGAATCATCAGCAGAAACCAGATGATTGCCACGCCCCAGAAAAAGAACATGAACCCGTTTTGCAGCCGCCCTGTGATTTCCACGCCCCGCACGCTGCAAAGGAGAAAAGCCAAAACCACAATGCAGGCGATGATGATGTCGCTGGTCGTTCCACCGGGGATTTCCAGCCCTAATGCTCCGAGAAACGTCTTGAAATAAAAGCTGAAAGCAAGAGCCTCGCCGCTGGTGACGGAAACCAGGGAAATGATGAAATTCCAGCCAGCCAACATGCCGAAAGGCCGTCCGATCCCCAGCGATGCGTATTTGTATGTACCGCCCGCATAGGGCAGAGCCGCGCCCATTTCCGCATAGAGCAGCGCAGGGTAAATGCTGATGAGCATGGCTACGAAGGTGGCAATGATGACGGCGGAACCCATCATGCCCACTACGTTGGCTCCTGTGGTGAACAGTCCTACGCCTACCACCGTCCCGACTGTGATTGTGACCGCTTCCCGCATGCCAAAAGAACGCTTTAACGTATGATTTTCATGTTCCATGTGTGAATCTCCTACTCTCCTCGTCAAATATCAGATATGCCAGTTGTTCGTTTCAATCGCCCTTATGGGCAAAAGGCGATTGGCGCATTGAATCCCAATCCTGTCATTGTTATTCGCAATCGCCATTGAATTTGTCGTCTGTTTTTTCCATTCTGATTTCCGCTGCCCTGGCATGTCCCATCAGTCCTTCGCCTCTGGCAAGGTTGGATACCAGCGGTGCGATGTCCAGCATGGCTTCTTTTGTCATGCTTTGGTATGTGCAGGTTTTGAGGAAAGTGCCGACCCACACGCCGCCCGTGTAGCGGGCTGCGCCCAGCGTTGGCAGGGTGTGGTTCGTCCCGGAAGCGTAATCGCCAAAGACTTCTGCCGTGTTGCCGCCGATGAACAAAGAGCCATAATTGCGCAGGCCATGGACTACCGCTTCTACCTGGGAAGCTTCCACGTTCACTTCCAGATGCTCCGGGGCATAATCATTGGCATAGGCAACCGCCTCTTTCAGGCTGTCCGCAATGAGGATTTCTCCGAAGTCCTTCCAGGAGCTTGCGGCGATTTCCTCCGTGTCCAATGTTGGCAGTTGTCGTTCCACGGCCTGTGCGATGGCCGTTCCAAGGGTTTCATCGGTGGTAACCACCAGGCCTTTCGCCTCTTTGTCGTGCTCGGACTGCGCCAGCAAATCGGCGGCGATGATTTCAGGATCCGCCTGACTGTCCGCAATGACCAGCACTTCGCTGGGGCCGGCTACGAAGTCGATGCCAACTTTCCCGTAGCACTGTCTCTTTGCCTCCGCAACGAAGCTGTTGCCAGGCCCTACGATGCAGTCCACCGGCGCAATTTGCTCCGTGCCATAGGAAAAGGCGGCGATGGCCTGTGCGCCGCCGATGGCATAGATCTCCTGGATACCCGCCGTGTCCATGGCAATCAGGGTCTTGGGATGGATCCTTCCCGTGCCTTTCATGGTGGGCGAACATGCGGCAATGCGCGTTACCCCCGCCACTTTTGCCGGAATCCCCAGCATGAGTGCCGTGGAATAAAGGGGGTATCCACCCCCCGGCACATAGCAGCAGCAGGAATCGACTGGGATGATGCGATGTCCCAGCCGGATTCCCGGAGCTGGGGAAAAGTCCTGCAGTTCCCCTATGGTTTCCCGTTGCGCCTTTGCAAAGGCCTCAATGTTGGCCGCTGCCTTTTTGATGTCCCCGATGTCCTGTTCGGAAACAGCTTTGTAAGCGTCCTCAAGTTCCTCCTGTGAAATCCGCAGGCTGGTTCTTTCACATTGATCGAAGCGGATGTTGTATTCCATCAGCGCTTTGTCGCCGTTTTGTGCCACGTTTTCGATGATCGACCCTACTGTTTGGCGCAACTGGGAGCGATCCTTTTCCGTCCTCGTTTTTGCGCCCTTCAATGTTTTCACGATTACTGCCTCCTTTGTTCTTTCGATGTGTGGAGCCGCCAAACCCGGCATTGTCATAATCCGTATTTCAATTTTTTCCGGGAAAGCTGTGCCTGGGTCATGTTGAGAAACGCCGCTGCCTTGCGAGTGGTACCTTCTTTTTTCAGCGCATACTCGATGAGCCGCTTTTCTTGAGCCTCGATGATTTCCCCGAAAGAGAGCTGCTCCTTTCCCCGCAACAGCTTTTTCATGTCAAGAATCGCATTGTCGTAAAGCCGTTCGTTGATGACGCTGTCTGCGTCCTCCTCGCCAATGATGCCGCTCCTGCTGCTGATGACCATGCGATGAACTGCGTTTTCCAGCTCCCTCACGTTCCCCGGCCAGTCGTATCGGCGCAGCCTGTCCAGGGCGGCGGGGGAAAATTCTTTTTCTATTCCGTATTTTTTGTTGTAAGATGCCAGAAAAGCGCCAGCGAGGGCGTAAATATCCTCCCGCCGCTCCCGCAGGGGCGGAACGTCGATGGTGCAGATGTTCAGCCTGTAGTAGAGATCTTCCCGGAACTTCCCTTCGTCTACCAGCGTTTTCAAGGGGACGTTGTTGGCACAGATGACCCGCACGTCCACAGTCAGCTGTTTCGTCCCGCCCATTCGGAAAAACTGGTTTTCCTGCAAAACCCGGAGCAGTTTTGACTGCATGGCCAGTGGAAGCTGGCCGATTTCATCCAAAAACAGGATCCCGTGGTTCGCCAGTTCAAAGTAGCCTTTTTTCCCCGAAGCCTGCGCTCCCGTAAAAGCGCCTGGCTCATAGCCGAAAAACTCCGATTCCGCCAGGTTTTCCTGGATGGTGGCGCAGTTGATTTTGACGCAGGGTTGGTTGCTGCGGACGCTGTTTTTGTGGAGCAGGCCGAGGATTTTTTCTTTTCCCACGCCCGTTTCTCCCTGTATGATGACGTTGCAGTCGTAGCCTGCGATGTTGAGCACATCATCGATCATCGCTCTGGTCGCCGGGCTTTGGAAAACGAAGTCATCGATTTTTTCGGATTTTTTTAGCAACAGGTTTTGCGCCTTTTTCTCCGTGAAATCCCGGCTGTTTCCCAGTTTTTCATAAAACCGATCCACTTGTTCCAGTTCGGCTTTCATGGCCCTCAGGCTGTCGATGGTGTGCGTAAAATAGGTGTCCGAATACTGGTCGCAGGAGTAAGCCGACAGTTCCTTCGCCATGGTTTCGGCGATCAAAATCGCCGTGCTGTAGCCATTTTCCAGGCTGGTGAAAAAAATCTTCCCGCCGCTGGCCGTCATGAGCACGGTGAGGGTTTCGGATCCGCGCAAATCCTCCGTGTTGATGGTCACGTCCACCAGGCTTTGTTCCTCTCCCAAGATTCGTTCAAAGGCCTCCATCGGTTTCGCAACATCCGTCACGATCAGCTTGTCCACATAGCGAGACAGCAGCTGGCTCGCCTCATCCTCGGAAAGGCCGCCCAGGCTGTCCTGATCCGCATCCATGACTGCCAAAATCCGCACCTCGTCTTCCAATGCATGCTTCAGGCTTCCGGCGTAAAACAGCGTGGTAACGATATCCTTGCCGATGACCATCACTTTCATGCCCCTTTGCACCGTATCAATGATGGTTTCAAAGGTGGCCGACTCGTCCAATGCGGCCAGCGTGTAATCGATGGAAAGTCCTTCCGGCATTCGATATAGGGGTGTTGCTTCAAAGACGATGACATAGCCCTCTACGATCATTTGCCCGTAATGATAATCGATTTCTATGATTTTTTCCAGGTGAAAAGGAATGCCTGTGGAAGTGACGCAGACCAAAACCGCATCCCCCTCGCTATAGGCGGATTGTTGTTGAAATTCGCTGCCCATCTCTTCGAGAATGCCGTAAAACATGCCGCCACTGTTGGTAAAGGGGTTGTGCAGCTTTCCCCTGCGTTCTACGAGATCCATGAGGCGAGCCATGATCTTCGCTTTGTCATAGCCACAGTCGCTGCAGATCTGTTGGAAGCTGTCCCGTTCGATGTGGACGCGTTCGATCCTGACCCTGGCCTCGTTTTCTGAAATTTCCCTGCTGTTGTCCAGTTTCCAAGCAGTCACAGGCGTGGAACCTTTCGGCTCAATGGCTCTGCGAATCCCGAATCGATCCCACATGGGCATTCTCCTTTCGTTGCTTTTGGAACTGGAAAAGAATCACGTCAGAGGCCTGGCGCAGGATGAATGCGCATTGCGACAAGCCAACGTTCCATTTTTTCTTGCCAGTTCCTTACTATGATACTCCAAGGGAACCCCCTGCGTCAATCGGTTTTCTGATTGAAATCAGACCTGGCATAACGCCCCCAAATAATACTTGTCTAAATTTCCATCTGCTGCGTTGTCGTCAATCGCCGCAGCCGCAGCCATGCCGCATTCCTTCGCCTTGCAGGCTGAAAATTTATTCGGCGTTTTCCGTCCAGTTATTTGGAAAATGCGATACTGGCTTGTTCCTGTCGCAGTCAAGCCAGGTCATCTTGAAAGCGGATCGCTCTCGGTAAATCCGAGTTGATTCCTATTGAAAACGAATCAGTTCTTGGTGAACCCAAGATCAGCTCTTGTTGAGGGCAGTGGAGAGCAGGGCACACCAGCCTTTGAATCGAATCCGAGTAATAATTTTGCAAATTGAATCGATAACGACTCAATCCCAGGGCGTTCGTTTGCCGTACTTTTTGGAAAATTTTTTGATTTTCTTGAAATTACAACGTCCTGAGACTTTTTAAATTCATTTCCAGGAGTTGGCATGTATTTTGCTTGATATATAGGCAGAAAACAAAAAACAAAAAAAATTTAGATACGAACATGAAGGAGGTAGCTACGATGGTTGATAAGGAAATGGTATTAAGGGATGGTTTCGCGCATGCGGCAACGGCTGGCCTGGAAGCGTACTTGAACTATGGAGAGCGGGAAAAAATCTACCAGGAAAAAATCATGGCGTGCGCAAAAAAGCGGGAATGCGATCTTTCGGAAGAGGAAGTGCGCAGCTACATCCATAAGCAGATGGACGATATCGATGCTCTGCTGAGAAAGAGCGATTCTCCTGTCGAACTGCGGTTCCAGGCAAGTTAAGGCTGCCGATTCCCAAGCGGTTTCTGAAGGGACGCAAAAAATTGTGAATCCCCTTGAATGAAAGGATTCAGTAAATAAAGCAAAGCAAAACGGGACGCATGCGCTTGCGTCCCGTTTTGCTTGCTCATCTTCCGCATCAACCAAATCCATGTTGGCATGTGCAGCATTTTCGTTGGCAGAGGGGGCAAAAAATTGGGAAGCGGGAAAAGTTGAATTTCATGCCGAATTATGGTATTGTCTGTTGTAGGATGATTGGAGGTATTTACAGCTTATGAACATGATCCAGGCGATAGGGGCGCGAAAATCCAGGCGGGCGTATCTTCCTGCTCCCATGGAACCCAGGGACATCGCATTTCTCAAAAGCCGCATCGATGAATACAACATGAGATCCGGCCTGACCATTCGTTTTTTGGAAAATGGAAAATCGGCCTTTGCCGGCTTTCGCAAAAGCTACGGGATGTTCAAAGGCGTTCGCACCCTCTTCGTCATGAAAGGTCCGAAAAACGATCCGCATCTAAAGGAAAAAATCGGTTATTACGGCGAATTGCTGGTGTTGGAAGCCACTGTGCTGGGGCTGGGCACCTGTTGGGTCGGTGGCACTTTCGACAAAAACAGCATCCGAACGGCCACGGAAGAAGCGTTGGTTTGCGTGATCACCGTGGGAAAAGCACCAGAAAAAGAAACGAAAAAAGAGCGGCTCATCGAAAAAGCCGTTCATCGAAAAAGCAAAACCATCCAGGAACTATCGGAAATTACGGGAGACTGCCCCACATGGCTGAAAACAGGCCTGAAAGCGGTGCAGAAAGCACCCTCTGCCAGAAATGCGCAAAAAGTGCGCTTCGTCTATCAGCAGGGGATCCTCTGTGCCCAGGTTCCGGAAACCGCCCCCTTTGATCTGGTGGACTTGGGAATCGCCAAACTTCATTTCGAGTTGGCGGCTGGCGGTCGTTTTGCGGCTGGAAATGGGGGGAAATTCCTTTCCTCAGAAGCGAACGCGGCGTTTTCCAAATAACCGGACGGAGGACGCTGGACAAAGTTTTCGCCCTCACGTCCAGTTATCTGGGAATGCGATACCGGCCAGGCATGAAGTTGAAGCCCACCTCTGTGCTCATCTACGACCGTTTTTCACGTTTCATCATCTTTGCCTTTAAATTTTTCTGCCACTTTCCAGCTGAAAGCGGCAATTCCTGTAAGCAGTGCGGTTGCTACACCCAGGCCGACAAGCAAATCTTTTGATTTTTTATCCTGTTTGTCATCGGTGGTGTCTTCCTTCAGTTCTTCGTCTTTTTTTGAAAAGCCTAGTTTCATTTTGTTTTCCTCCTATCGTTCTCCTCCTAATACATGAATATAGGGTTTCAGTACACAACAGATAGATGGAACCTGATCCTCCCATTGCTTTCACTGCAATGGCAATCGCATTTCCGTCTTATCCCTTGGATTCTGCTGATGGCTCACTGGTCTTTGCCTGTACGATGATGTTGTCCAAGGTACTCAACAGTTCCAGTTCCGAACGTTCAACCAGATTTGACAGGTTCTCCTCCGTGGTTTTTTCCAATGTCTGTATCGAGTTCCTTAAGTCATTGCGTATGTCGGAAATGTCAGTATTTAGATTTTTCTTGAGGAGCTTTACATCATCGTTCAAATCCTTTTTCATATGGTCGCCGGTTTCCAGGGCGTTGATGTCGATCTGGATATCTTTCCGAAATTCTTCGGTCTGCACCTGCATGTCGTTCTTGAAATCTGAAACCATGGCCCGCATTTGCTGCTCCATTTCTGTAAGGTAGGATGCGATGTCCTCATTGATGTCATCCATGGATGTCCGCAATTCTTCTCCTAATGCGGCGGTGTCATTTCTAATGTTCGTGTTTTCGGTTCGTATCTTATCATACGCTTTCCTTAGCCGCAATTCCATTTCTTCTAATTCCATCGTGTCGCCACCCTCTTTCTAGCTTTGTCATCATCGCAAGGCGCATTTGAAAAACGTGCAATGCGTTACGATTATCGTACCACAAGGCAAAGCTTTTTGCAAACCCATTCATGCGGATTCCAGGGTTGTTTTCGATGCCTGAATTTCCAGCTCAAACTCCTAAAGCTGCTTTCCGAGCGGCGATGCGGCTGGCATGTGCCTTGGGGATTTTCGGAGTTTTCTTTGTTTTTGGCGGGCAAACAGCCTTTCCAGGCTCACCATGATGTGCCGCACACATTCCACGCCTCATGCGGCATCGCCGTATGAACGCAGCGAAAACTGGTTTCCTCTCCACTCCTGTTTTAAGCCTTTTTTCACTATTCCATGACAGCGCCTTTGTCCGAGGAAGAAACGTTTCTCTGGTACCTCGCCAGCCATCCTGATTTTGCGCCAAAGTCGGGTGCAACGTAATGCGCTTTGCGCTGCTTCAGTTCTTCCTCGCTTAGCTTCACATTGATTTTGGAGGCAGGGATGTCGATTTCGATGGTGTCCCCCTCTTCTATGTAGGCGATGTTGCCGCCTGATGCCGCTTCCGGCGCAACGTGGCCGATGGATGCGCCCCTGCTGGCGCCGCTGAACCTGCCGTCCGTAATGAGGGCGACAGTCTTGTCAAGCCCCATGCCTGCCAGGGCGCTGGTGGGATTGAGCATTTCCCGCATGCCAGGGCCGCCCTTCGGTCCCTCGTAGCGAATCACCACAACGTCCCCATCTACGATTTTTCCACCATAAATGGCCTCGATGGCATCTTCTTCACAGTTGAATACTCTGGCCGGGCCGGAATGGGAAAGCATTTCCGGCGCAACTGCGCTCCTTTTGACAACGCATCCGTTTTGGGCGATGTTGCCCCACAAAATGGCGATGCCGCCCGTTTCGCTGTATGGGTTTTCGATGGGGCGAATGATGGTGTGATCCTTTACTGTGGCTCCCGCCATGTTTTCGCCTACGGTTTTTCCCGTGGCCGTCACAAGGCTCTTGTCGATGAGGCCTTTTTTGTCCAGCTCGCTGAACACGGCCATCAATCCCCCGGCTCTGTTCAGGTCGTGCATGTGGGTGCCGCCGGCTGGAGCCAGATGGCACAGGTTGGGAACCTTGCCGCTAAATTCGTTGAAAATTTCCAGGTTCAGGTTTACGCCTGCTTCGTTTGCGATTGCCAGCAGATGGAGCACGCTATTGGAAGAACAGCCAAGTGCCATGTCGCAGGCCAGCGCATTTCGGATGGAAGCTTCATTGATGATGTCCCTTGCGGTGATGTTCTGTTCCACCAGGTTCATGATGGCCATGCCCGCATGTTTGGCCAGGCGGATCCTGCCGCTCTCCACCGCTGGAATGGTTCCGTTTCCCGGAAGGGCGATGCCAATGGCTTCACACAGGCAGTTCATGCTGTTTGCTGTGTACATGCCGGAACAGGAGCCGCATCCAGGGCAGGTGTTCTGTTCAAATTCTTCCAGTTTTTCATCGTCTATCAAGTCGGCCTTCCTTGCGCCTACCGCCTCGAACATCTTGGACAGGCTTGTCTCTTCATCGTTGACAAGGCCAGACATCATGGGGCCGCCGGAACAGACTACAGCCGGGATATCCATCCGCACTGCGGCCATCACCATACCCGGAACGATTTTGTCACAGTTGGGAACCAACACCGCTCCATCCAAGCTGTGTCCCATGATCATGGTTTCTACGCTGTCGGCAATCAGTTCCCGGCTGGCAAGGCTGTATTTCATCCCCACATGTCCCATGGCGATGCCGTCACAAACGCCGATGGCCGGAATTTCGATGGGCGTGCCGCCAGCCATGCGCACGCCGGCCTTGGCTGCCTCAGCCACCTTGTCCAAATGCATATGCCCTGGAACGATTTCGCTCTTTGCGGAAACCACCCCGATCAGCGGGCGATCCAGCTCTTCCTTTGTATACCCCATTGCGTAAAAAAGGCTTCTCATGGGAGCTTTTTCCACGCCCTGGGTCACGTTCGCACTTCTCAATGCCATCATTTCATTCTCCTTTTTGTTCGTTTTAGGGTCCAATGCCCACCGTCTTGCTGCGGAAACAAGGGCGAAGCGAGGGGCGAATGCCTCGAACAAACTCTGGATTTACGTCAATGGGACAGACAACCCTGTGCGTGTTTGAAAACATGCTTTCAACACGCGTATGCACATCTGCCCCATTTTTTCCATTTTGCGTTTCGTATTTCGTCTGTTTCGCCCTTGAAGCCGTCTATTTTTTCAGCCAGCTCATCATCTTTCTCAGCTCTGCGCCAACCTTGCACAGCAGGTGCTCGGACTCTTTTTTCCTTGTTGCCAGGAACCTCGCCTTTCCACCAGCGTTAAATTCCTGGATAAATTCGCTTGCGAAGGTGCCGTCCTGAATCTCGGAAAGGATGCGCTTCATTTCTTTTCTCGTCTCTTCCGTAATCAGCCTTTTGCCTGACCTGTAATCGCCGTATTCCGCAGTGTTGGAGATGGAATACCGCATCTTGTCGAAGCCGCCCTCATTAATCAGGTCAACGATGAGCTTCATTTCGTGGATGCATTCAAAGTATGCCATTTCCGGTTCGTATCCCGCTTCTACCAGAGTGTCAAACCCTGCTTTCATCAGTTCGGTAACGCCGCCGCACAGCACTGCCTGTTCGCCAAACAGGTCGGTTTCCGTTTCTTCCTTGAACGTGGTTTCCAGGATTCCAGCGCGCCCTGCGCCGATTCCAGACGCATATGCCAGCGCATAGTCCTTCGCCTTTCCAGAAGCGTCCTGATGAACGGCGATCAGGCTTGGAACGCCCTTGCCCTCCACATACTGGGATCTTACGGTATGTCCAGGACCCTTTGGCGCAATCATGATGACATCAACGTTCTTTGGCGGTGCAATCTGGTTGAAATGGATGTTAAAGCCATGGGCAAATGCCAGAATGTTCCCTTCTTTCATGTGCTTTGCGACCTGATTTTTGTAGATGTCCGCAGCCAATTCGTCCGGCACCAGCATCATCACAATGTCACCGGCTTCCGCAGCGGCTTCAATGTCTACCACCTTCAGGCCAGCCGCCTCTGCTTTCGCAGTGTGGGCAGATCCTGGACGCAAGCCGACGATCACCTTCACGCCGCTTTCGTCCAGGTTCATGGCATGGGCATGTCCCTGGCTGCCAAATCCGATGATGGCGACGGTTTTGCCGTCTAACATTCCTAAATTGCAATCCTGGTCATAATACTTTTTGATCATTTTCAAATCTCTCCTTTTGCATGTAATAGTTTTATATATGTAGAAATATCGTGAAACAACGTTTGCGATATTCCCGGAATATCAAAAATTCCGTTCCTGTATGCCCCGTTCGATTCCCGTGATGCCGGTTCGGCAGACTTCCGCAATGTCATAGCAGGACATCATTTCCATGAAGCCGTCCAGTTTCTCCGGTGCGCCGGTCAGCTCTACGATCATGCTGTCCTTCGACAAATCGATGATTTTCCCCCGATAAATCTCGATAATTTCCCGCAGGCCGCTCCTGTCGTTTTTGTCGCACTTGATTTTGACCAACAGGAGTTCCCGGTACAAGCTGTTGCCTGCGTCCAGGGTGAAAATGTCCCGCACCACCTCCAGCTTTTCCGTTTGGGTCAGAATCTGGTGCAGGGACTGTTCCGTTCCCGTAAAGACGATGGTGATTCGGGAGATTGCCGGGTTGTTGGTGGCGGAGACGGTCAGGGAATCGATGTTGAACCCCCGTCTCCCAAACAGGCTCACCACTCTGGCCAGCACGTTTGACTGGTTGTCCACCAATATGCTGATGACTTCTTTTTTCAGTACCTTGTCCATGTTTGTTCCTTCCTTGTATCCTGTGTGCCGCCCCTCTCGCCGAGACCCCGGCGGCAGGTCGGAGAACCCCGTTCCAAACAATGAAAGGCGGTTTCCTTTAGGTTCCCCCTTATCCGATAATCATGTCCTCGATGGTTCCGCCGCTTGGGATCATCGGGAACACTCGTTCATCCGCTGCGATGGCGCAGTCGATCCATACTGGGCCTTTTTCCTGCAGGGCTTTCTTGAACGCCTCTTCAAATTCAGCCGGGTCGGAAGCGGAAAATCCCTTTGCGCCAAAGGCCTCGGCCACTTTCGGGAGGTCGGTTTTCCTGCCTGGAACAGTGGCTGAATACCGTTTGCCATAAAAGCTGGCTTGCCACTGGTAAACCATCCCCAGAACCCGGTTGTTCATGATGATGGTAATAATGGGAAGCTCTTCGCTGACTGCCGTGCAGGCTTCGTTCAAATTCATGTGGAAGGAGCCGTCCCCGGTAAAATGGATGACCCGCTTGTCCGGACATCCCACCTGTGCGCCGATCGCCGCGCCGTAACCAAAGCCCATGGTTCCCAGTCCGCCGCTGGTGATGAAGCTTTTGGTCTTTTCGTGCTTTAGATACTGAGCCGTCCACATCTGATGCTGTCCAACGTCCGTGACATAGATGGTTTCTTTGTCCGTCAGGTCGCACACGGCGGTGATGATTTCGCTGGGATGGAGAGCCGCATCTTGGCATTTGACATCGCCGGTCTTTTTCTTCCATTCCGTAGACTGGGCGACCCACTCGCTGTGGTCTTTTTTTTCAATCATGGGCAGCAGCTTCTGGAGAAAATCCTTTACATCGCTGATAATGCTTTTGTCCACGATTACGTTTTTGTTGATTTCGCTCTTGTCGATGTCGATCTGTATTTTTTTTGCCTTTTTCGCAAACTTCTGCGGGTTCAGGGCTACCCGGTCGCTGAAGCGGCATCCCAGGGCAAGGAGCAGATCCGCCTTGTCAACGGCGCGGTTGGCCGCAATGCTGCCGTGCATCCCGATAAGCCCCAGGTTCCGCTTGTTTTCATGGCCCAGGGTTCCTGCCGCCATCAAGGTGTAAGTGGCCGGGATGTCTGCTTTCTCCAACAATTCGTTCAGTTCGTCCCCCGCATCCGAAGCAGGCACGCCGCCGCCAAGATAGACAACTGGCCGTTCGGCTCGGTTCATCATTTCTGCGACTTCCGCGACTTCTTCCTTCTTTGCCAGGGGGTGGGGCTTCAGCGGCAGGGGCTTCCCTTTTTTGTAGTCGATGGTCGCAGCCGTAACGTCCTTGGTCACATCGATGAGAACCGGTCCTTTCCGCCCGCTGCCCGCAATGCGGAAGGATTCCCTGAGTGCAGGCCCCAAATCTTCGATTTGATTGACAAAGAAGCTGTGTTTCGTAATGGGCAGGGTTACGCCTGTAATGTATACTTCCTGGAACGCATCTCGCCCGATGAGGCTGTCAGGTACGTTGGCGGTGATGGCAACCATGGGAACGCTGTCCATAAAGGCAGTGGCGATTCCCGTCACCAGGTTGGTCGCTCCCGGACCACTGGTGGCAATGACAACGCCCGTCTTGCCCGTAGCTCTGTAGTAGCCGTCCGCAGCGTGGGAGGCGCCTTGTTCATGGGCAGTCAGGATGTGCCGGATTTTGTTCTTGTACTGGTACAGCGCATCGTAAATATTGAGTGCTGCGCCACCTGGGTATCCGAACACCGTATCTACGCCATGTTCCAACAAAATTTCCGCTATGAGCTGTGAGCCTGTTATCTTCATTTCGCATTCATCCTTTTCTTTTTATTCGTTTTCTGCCAGGGGAGCGCCCATCCCTGGCTTGAACATCGGGCTTGTCCATATCGATCCTGCGCCGCATGTCCAAGCTCTTTCTTTTCAGGTTCCGAAACTCTCTTTCGCCCTTACATATATACACTATTTTTGAAGCGAGTACAACCTATTATAAGGCTTTTTTTGAAAAAATCAAGCCATTTTTGTGAAATCACACAACAAAATTTTATTTTTATTGTTCGCATTTACAATTTTGATTTGGAAAAGCCAAATGTCGTCTTGTTGCTGGGAATTAGGCGCTTAGCCATTTATGGATTTTTTGTAAAATTCGATCTTATCATCCAGGTTGTGCAGATATTCATTCCACTTCAACTGTTGCTCCAGAACATAGTTGCGGTGCGCTTGCAGCATTTCAAGGCGTTCGGGCATGGTTTCCTGACCCAAGTAGCGCAATTCGGAGTAACGCCGTATGTCTTTCAGCCCCATGCCCGTTTCCTTTAAGCGGCGGATAAATTTGATCCATTCAATGTCGCTCTCGGAATATATGCGCCTGCCATGATTGTCGCGCTCCACTGTCAGCAGTTTCTTTTTTTCGTAATACCGCAGCGTGCTTTCGGGGAGATTGGTTTTTTTGGACATTTCGCCGATTGTCATGATGC
>CAZVBL010000031.1:0-9248 GCA_964625475.1 uncultured Zhenpiania sp. | reverse complement strand
CATGATGCAGCCAGAAGGCGAAGCGATGCGGGCAACATTCACACAGGAAGCAGGGGGCAACGCAGACAACGCAAAATAGCACGTTTTTAGGGCTTTTCAAAGACAAAAAGCGCCAGCTTGCGCTGCATAAAACGTTGCGCTAGGAGGATACCGAAGCAATGGAAAGTCGGATGCGCTGATTATTGGAGCGAGGGGAACTTGCGGGTTGATTTCCGCCTGGCTCTTTTCGGAGAAATCGGAGAAAATGGCGATGAATCCTCACACCACCAGCAAGTCGTTTCTGGCGGCACCGAACCCGGCTCCGCGAATCATGACCTGCTGCAGCGCATCTACCCCATGCTTTTCGTGCTCTTTATTTCAAAACATGCGAACCATCCATTCTGCAATCCACAATCGCATCCACATAGACAGTATGTTTTTCCACAAAAAACAACACCTTGTACCTTTTGTAAAACACTGCCCTGCGATACTGGTTTTCTGGCGGAGTCAAATCTTCTTCCATTGGAAATTGAAATGGGTGCTCAGAAAGCCGTTCGATGATTTTGGCATATTCACTCCTAAAACGTTTTGCGGCAGGTACGCTTACCCGACTCAAAAATTCAGTATGCTTCAAAAGCAAATTGTCAACACGGCTAGAAAAGCGTACCGCATATTTCTTATTCACTTTTTTCGCCCTCGGCTCTTGCAATGATCTCATCCATGGCCGCAAGAATTTCATCGCCGCTTCGTCCCATATATCCCTTCTCCCGCTCTGCCTGCGCATGCAGAAGATCCGCATATAGCGACTGCTCGTGGTTCAAGCTCAGATTTAATGGGACTTCCTTTTCTCGGACAATCTGCTGCAAAAACATATTGATGGTTCCGTTCATTGTCATCCCAAGCTGCGATAAAATGTATTCCGCTTGTTTTTTTAATTCAGAGTCCACCCGGATGCTCATGTTAATGCTTGACATATTGATTCTTCCCTTCTTCCCTTTTAGATTGACATTAGGTTACCCCATACGAAGCGCAATGTCAATACAATTGCATGAAAAAGGGCATACAAAATCTATAATGATGGGGAGTGCGTTGAAGGGATAGATTTATGGATGAATCCCAGCTTTCATGAACAGCATCCAAAAACCCCGCAAAATCCTTATCCTCGCCGACTTGTGCCATCAATCCCCCAAACGAATAAACCGCTTCTTCTTTATTTCAGTTCCACCACCAGCTTTTTCTTTTTGCCTTTTTCCACCAGCAGCTTTCCGTCTTGAAAGGCGTCCGCAGTCACCATCATTTTCTTGTCGGTTACTTTTTGGCCGTCCAGCTTGAGGCCGCCCTGTTCGATGGTCATGAAGCCCTCCCGGTTGCTTGGCACCAGACCCAGCTCTTTGATGAAGGTGACAACGCCGATGCCCTCGCCTTCAAAGTCGGCCCTGGCCTTTTCCACCTTGGGGATGTTGTCCAGGTTCCCCCCGCCGCCAAAGGCCGCCCTCGCACCCTCCTGGGCTTTTTTCGCTTCCCCCGCACCGTGGACCAGCTTCGTCACTTCGTAAGCCAGCACCTCCTTGGCCTTGTTGATTTCCTGGTCTTTCAGGGAGGCCAGCCGCTTCACTTCGTCCATGGGCAGGAAGGTGAGCATCCGCAGGCATTTCTCCACGTCAGCGTCCGCCACGTTTCTCCAGTACTGGTAAAATTCGTATGGCGAAGTCTTTTGTGCGTCGAGCCACAGTGCGCCCTTCTGGGTTTTGCCCATCTTCTGGCCTTCGCTGGTGGTCAGCAGGGAGAAGGTCATGCCATAGACCTGCTTGTCGCAAGCTTTTCTCGTCAGCTCGATGCCTCCCAAAATGTTGGACCACTGGTCGTTTCCGCCGAACTGCATTTTCACGTCAAAATCCCTGGCCATGACCATGAAGTCGTAGCTCTGCATCAGCATGTAGTTAAATTCCAGGAAGGAAAGCCCCTTCTCCATCCGCTGCTTGAAGCACTCGGCCCGCAGCATGTTGTTGACGCTGAAATGCCTGCCCACTTCCCGGATGAACTCCACATAATTCAAGGGGCGGAGCCATTCCGCATTGTTGACCGCCACCGCTTTGCCGGGCGCCGGGGTCTTGTTTTCCCTGCCCGGTTTGTAAACGCCATCGTTTCCAGCGTAGTTCCATGCATCGTCAAAATCGAGGAATCGATCGAAGAGTCCTTTGAACCGGTCGCAGTTGTGCTGGATGGTTTCCAAATCCATCATCTGCCGCATGTCCGTCCTGCCGGAAGGATCGCCCACCATGCCGGTGCCGCCCCCGATGAGAACCACTGGCGTATGTCCGTATTTCTGCATGTACATCATGATGATGACCTGCATGAAGTGGCCTACATGAAGGCAGTCCGCCGTAGGGTCGAAACCGATGTAAAAGCGGATTTTTTCCCTTCCCAGCAGCTGTCGAATGGCCTCGTCATCCGTGGTCTGTTCGATGAAGCCTCGCTCCTTCAGCACATCATATACGTTGGTGTGTTCGCTCACATTGTCAGGTATCATGTCCATAATTTCCCTCCAAAGCCGATTATTTTGTCCCATAGAGCCGATCGCCCGCATCGCCCAGTCCTGGAAGTATGTATGCGTGTTCGTTCAACCCTTCGTCCTTTGCGGCGATGAAAATGTCCACGTCAGGATGCCGTTTTTGAAGCACTTCGATGCCCTCCGGCGCAGCAATCAGGCACATGAAGATGATCTTTTTTCCGCCTCTTGTTTTGATAAAATCGATGGCCGCCGCTGCGCTGCCGCCTGTTGCCAGCATGGGATCTACCACGAAAATCTCCCGTTTTTCGATGTCGTTTGGGAGTTTGCAGTAGTATTCTACTGGCTCATGGGTGTCCGGATCCCGGTAAAGCCCCACATGCCCCACTTTCGCATTGGGAACCAGGGCCAGCATCCCGTCCACCATGCCAAGGCCTGCCCGCAGGATCGGTACGATGGCGATGTCCTCGCCTTTCAGCATGTTCACAGTGGTTTCGCACATCGGCGTTGTGATTTTCACTTCTTCCAATGGAAGGTTCCTCGTGGCTTCATAGCCCATGAGCATTGCGATTTCTTTCACCAGTTCGCGAAAATCCTTGACGCTGGTTTCTTCCTTTCGGATCATGGCTGTTTTGTGCTGGATTAGCGGATGATCAAATACGTATACTTTACTCATTTCGTACCTCCCTTTCAGGCCGGATCCGGCCTTTGTGCTTCATTAAGTTGCAATGCAGGAAACGCCCTTTTAGGACATTTCCAAATCTATTGACAAAGTCTGCCGCTGCAATACAGTCGGCAAGGCCAACTTTGTTCCATTCACTTTCATCAATACCGATTCAGCATGTCTACCCGGCATTCATGTCTGCCGCCTGCAAATTCCGTGTCCAGCCAGATCTTCGTGATGGCAAGGGCGGTTTCCACAGCGGTGGTTCGCCCGCCCATGGCAAGCATGTTGGCGTTGTTGTGTTTTCTGGCCAGCTCCGCCATTTCCGTGGTCGCACACAAGGCGCAGCGGATACCTTTCACTTTATTTGCGGCGATGGAAATCCCAATGCCCGTGCCGCAGCACACGATGCCCCTGTCGGCTTTTCCGGCGGCGACCGCTTCTCCGCACGCATGTCCAAATTCCGGGTAATCCACCGGGGCTTCGGAATCGGTGCCTAAATCCAGGATCTCGATGTTCCTCTGCGCAAGGTACTCCTTGATTTTTTCCTTTAACAAATAACCGCCGTGATCGCTGGCAATGGCTATTCTCATAAATCAGTCTCCTTTGGTGTTGCTTTCGTTGCGTTGGGCGTTGGGAAAGGCGGATCCGCTCCCGACCCGGTTTGTTTGCCGTAATCCAATCAGCGTTGCCAAGCGACAAGCCGTTACAGTTTACCCTTGCAATCAAAATTGGAATCAAATCGATGCGGTCGGTTTTCTGATCGGCTTTCTCTTGCAAAGGATTTTTAAACCCGGACGATGTTGTATCCAGCCGATTTCAACATGCGGTTCATCACTGCGAAGCCCACGCCGTCCGTATCGCTGAGCGCCCCTGCCAGAATCAGGTCCACGCCCTGGCGGTCTAAATCCCGCAGCCTGGCAAAAAAATCGTGGGCCGCTTCGATGAAAGCTTTTTCTTCAAAGAGGATCACGCCGACTTTGTTGCCCAGTCCTTCGTTGAGGGTTTTGAGCCGCTGGATTTCCGCCTTTACCTTGTCCCGGCTCCCTTCCACCACCGTCATGTCCGCTTTTGGGGCGTAATGCCTGTATTTCATGCCCGGCGATTTTGGTTTGAATGCCTCGCCGCCTGCATCTTTGGGGCGGTTCACATAAAGGGTGGGATCCATGGCCACTTTTTTGCCGATGGCTGCTTCGATGTTTTCCGGCGTGACAATGCCCGGCCTGAGAACGGTGGGCGTTTTTCCAGTCACATCCAGGACCGTGGATTCGATGCCTACTCTGCAGTCCGGTCCTTTGAGGATGGCATCCACTTTCCCATCGAGGTCTTCGATGACGTCATCGACCCTCGTAGGGCTTGGTTTTCCAGAAAGGTTGGCGCTGGGCGCAGCGATTGGGCAGTCCGACCAGTTAATCAAATCCAGTGCGAGTTTGCTGTCGGGCATGCGGACTCCTACCGTGTCCAGTCCCCCTGTGGTTCGGTCGGGAACGCCCTTTTTCCGCTCCACCACCAAGGTCAGGGGGCCGGGCCAGAAATTTTCTATCAGGGTCACAATGTCCGGGCTGAGCCTTGGGGTCAGCTGGCCGATGTCGCTGGCTCTTGCGACATGGACAATCATGGGGTTGTCGCTGGGTCGCCCTTTTGCTTCGTAGACCTTCCCCACCGCCTCCGGGTTCAGGGCATCGGCTCCCAGGCCGTACACCGTCTCCGTGGGGAAAGCCACCAAACCGCCTTTTTTGATGATTGCGGCGGCAGTTTTGATATCTTTTTCCGTTAAAATCTTGGTATCCATCAGAAGTTCTTCATCTTTTCCGCCTGGTCGCTGGTAATCAGGCCATCTATGATTTCATCCAAATCCCCGTCCAGGAAATAGTCCAGCTTGTAAATGGTCATGCCGGTTCGATGCTCGGAAACCCGTCCCTGGGGAAAGTTGTAGGTCCTGATTCGTTCGCTTCGGTCGCCGGAACCTACCTGGCTCTTTCTCTGGGCGGAAATTTCATCGTTTTGCTCCTGCATTTTCAGGTCATAGAGCCTGGAACGCAGGACTTTGAACGCCTTGTCCTTGTTTTTGATCTGGGATTTTTCGTCCTGGCAGGTTACGACCAGGCCGGTAGGTTCGTGGGTCAGCCGCACAGCTGAGTCCGTCGTGTTTACGCATTGGCCGCCGTTCCCCGATGCCCGGTAAACGTCCACCCGCACATCGTTTGGGTTCAAGTCCACTTCCACGTCATCCACTTCCGGCAAAACCGCTACGGTGGCAGCGGAGGTATGAATCCTGCCGCTGGATTCCGTTTCCGGCACTCGCTGAACCCGATGCGCGCCGCTTTCGTATTTGAGCCTGGAGTATGCGCCCTTGCCCTTGATGAGCATGACCGCTTCCTTGATGCCGCCTAGCCCCGTTTCGTTGATTTCCAGGATCTCGGTTTTCCATCCCTGCCGCTCTGCGTAGCGGCTGTACATCCTGAGAAGGTCGCTGCCGAACAGAGCCGCTTCTTCGCCGCCTGTTCCTGCGCGGATTTCCAGGATTACATTTTTGTCATCGTTGGGGTCTTTTGGGAGCAACAGGACTTTTAGCTCCGCTTCCAGGTTTTCCAGGCGTTCTTCCTGTTCGTCGATTTCCATTTTTGCGAGTTCTCGCAGTTCCTCATCGCCGGATTCCAACATTTCCTGCGCATCGTCTAATTCCGATTTCGTTTTTTTATATTCCTTGTAACCCTTTACGATGGGTTCCATCTCGCCCATTTCTTTCACATATTTCTGCCATACCGGCTGGTTGCCGATGACGTCCGGGTCGGAAACTTTCCGGGAAAGTTCCTCGTATTTTTCCAAAATGAAGTCTAATTTGTCAAACATGGTTGGCTCCTGTTTTTTGGCTTTCGCCAGTCTTATTTTCCAACTCGACATTATATCATTATCCGGGGAAAAAGGGAAGGTAAAAATTTGGTCGGTTTGCGGTAGATTGTTCCATGTTGCAAAAGATAAACGGCAGGCTTTGTTTGCGCCTCCTGTTGATTTCCACATTTTTATCGGGAAGCGATCGCCACCATGCAAAAAACGCTTGGCCGCACCATGGCTGCAAAATGGCCGTCATTTCGGGATGCGTCCTGACGCACCTCAGCTATTGGAAGTTCTTGCGCCTTTGATCCTGCTTTATTTTCGCCATTGTCTTTCTGCTCAAAGGATACTTCAGAAGGAGCAGCCCTCCTGCGACAAAAAACAAGACGGGGATCCATGTGGCGCAGTTTTCGATCCAAACAAGAGCGATCGCATTCTGTACTGTCGATTCTCCGTCAAAGCCCGCAAGCTGCAATATGATTCCCAGAACCCACACGCCGATCCCGTTGGCCGCAGAATCGATCAGCCCCTGGAAGGATAGGATGGAACCTTCCCGCTTCCTGCCATTGACGGTCTTGTCATATTCGCACACATCGTAGAAAAGCATGACGACTATTTGCCAATAGATGCATGTCAAGATGGTGACAAAGAGCATGTAGATGACAATGGCTGCGAGGCTTTTAAGTGTAAAGATCCTGCAAACGACCAGCCCCGCAGATCCGACGCCGTAAAACAACAGCAAGGTTTCGCGCTTGTCGAACGCAACGATCAACCTGGAGACAATGGGGATCAGGCAAATGCTCGCAATCGGGCGCAAAACCAAAAAGAAGGATGCCATCGCAGCGGACACCTTGCAGTTATAAGTGAGGAAATAAATGAGATCCGACATGATGATGGCATATCCAACCAGCGGGAGAAAGCTAGCCGTGAGCAAAGGCTTCATGGGCGTGATTTTCATGATGGCGATGTACTCCTTGCACATGCTGATAAGATTCAGTTTCCTACCATCCTGCCCGGCGCAGAGCGCGGCCACTTTGTCCGAGCATGGCCGGTCGTATTTTTTTGATGCGAAACCCGAAACGAGGATGGTTGCGGCTGCCAGGCCTCCTACCATGGCTCCTACCAGCGACCAGGCGCCGCCGGTGGTCAACCCGGCTTTTTCAAACAAAGATGCCAGCAGAGTGGGAGCCACCATGGAAACGGCTACGCCGGCCATGTTGAAAAACGAAGCATACAGCCTCAGCTTCGCCTGCTCATCGTAATCCGTCGTATACAGCGTTCCCAAGGCTGTGTATGGAACATAGAAGACGCCGTACCACGTCCAGAGCAAAATCAGAATTGCGCCGTAATAGATCGCCTTCAAGGACGAACCCATGTCGATGTCCGTAAACAGAAGGAACGTAAAAAGGCCAAAAGGCACGGCGCTCACGATGATCAGGGGACGCCTCCTGCCGTATTTTGAACGGAATCGATCGGATACGTAGCCCATGATGGGATAAAAAACCATCGAGTAGACAGACCCGACAGCAGTTATGGAACCTGCGACCGCCGGTTGGATCCCTGCGACAGTGGTGAGGAAAAACATGAGGAACATTCCAGTGATGCCGTAAATAAGGGAGTCGCCTGCCGAAGCGCTGCCATAACCGATTTTGGTGGCAAAAGGAAGGGATGCGTTGCTTTTGGATGACATAAAACCTCCGTTGTGATTTCTTTCGTGGCATTGCGCAAGCTTCAAATTGTCGCCCAATGCCTTTTCATTTTTCTGCGTTCCGCATTTCCGGGATCTGTGCGATGATAAATGCGACAAACATGAGCATGCATCCAACGATTTCGCGACCCGACATGGATTCATGAAGGAACAGGGCACCGCATATGGCCGCAAAGAGCGATTCGAGGCTCATGATGATCGTTGCGATCGCAGGTGGCGTGTACTTTTGTCCCACTACTTGCAAAGTGAACGCCACGCTGACCTCAAGCACAGCCACATACAAGATTGGGACGATGCAGTCCATAAGAGCCTGGGCGGTCAGGGTTTCAACAAGCAGCGCGACTACTGCAGACAAAATCCCTGCGAAAAAAAACTGGGCAAACGACAACTTGATGGCATCGACCCTTTCCGAATAGTAATCGATGCAAAGTATCTGTATGGAGTACCCCACCGCACATGCCATGACCAGCCCGTCCCCGAGCTGCATGGTGAATCCTTCCGTGATGCAGAGCAGATAAAGCCCAAATGTTGCCATCGCAACTCCGATCCAAGTAAGGAAATGCACTTTTTTCTTTAGAAACAGCAACATGATTGGCACGATAACGATGTCCATCGCTGTTATGAATCCGGCTTTTCCCGCACTGGTGTACACAAGACCCACCTGCTGCAGGGAGCCTGCCACGAAGTTTGCAAAGCCACAGGCAAGAGATCCCAACAAGAGTTCCTTGTTCCGAAAAGGCATGACCTTGCTTGCGCCTTGCTTTTTTTTCACTATGGAATCCTTCACAAATACCACTGGCAACAGTACGAACGCTCCCAAAATGAATCTAAACGCACTGAATGTAAAGGGGCCTATGTAATCCATTCCCATCTTTTGGAATATGTAGGCGGATCCCCATATCAAAGCCGCCACAAACAGACAGAGTTCCCCTTTCAGTTTGTTCATCGAATTCCCTCTTCTCAAAGGAGCCTATGCGCATCAGAACCAAGTTGCTTTCACCGTTCTCGGTTTTGTAAATTGACCCTTTTGTTTCTTTTCCATGTTTGAAATGGATGCATGGCCACTGTGTAAAGCTGCGGATGCCTGAATGATCAGTGCACTACCTCCATGTCGTTATAGCGATACCATTATATCGCTGTTTTGCTTCTGCGTAAAGATATTGTTTTGAGTCACTGCATCGTAAAATGTGCAAGCCCTGTCCCAGCTTTTTGTATATTTGAATGCCGGGCATGCTTTTCATGCAACCCTTTTGCATGGCAAAAAGCGCATGCCGTATTTTTGAGACATGCGATTTCAGAAAAAGCTTCTTCATCAAGGACATAGACCTTTTTTGTCTTAGCCGCCCATTCCCCGTTTTCTGTGAGAGGGCGCATGGTAAGTAAAACATGGATATGGAGATTGCGTTCTCCTTTGTCATTCTCGCTGTCATGGATTGCCCAATCAGCACACATTCCTTTATCAACAAAATTCCTCTGCACATAATCCCTCACGACTTGCTCCGCAAGTTCATAACTCCATTCATTGGGGAGTGACGCTTTTAACATTCTCGCAA
>CAZVBL010000030.1:0-25129 GCA_964625475.1 uncultured Zhenpiania sp. | reverse complement strand
TTCTATTTTCAGGGTCGATGGCGCAATTCACCCCTGGCACGTTCTTCCAGCTGAAATTTGGATGGATCGTTTCCTTCCAGCTCGATGACGTTTCTCCTGGCGATGGGTTTGTAAACCCGATCCTCCCCAACGCTCATATAAGCCGGCCTCATGATTTTGTCCGCATTGATCAGTTCTTCCAGGCGATGCGCGCTCCACCCGACCACTCTTGCGATGGCAAAGATGGGCGTGTAAAGCTCTATGGGGATTTCCAGCATCCGATAGACGAGTCCGCTGAAAAAGTCCACATTGGCGCTGACTCCTTTGTAAATTTTCCGCTTGTCGGCGATGACCTGGGGCGCAAGCTCTTCCACCGCGGCGTACATGGCGAAATCCTCATCATAGCCCTTTGCCTCCGCCAACTCTTTCACGAAACGCTTGAAAATTTCCGCCCGCGGATCGGATATGCTGTAGATGGCATGCCCCATGCCGTAAATCAGCCCCTTTTCATCAAAGGCCTTTTTGTCTACCACATCCTCCAGATACCGCCTGATTTTCCCTTTGTCGGAAATGTCCTTTACCGTGTCCCGCAAATCCTGCATCATTTCCATGACTTTGATGTTGGCTCCCCCATGCTTGGCTCCTTTGAGGGAACTGAGAGCTGCCGCAATCACCGCATAGGTGTCGGAACCCGCCGAAGTGACGACCCTGGTGGTAAAGGTGGAATTGTTTCCCCCGCCGTGCTCCATGTGCAGGATCAGGGCGATGTCCAACACCCTAGCTTCCAGTTCCGTGTACTTCATGTCGGGTCTCAGCATCCTCAGCAGGTTCTCCGCCGTGGAAAGCTCCGGGCTGGGCCTGTGGATATACATGCTGTCGTTCCGCTCGTAGTGGTTATAGGCGTGGTACCCGTAAGCCGCCAGCATAGGAAACACGCTGATGAGCATCATGCACTGCTGCAGCACATTCTCCACGGACGTGTCCGCCGCTTTCGGGTCGTAAGAAGAAAGGGTCAGCACGCTCTTTGTCATGATGTTCATGATATCCTTTCCCGGCGCCTTCATCACGACGTCCCGGACGAAATTCGTTGGAAGGCTGCGCATCTTGCCCATGATTTCCTGAAACTCCGACAATTCCTCTTCCGTAGGAAGCTCGCCAAAGAGCAGCAAGTACGCCATCTCTTCAAATCCGTAGCGTTCTTCGATAATCAGCCCCTTTACCAGATCATTGATGTCATAGCCCCTGTAAGAGAGTTTTCCCCTGCAGGGGACTTTATGCCCCAGGTATTCCTTGTATGCTTCAATGCGGGAAATCGAAGTCAGCCCCGTCAGCACCCCGATCCCGTTTTTGTCCCGCAGTCCCCTGTTCACATGGTTTTCATGGAACAAATCGTTGGTGATGTAGTCGTTCTCCCTGCACTGCCGCGAGTGCGCCTTGATGTATTGATCCATGTTTTTCATCTCTGTTATCCTCCCTCATGATTTTCCCCCCTATGTGCTCAGAACCTCTCCCAAAATCAGGTTCCCCGCCCCTGTATTATAGCAGATTCCCTGCGGCAAAGCAATGCGATGCCCGCTTTTGCGTCCCTTTCGTCTACCTCGACAGTACGTCTGCCAATTCGTACAGTTCCGTGTTGAACGGCCGCTCGATCTCCAATGCTGATTCCAAATCAAAAGCCGTGATTTCATCGTTGCAAATCCCGATGGCCTTGCTGTCTTCATCGTTGTACAGCAACTCCACCGCCTTGTTTGCCATCTGGCTTGCCAGCATCCGATCCCTTGCCGTCGGAGATCCTCCCCTTTGCAGGTAAGCCAGGATGACGACCCTTGTTTCCTTTCCCGTCTTCTCCTCGATCATCGCCGCCAGTTCCTGGACATCCACTTCCACGCCCTCCGCCTTGATGATGATATCGTGAAGCTTGCCTCTGTTTTTGCCCTGGATGATTTTTTTGCATACCGTATTGATGTCAAAGGGCATTTCCGGCACCAGGATGTTGTCCGCGCCACCTGTCAATCCCGCATAGAGGGCGATATCCCCGCACCGCCGCCCCATGACCTCGATGATCGTGGCCCGTTCGTGGGAAGAAGAGGTGTCCCGGATTTTCGTCACTGCGGAAAGGACCGTGTTTACTGCCGTGTCAAAGCCGATGGTATAATCCGTATACCCCAAATCATTGTCGATGGTCCCCGGAAGCCCCATGATGGTAACGCCCCGCTGGGACAGCTCCATGCCGCCTCGCAGGGAACCATCACCGCCAACGACCACAAGGCCTTCGATGCCAAAAGCGGACAATACGTTCATGGCGTGTTCCTGCCCTTCTTCCGTGCGGAACCGCTCGCTCCTGGCCGTTCGCAGGATGGTTCCGCCCCGCTGGAGGATGTCGCCAACGGAGTGCATCTGCATCTCTTTGATGGCGCCTTCGATCAGGCCTTCGTAGCCTCGTTGAATCCCATAAACTTCCATTTCCTTCGCAATGCCACACCGCACGACCGCACGAACGGCCGCATTCATGCCGGGAGAATCCCCGCCGCTTGTCAGCACACCAATTTTTCGCATTTCAACTACCTCCTACATTTTTAAATTTTCCTGCCCAATGAGGTTCGTGACTTCCTGCCGAAACGCTTCTCCCCCATTGACCCAGAGATCTTCTTTTGTTTTCATGGATTTTCCCGTGGTTCCCAGGTAAATGACCACCGGGCTGTTTCCCCTGTGGCGCAGCAAAATGCGGCGAATCCGCTCCAGGCCGTTTTCCAGCTCATCGGGGATCCTGATTTTCACCAGGTTGCCCTGCGCCGCAATTTTTGCGCCTTTGCTGACCTCCCGCAAATCCAAAACATCGTTTGCCTGGATTTGGGGAAGCTCTCCTTCCTTGAACTTGATGGTTCCTTTTACCAAAATCAACGAATCGTCCTTCACCAGATGGGAGCATCTTTCATAAACGTTGGAAAATATGACCACTTCCACATTGCCCAGCAAGTCCTCCATGTCTACGAAGGCCATCACTTTGTTGTTTTTCGTCACCAGGGTCTTTTTGTGGGTAACGATTCCCGCCATGGTGGCTCGCATCCCATCGAACACCAGGGTGTCCGCCATGGGCGCTTCCCCGGACTCTTCCCGATCGACCGCATGGATCAAATCCTCGGAAGTCACATTGATCAGGCTCCGAATCTGCGCTTCGTACTCCTTCAGGGGATGGTCGGAAAGGTAAACGCCCAGCATCTCTTTTTCCATGCTGCTGAGGACTTCCCTGGAAAAATTCGCCGTATCCGGAAGCCTTGAAGTCTTTTCCCCCGCATCCATCTCCTCCGCATTGAGCTGAAAGAGGGAAAGCTGGCCCTCGATGTTTTTTCTCGAATCGTTTTGAGCCGACTCAATGAGGCTTTCATAAACGGCAAGGTGGGCAGCCCTGTTATTGTTCAGGCTGTCCAGGGCACCTGCTTTGATCAGGCTTTCCATGGCTTTTTTGTTCACCTGGTGGATGTCCAGGTGGCTGATGAACTGAAAGATGTCCTTTGGCAGGCCCTCTTCATCCCTGGCTTGCACAATGGCATCGATGGCACCTTCGCCTACATTTTTGACCCCCAAAAGCCCGAAGCGGATTTTTCCATTTTTCACCGTGAATTTTTTGTTGCTTTCGTTCACGTCCGGCGGCAGCACTTCGATTCCCATCTCCGTGCAGTTGCGGATGTATCTTGCGATCATGGTCGAATCCCCCATGACGCTCGTCATGAGCGCAGCCATGAATTCCACTGGAAAATAAGTTTTTAAATAGGCTGTCTCGTACGCCACTACGGCATATGCCGCCGCATGGGATTTGTTGAACGCATACTCGGCAAAGCTGACCATCTGGTTGAAAATCGCCTCCGCGATGGTTTCCGGTATGCCGTTCCTCACGCATCCGGGAATCTCCACGTTCCCCTGTTCGTCCGTCTTGCCATGGATGAAATACTCCTTTTCTTGCAGCATGACATCCTTCTTCTTCTTGCTCATGGCGCGGCGAACCAAATCGGAACGCCCGTAGGAATACCCGCCTAAATCCCGCACGATTTGCATGACCTGCTCCTGGTAAATCAGGCAGCCATATGTGACGGAAAGGATCGGCTCCAGGCTTTCATGCATGTAAGAAACGTTCCCCGGGTTCTTCTTGTTTTCGATGTAAGTGGGAATGGAGGCCATGGGTCCCGGTCGGTAAAGGGCAACGCCTGCCACAATATCTTCAAAGCAGTCCGGCTTCAGGTTTTTCATGAACTGGGTCATGCCGCTGCTCTCCAGTTGGAATATCCCCTGGGTGTTTCCCTTTGCGATCAGCTCGTATGTCTTTGCGTCATCGTAGGCCATGTTCGTAAAGTCGATGGAAACGCCATGGTTTTTCTCAATCATTTCCAGCGCATCCCGAATGACCGTCAGGTTCCGCAACCCCAGGAAGTCCATCTTCAAAAGCCCCAGTTCCTCGATGGTATCCTTGGTAAACTGGGTAGAAACCCCTTTGTCGGAAACATAGAGGGGCACGTATTCATCGATGCTCTCTTTGGAGATCACGACCCCCGCCGCATGGGTGGAAGCATGGCGTGGCATTCCTTCGATGGCCCTGGACATGTCCAGCACCTGACGGGTTTTCTCGTCTCGCTCATAAGCGTCTTTCAGCTCCGGGTTCATCTCCAGGGCTTTGTCAATGGTCATGTTCAGGCTGAAGGGAATGGCCTTGGCGATGGCATCCGTTTCCCCATACCCTACGTTGAGCACCCGCCCAACGTCCCGCACTGCGGCCTTGGCCTTCATGGTTCCAAAGGTGATGATCTGGGAAACCTTGTCCTCACCATATTTTTCAATAACATAATCGATGACCTCCTGCCTCCGCTCATAGCAGAAATCGATGTCAATGTCCGGCATGCTCACGCGCTCCGGGTTGAGGAATCGCTCAAAGATCAGGCCGTAGCGAATGGGGTCGATGTCGGTGATTTTCAACACATAAGATACGATGCTCCCGGCAGCAGATCCCCTGCCAGGCCCTACCATGATTTGCCGCTCCCTGGCATAATTGATGAAATCCCATACGATCAGAAAGTATTCCACATACCCCATCTCTTCGATGGTGGCAAGCTCGTACTCCAGCCGTTCTTCCAAGGCGTTCCAGTCTGCATCCGGCTCGTGGCCGTAGCGTTCCTTAAGCCCTTTGCTGCACAGCTCCCGCAAATAATCCCGGTTGTTTTTTCCCTCCGGTGCCTTAAATTCGGGCAAATGCAGATCCCCGAACGCAAATGTCACATCGCACTGCTCTGCGATTTTGGCCGCATTGTCGCAGGCTTCGGGGAAATTGGCGAAAATCCTGCGCATCTCCCCTTCGGATTTCAAGTAAAATTCATCGTTTGGAAACTGCATCCTGCCTTCCTCATCGATGGTGGAGGCAGTCTGGATGCACAGCAGCACATCGTGTGCCCTGGCATCTTCCCGCCTTACATAGTGGACATCGTTGGTGGCAACGAAAGGGATGCCCGTTTCCTCATGGAGCCGGATCATGTCCGGCAGGATGCTCGCTTCTTCCTCCAGTCCCTGATCCTGCAGCTCCAAGTAAAAATTTCCTGTGCCGAAAATGTCCTGCAGCGCCAGCGCTTCTTCCTTTGCGCCCTCGTAGTCCCGATTGAGCAGCTTCCGCTGCACGTCTCCCGCAAGGCACGCCGACAGGGCGATGATCCCTTCACTATGCTGCCTGAGGACGCTTTTGTCAATTCGCGGCTTGTAATAGAAGCCTTTCAAGAACCCCTGGGAAACGATTTTCATCAGGTTTTTGTAGCCCCGGTTGTTTTTCGCCAGCAGCACAAGATGTCCCTGGTACTTGTCCTTGTCCACGTCTTTGTCTGCCATGGTCCTGGCCGCCGTGTATGCCTCGCAGCCGATTACCGGCTTGATTCCCTGTTTCAGGCATTCTTTGTAAAAGTCGATGACCCCGAACATCACACCGTGGTCCGTGATGGCAAGGGATTCCATCCCCAGTTCTTTCGCCTTAGAAACCAGGTCTTTGATTCTGGCCGCTCCATCCAAAAGGCTGTATTCCGTATGTACATGCAAATGCGTAAATGCCATAGATTGCTCCAAATCTCCATTCAGCATGGGATGCTATCATTCGTAATAAGGTCAAAATGAGATCTTCAAAAAAGCTCGCCATGATATTTTACCATGAAAATCACAAAATTACTTTAAAAAATAGCGAAAATCATGTAAAATATTGTGGTTAAGAGGAGATTGCAATCATGAAAAAATTCTTCATTCCCGCCATCATCGCATTCCTTTGCCTTGCCGCCTGCGGCTATGGGGCATGGAACTCCCTGGAAAACAATGTGTTTGCAGCGGATCAGTTCGCCGAAAACATCACCATCAACGGTGTTGACTGCAGCGGCCTGACGAAACAGCAGGCGGAAAAAAAGTTGGCAAAAGAATGGAACAGCAGAACTTTTCATTTTGAAGAGGACGGAAAGAAAATCGGCAGCATCGATGATCTGGATTTCACCTATGACCTTCAGCCCGAACTGGATCAGATCATGCGAAAGCACGTTTTTGCTTCTGCCCTCAATCATTTTTTCAACGCTGATTTCGATGTTTCCATGGAAATGCCTGTAAAGAAGGTAAGCAAATCCTTCACCAAGAATCTGAAACATGCGGATTACCTGAAGGAACCCAACATTCGGAAAACGCAGGATGCTTTCGTGGACATTTCCAGCGGCGATTTTAAAATCGTTCCCGAAGTTCAGGGCAATAACATCGATTACGACGTCCTGACGGATGCTATCACGGATCTGGTGGCCGCCGGCACCTTCACCATGGATTATGAGGCTTCCGATTTTTACCAAAAGCCGAAAATCACCGCCGACAGCGAGGAAATCAAAGAGCAGCAGGCGCTGTACAAGGAATATCTCTCTTCCAAGGTGACTTACGTCCTGGGCGAGAAAGAGGTCAAGATCCCAGCTGAAACGCTGCAGAAAATCTATGATTTCGACTCCATGATCGATATTGTAAAAGCCGAAAAAGAGAAAAGCGGAGAAGATGGAAAAGAGGTCAAACAAGCTGCGGCGGAACAGGATTCATCGGGCGAATCCGCAGAAAAAACGGAGGATGCGGACAACGCAGATCCGGCAAAAGAGGACGCTTCCGGCAATTCCCAACAGTCAGCAAAGACTTCCGCCAGCGATACATCCGTTTCAGATGGGAATGCGAAACAGAATTCAGAAACGAGCGCCAAGGAAAAAGACAGCGGTGCGGATCTGCCCATCAACGAAGAGGCGGTCGCAGAATTTGTCGAGGAATTTGCCCAAAAATACAATACAGTGGGAGATGAACGTTCCTTCACTTCCCTCAGTGGCCAAAAGATCAAAGTGACCGGCGGCGATTACGGCTATGCCGTGGATCAAGAAGAAGAAACGGAGCAGCTCGTCGAGGACTTGAAGAGCGGCAAGGAAATTAAACGGAAACCCGTCTGGTCCATGGTCGGATTCATCGATTACAACCAGAAAGACGACATTGGCGACACATATGTGGAAATTTCCATTCCTGACCAGCATCTGTGGTATTTCAAGAATGGAAAAAAAATCCTGGATTGCTCGGTAGTCACAGGCACCCGTTATCAGAATGACACCCCCACCGGCACTTATAGCCTCTCCTACAAGCAGCGAGGCGCGGTGCTTCGGGGCGACAACGGCGATGGATCCAGCTACGAAAGCCCCGTTTCCTACTGGATGCCTTTTTATGGAAACTACGGCATGCACGATGCGCCCTGGAGAAGCTCTTTCGGCGGAACCATCTACCAAAGCGGCGGCAGCCATGGCTGCGTCAACATGCCCGTCTCTTCGGCGAAAAAGCTCTTTGAAAACCTGGCCGACAAAAATGTTCCCATCGTCATCCACCAGTAGGCAGCCGAAAAGAGCCAATTGCCTGTCGGCGGCGATAATAAAAATCCAACGGCGGCAAAAACGAGCAGAAGCGGCAAAAGGAACCGGCATTGCGCGGCAGAAACCTCGCCTGGATCTCGCACCCGGCTCACGGTGGATGCGCATCGATGGAGGAAAACGGAAAACCAGCATCTGATTTGGACGGATGCTGGTTTTGTGAATGCGGAAACCGCCATGGAACCAATCTGCTTTTAGGCGGGATCCCGGTGATCTGCTCCAACCTCATTCGCAGCCTTTTGCGCCATGGGGTTATCCGCATTTTGCAGGCCAACCGCATGTTCCATGCCCCCTGATGCTGCGGATCCCATGTTCAACGGCATAAAAGGATTTTCGCGATACGTATAGTACACATACATATTTTTGATCCCATAAATATCGATGACCAGAACGTTTCCTGTCAGCGATTCCTGCAGCAGGATGTAATTGACGCCCACGCCGATGAGAAATCCTTCCTGTGATTCCAGGGTGTTGGAACCCATCAACTGTGTTACCCGGACATACCTGCCGATTTGCGTCCGATAAAAGCCATTGACATACTGGACGGCATTATAGTCCAACACCTCCTGATACCCTTCCGGCAGCAAGGGATTGGCAGGAACCGTAAAGGTTGGGGAATTGGGAATCAACTCCGGCGTTATGCCCGTACCTGGAGTTTCAATCGCCACGTTTCCTTCTGCGTTCTCATTTGTGCTTCCGGATGTAACCGATTGCATGCTTTCGGAAGGCAGCACGGGCGCGCTGCTGTTTCCCTGCGGCGCAATGATCGTTCGCGATGCGTTGTTGTTTTGCGGTGCGCCGCCCTCTTCAGGCATCTGGTTGTAAGGAGATGAACCTGGATTGACAATCTGGTTTTTCGCTATTTTTTCGATGCGTGTCAATACTGGATTGGAACATGGTGCCATAAGAACATACCTCTCTTTTCAAGTATTCGCATAATTGGAAGTCGGGATGTAAAAACAGTGGTCGCCCACGCGGTTGTGGATCACGCCTACGTTCGTTGGAAAATAAGGCGGACATGTGGAACTGTACGGGTTGAAGAAAAACAGGGAATGATCTACTCCCTGCAGCCGCCCTCCGGCCATGGCCCAGTCTACGATTTCGTAGTGGACGTCGGTGGGCGTCATATTGTAGACGTTCTGGGCATTGTATTGGCCATTGACCGTTTCCCTCATGCAGACGAATTGGCCTGGCTGCGTGATGATGCTGCGAATGTCGCCTCCCTGGTTGACCCTGGCAAACTCACCGTAATCAATGGTCGCCCGGTTCATGATGACCGTTGCGACGGCCCGCATGCCGCTGTCTCCCTCCCCGCCCGCCTCGCATTGGATCAGCCGCGCAAAAAGCTCCCGCGTATCTAATGCCATAAATTTCACCTCTGTTTTCAAGCTACATCATCCTATGCAGAAAGGGAGAAAAACGTGAAAACGTGCAGAAACGGAAACATGCTGAAAGCCGATTTCCCTGCTGCAGAGGATGATAAAGTGGAAATTTCCGTGCGCTTATGGTACAATGAGCACATATGATCCCAACGGCGTTGCCGCAAGGGTGCGTTCATGGAATCGCAAATTTTGATTGCAGCTTCAAAGGAAATTCGTGGTACAATGAGCACATATGATCCTGTCAATGTGCCGGGAGGGATGAAAGGAAGTTTTGATTGGATAATGGATCACGCACAGAAAGAGGCACGCAGCCTGAACCAGCGACAAAAAAACATATTATCGAAAACCCAGAGCATCTGCCCCATATGCCAAAAACCGACAGAAGCCTTTTATGTGGAACGCGGGGGGAAGGTTTTCTTTGAACAGCATTGCGAGGAACACGGCGTATGCCGCACCACCGTCTCGGAAACTGTGGATGATTATCGGGATTGGGTTGCGCAGCCAGTGATCAATGTGCCGCCCAAAGCTCCCATCACCAAAGGAGATGCGGCGGACCAGGGCTGCCCGCTTCACTGCGGAACATGCGAAAACCACCTGCAGACCGCCTGCTGCGTTTTGATCGATGTCACCAACCGATGCAACCAGCACTGTCCCTATTGCTTCGCCGATGCCAAGGAACATGCCCGCAGGGACAACGAGCCGACTTTGGCGGAAATCGAAGCCAAATACGATTTGCTGCTGGAATTGGGCGAGGAAAGGACATTCAACATCCAGCTTTCAGGCGGGGAACCTACGGTGAGGGACGACCTTCCCGAAATCATAAGGATGGCAAAGGACAAAGGCTTTGCCTACGTCCAGATCAACTCCAACGGCAGGCGCATCGCATGCGAGAAAGGCTATGCCCAAAAGCTGAAAGCGGCAGGCGCTTCCGTGGTTTTCATGCAGTTTGACGGAACGAACGATGCAATATACAGAAAGCTCAGGAACGAGCCACTCTTGGCAATCAAGAAACAGGCCATTCGCAACTGTGAGGCGGCAGGACTGCCGGTGACGCTGGTGCCGACCATCGTGAAGGGCGTAAACACGGAAAACATCGGCGAGATGATGGACTTTTTGCTGGAAAACGTCAATGTGGTAAAGGGCATCCATTTCCAGCCAGTCAGTTTTTTCGGGCGGCACCCGGAAACGATGGAAACGCCAAAAACAACGGGAACAGCGGAAACGATGGAAGCAGCAGAGGTGAAAGCCCTGGAAAAAGCAGCAGGAAACGCACAAGCGGAAAATCGGCAATCCGATAATCCTGCGCCGGGAACTGTCCCATCAAAAACACCGGGAAACGCACAAGGAGAAAACGGGAGAACGAGATGCCTTGCCGAAAGCAACGAAAGTCAGCCCGAACCAGTCCAAAACAGCGGCGACTTTCCAGGGCGGATCACCATGTTCGGGCTTTTGCGGGAACTGGAAAAACAAAGACCCGCATTTCAATATGAAGACTTCTGTCCCATCGCCACCGGGCATGCGTTATGTTGCTTTTACAGCACCTATATCCGGGAGCCTGACGGCAGCGCCAGATGCACCATGACAAAGGCCAGAAAGGAAAGCGGCATCAGCTGCTGCGATGCTTCCATGATCGACAAGGGGGAAGTGATCCGAAAGGACAGGGATTTCGTCCTCAACAAATGGGAGATCGCACCGCCGCAGGAAGCAATGGAAGCCAACGAAAACCCAAAGTACAAGTCCAGCGCAGAAATCACATCCTTAGATGAGTTTCTGAGATATTACAGTCGAAACGCATTCACAGTGACAGGCATGGCGTTCCAGGACATCACCAATCTGGATGCGGAACGGGTAAAAAGATGCAGAGTGCAGGTTTTGTCAGAGGATCATCGGCTCATTCCATTCTGCGCATACAACAGCATCTACCGAAGCAACGGAAAAAACGAAAAGGACGGAACGTGAAAGGGACGGAACCCAGCGGCGCAGTGCCGGGGAACCAACGTGAAGGAATGGAACCCAAGCGGCGCAGTGCCAAAGGATCAACGTAAAATGCAGGTTCGCGTTTTGGCATGGTTTCCGATGGTTTATTTGCCGCCGCAGCATCGGAAAAGGAGCCATTCCAGTCCTATGACCCATAATAGAACCTTATGAACAGCGTTGTCATTTTTGACTACGCCATTATGATGCCAGGAGGACAAACGATGAAAACGAAGTACATGGTAACGAGCGGTTTTTTGGGCGCAGGAAAGACCACGTCCATGATCGCCTTTGCGAGAGAAATCAACAGGCGGAGCCTGGGAAACGCCGCCATCATTGCCAATGACCTGGGGGCAGGCAATATCGTCGATGCGGAATTTTGCGCAGCGGCAGGCATCATGACCCTGCCCATATCCGGCGGCTGCATCTGCTATCAGCATGAAAACCTAGTGGATAAAATGCATCAACTGGAGGCCGCAGGCGCTGATATCATATTTTCTGACATTCCAGGCTGCGGAATCGGAGGCCGGGATCATGTTTACATGGAACTGGAAGAAAAGGAACCTTCGGAGTTCTGCCTGATGCCTTTTACCTGCATCGTGGATCCCGAACGACTGCGCATGATCATGCCGGAGGAAGCCAACCTGAACCTGCCGGAGGAAATGAAATTCCTGCTGGACGCACAGATGGCGGAGGCGGATCTCATCGTATTGAACAAGACGGACTCCATAACCGCCAGGGAAAGGGAACGCATCATGGCATTTATCCGCAGCATTTATCCGAAAACGCCCATCATGTCCATGTCGGCCATTACCAACGATGGCGTGAGCGATGTGGTGGATTACCTGCTGGAAAACCGATCGATAGCGGAGCATCGGGAAATCGGCTACGAGTCCCAGGCTTTCATCGATGCGGAAAACCAACTCAGCTGGTTCAATACCAGGGTTTTCATGCAGCAGCGCGAGGATCGCAATCTGGACTTTAACCTGGTCATCGCCCATATCTTTGAAGGCATCCGGGCGGGACTGAAGAAAAGCGGCGGCAACGTGCCACATTTGAAGATGTTCGCAGCGGACAGCGAGGACGAACTGACGGACTTTTTCAAGGCCAGCATGATCGGCGTGGACTATGACGTGGAATACGACCGCAAATTGGACAGGCAGTACAGCGCCCTTTCCCTGATCATCAACGCCAGGTGCGCCGCGGATCCGTCCCGCATGGCAGAAGTAGCAGACGATGCCGTGGACGATGCCGCCGCCAAATACGGCCTGAAAGTCAGGACGTTCTTCATGGAAACCTTTGGCATGATGGAAGAAGGAAAAGGCAACATCGGCAAAGCTTCCAGATATGAAACGAGCGCATAAGCACAACAGGAACAGAAAGAAAGCCAGAACACTGAGGCTTTTATCTCCGCCTGCCAGCAGAATGCCGCCCACTCAAGATTTGACGACGGCTCGCCCAAAACGATGCTGCCGGGCAGAAACGCCGCACAACAGCAGACATTCTCCATCCGGAACCGTAAGATTGATGTTTTCAATCCCCCGCCGCCTCTGCATCCGTATCGTGTAGGAGGAGCGCTATGAATCGGTCAGAAATGATCGCGGAACTCGATCGAGATTCTATACCTTTCTAAAAGGGAGATAAAAATATGGCGAACTATACGGAAAAAATTATTATGCAAACCTTTGAAGAAATGCTGGAGGAATCCCCCTTCAACAAGATTACGGTGTCTGCGCTGATAGGCAGATGCGATATCAGTTCCAACACATTTTATTATCACTACAAGAATATTTTTGACCTTCTGGAAACGTTTTTACTTCGTAAGGACGAGCAGCTTCAGATGGAGATCAAAGATATGGATGACTGGGCAGATCAGTTAAAAGTTGTCCTGCACACCATTCAGAAAAATCAGAAACAGCTAAAACATGTTTACAATTCCATTTCCCGTGAGCGGATAGAAAATTTTATTTTCACCACGGTAGAGGAAAGGTTTTTTGAATACATCAAGCAATGTACGAATGCAAACGTTGCATCTGTGAAAAATTTCAAACAGATTTCGGATTTATGTTGTTATTCTGTCGTTGGGTACGTTCTCAAGTTTTTCTGGGGCGATATGAAAAATGATGTGGATGCTGATGTGGACAGCATGAGGCAGACCATTGACGATATTCTGGAATTTGTTCGGGATAAAAACTCTGCAAACGAAATGTAGATCGTCTCGGTTTTTCCGCATGGAACGTATATGATTTCGCACATATTTCACTTTTTCCTCAAATTTGAGCAAATTCTTTGTTTTCCCCGATTTAGGAGAAAAGGCCATTTTTCTCAGTGGCATTCTTTTTCCAGAGTGGCTATAATGAATTTGCATCTCAATGGACGTCTCCGAAAAAAATATGGGAAGCAATTGGGATATTTTCCAGGCTGTGACGGATGCGATAAATACAGAGCAGTACCACTTTATAAGAACAGCGCAGCAGCATGACAATGTGTTCCTGCTGGGACGCAAGGAGGACACATAAAGAGAAAGAAACCAAAAGAAGGAGGCGCTGTCATGCCAGATGAACCGCAAGGCAAGAAAAGAAAAAGCCGTGTGTTCACAGCAATCAAAATCGCAACGTTGGTATTGCTTTGGGGTGGGATGCTCCTCTTTTTATGGAAAAACCGAACAAATATATCGGTAGAAAACATCGTGAATTATGTGCCAGGCAATACCGCAGCAGCCATCATCGTGCTGCTTATGTTATTTGCCCTCAAAAGCATCTTAATCATTGTCTATGGCGGGATTCTCTATACTGCCAGCGGGATTCTTTTTCCGCTCCCAACCGCCATCCTGGTTAATATAGCGGGTACGGTTCTTATGGTCGGAATTCCGTTTTTCATTGGAAAACGGGCAGGCGCAAAGCTGTTAAACTGGCTCGCCCAAAAGAACGAACGCCTTCGCCAGCTGCAGGATTTTGAAAGCAAGAACGATTTTTTTATTTCCTTTGCAGTGAGGATGATCGGACATTTGCCAAACGATTTAGTGGGGATGTATTTGGGAGCAAGCAATTTTCGTGCCAATGCCTATTTTCTCGGAACACTGTTGGGGCTGTTTCCATCCATTCTCACCTTTTCAGTGATAGGCATGAGCGCACACGACGTCTCCTCCCCGATTTTTTGGATTGCAACGGGCGCACAACTGACAATCACACTGTTATCGCTTGTAATATATTTGTTGTGGAAGAAGAAATCAAAAGGAAGAAGGAACACGTCATGAACCGGGAAACCGTCAATCTTCTCGTAACGCTGGATGAGAACTATCTGACTCAGCTGAATATGATGCTTTTCTCACTCATTCGCTGTAACCCCGACTGTGAATTTGATGTTTACCTCCTCCATTCGGATATTCCCAGCAGCGCACTGCTGCCGACCGAGCAGGTTCTTGCCGGTCATGGGCGGCTGCTTCCTATCAAGGCACAGGACTTGAATTTGGAGCAGGCCCCGACCACGGCGAGGTATCCCAAAGAGATTTATTACCGCATTTTTGCCGCCCACTATCTGCCGGACATGCTCGACCGCATTTTGTACCTCGACCCGGACGTGATCGTTAACGGCTCGATTCTGCCTCTTTATCACACTCCGATGGAGGGCTACTATTTTGCGGCTGCCACCCACATCCAGCTGTTCCTGCAAAAGGTCAACGCAGCACGCCTCGGCATGGATGACGAAGAAACGTATATCAATTCGGGCATCATGCTGATGAATTTGTCCCTTTTGCGGAAAGAACAAAAAAAAGAAGATGTGTTCCGTTTTATTGAAAAATACAAAACCCGCTTTATTCTGCCGGATCAGGATATCATCAGTGGGCTTTACGGGAGTAGGATCTGCGTGATAGATGCTTTCCGATACAACATGACAGAACGGCTGTTCCAAATGCACGCTCTGCTTGAAAAAGATCTGACCCTGGACTGGGTCAGAGAAAACGCCGTGATGATACACTATTGTGGACGTAATAAGCCATGGAAGGAAAATTATCATGGACAGTTGGACGTCTTTTACAAAGAGGCGGCTGAAGCTCGCCAGCGAGATGGGGAAAGGACAGGCAGACGAGGAAATCTGCGGATGCAAAAGCACTGAAACCGGAATCTATCAGAAGCGGTACATAGAAACCGGCAAAGGAACCAACAAAAGGGCGGATAAGCAAGCTGGAGAAGAATGGGAAAGCCACCTTCCGATTCTTCTCCATGCATGCCTCGATTTTGCCCTATGCAGATCCCTCAATCGAACCGCTCACGATGCACCTTGTCCGTCAACAGGGAATCCAATTCATATGCCTTTGGGTGGCGTTCCGGCATGCCCAGCGACAAAACCGCTTCCAGCTTGAAATTTTCCGGGAATCCCAACAGCCTGCGCAGATGATCTTCCGTAGCGCCGCCATCAGCTGCCGTCCGAAGCCTGCCCTGGATCCAGCAGCTGCCGATGCCCAGGGAATCCGCCATCAGATGCATGTTGGCCATAGCAATGGCGCAGTCCTCGATCCACACGTCTGACTTTTCCCCATCCGCTATCACAACGATGGCCGCAGTCGCACCCTTCAGCATGTTCGCCGCGCCGTCCCTGCATGATGCCATCGCATCCAGGGTTTCCCGATTCCGAACCAGGATAAATTCCCAGGGTCGAAAGCCCCTGCTGGACGGGGACAGCAGGCCTGCCTGCAAAATTTTTTCCAGGTTCTCGTCTCCCACAGGCTCCTGCGTATACTTGCGCACGCTCCTTCTCTTTCTCATCGTTTCCAACAAATCCATCGTTAAACTCCTCCTAAATTCTATCGTCCGGGGGCTGCTCTCCCGACAGCTGGCATTGCGGGAAGCCACAGCAAAACCAACGTTGGCAGTTGCTTCGCCCCTCCTCACAAATCCCTGTGTTCCACGATCACTCGCTTTCCGTTGGCGCTGAGCCGCTCTGCCATCTCGTTTGCCATTGCCACGGAGCGATGATGCCCGCCCGTGCAGCCGAACGCCAGGTTCAGGTTGTATTTCCCCTCCCGCATATAGGCTGGAATCAAACGCAAAACCAACGGCTCCACTGCCCGAAGGAAGTCCTGGGTCACATCCTGCTTCATCACATAATCCCGCACTTTTTTGTTGTTGCCCGTCAGCTCCCGCAGGGATTTCACATAATAGGGATTGGGAATGAATCGCATGTCAAAGACCATGTCCGCTCCCAGGGGAACGCCTCGCTTGTACCCAAAGGAGGCGATGTTCACCATGAAGGTCTTTTCCCCTTCCCCCGAAGTGATCAAATTCTTCACTTCCTCCCAGAGGCGAGATGATTTCATGTTGGAAGTATCGATGACGTAATCGGCCCGCAGCCGCAGGTCCCGCAGCATGGAAGTTTCCCGCTTCAAGGCCTCCTGGATGCTCTCGCCTTGCGACAGAGGATGTTGCCGCCTCGTTTCGCTGAACCGGCGGATGAGCACTTCCTCTGAGGCTTCTAGATACAAAATTTTGTATTCGATACCATCATCTTCCAGGGATTGCAGGTTTTTTTCCATGTCCGTAAAAAGCTCCCCGCCCCTTACGTCTACCGCAAAGGCAGCTTTCTCGATGGGCGCAGACCCTTCCGCCGCCAGCCGGACGAAACTCTTGATCAACGCAGGCGGCATGTTGTCCACGCAATAATAGCCCAATTCCTCCAGGCAATGCATGGCCTGGGTTTTTCCGGCTCCCGACAAACCCGTTACAATGATTGTTTTCATCTTATCTCCCTCAAATTCACGATTCTTGAAAGGTCAATGCCCGCTTCCAATGCCCGTTTCAAGCCGCTCTCAAAATCCCCGATCCGCTCTGGCGTATGGGCATCGCTGCTGATGATGAACTGCGCCCCGGTCCTGGCCGCCGTTTTCAATTCTTCCACCGTCAGGTGGGGATGCCAGGTGTTGATTTCCATCAGCGTGTCCGTGTCCTCGCAAGCTTCTGCGATGGGCAGCATGTCAAAGGGTCCCTTGTCTCCCGGATGGGTCAAAATCGCAATGTTGTTTTCGTAAAGTGCCTTTAAAACCATGTCCGTGTTTTGGTTCTTTCGCTTTCGCTGTCCCAGCTTCAGCCCATGCTCCCAGAGCCAGTTGGGAACGCAGTGGCATCTGGGCAGCCCATAATGGTATCCGGCGATCACAAAATCGTACTGGTCGAATTCCTCCGGCGCAATGTCCAGATGGTTGCGCGAATCGATGATGTTGGCTTCCACGCTGAGCTGGATCATGATTTCCGGGTACTTGTCGTTCAGCCGCTGGACCTCCTTGCGCATCACTGGCACCTGCCTGCGCTTGATGCCGTAAAACAAATGACCTGGCCCATGGTCGCTGATGGCCACATGGGACATCCCCAGGTCGATGGCCGCCCGCACGTTCTCTTCGATGGTTCCTTTACCGTGGGAAAAAACCGTGTGGGTATGAAGGTCATATCCCATTTTGTAATTCCTATTCTCCAACGATCCGCACCTCCGGCTCCAATTTTACGCCAAACCGATCCAGCACCGTGGCCTGCACCACTTCCATCAATTGCAGGATGTCCGTAGCCGTGGCGCCCCCCGTATTGACGATGAACCCACTGTGAAGGGGCGAAACCTGCGCGCCTCCCACAGAAAGCCCCCTCAATCCCGCATCCTGGATCAGCTTTCCTGCAAAATGTCCCGCCGGGCGTTTAAAAAAGCTGCCTGCGCTTGGCAGGGAAACCGGCTGTTTTTCCTTTCTCCTGGCAGCCAAGTCCTTCATCTCCGCCTGAATGTCCGCCGCTTTTCCCCTGGAAAGCCGCAAGGTCGCGCTGACGACAACATCTCCCGTTTCGTGAAGTGCGCTGTGGCGGTAGCCCAGGCCAAGCTCCTGGCAGGACAGCACATATTCCCGGCTCCCATCTTTGGCTAAAATCCTGGCCTCCTCGATGATATGAGCCATCTCGCCGCCATAGGCTCCCGCATTCATGAAAACGGCTCCCCCCAGGCTGCCCGGTATGCCGCTTGCGAAGGCGAACCCGGAAAGCTCTGCGTCCAGAGCCGCCTTTGCCACGGCTGACATCAAAGCGCCGCAGCCCGCAGTCAGGGTTTCCCCATGGATTTCGATGGTTCCAAAGGCCTCTCCCAGCTTGACGATCGCGCCCCTGTAGCCGCCGTCCTTCACCAGGATGTTGGAGCCGTTTCCCATGACCATGTGGGGCACATGTTCCCTGGAAAGCTCCCGCAATGCCAATTTCAATTCCGCCAGGCTCCTGGGCATCAGCAGGACATCCGCACTGCCTCCCGCCCGAAAAGACGTAAACCTGCTCATGTCGCAGTCTTCCACAATCTCCATGTCCCCGAACGCTTCCCTGAGCCCATCGTTTAACACTCCCATTTCCATTCCCCTCTTTCTTTTCCTGTAGGGCTGTCCGTCCAGAACCCAAACGCCTTGCCGCCCTGCGCTACTTGTTCAGGTTCTTCCTTCCCAGTTCCCCCTTTGGTCGTTTTGGCCGTTTCGATCGTTTCACTCGATATTTGTCAACGGCATAATCGCTAGTGTCAGTGGAAAATCCCCGTTTGTCCAGCCTTTTGTTCACCGCATTGCTGAAATAAGTGTAGAACACGGCAAAGATGGGGATGCCCACCACCATTCCCAGGAACCCGAACAGGCCGCCGCCCACCAGGATGGCGAACATGACCCAAAAGCTGGAAAGTCCCGTGCTGTCCCCCAGGATCTTGGGGCCGATGATGTTGCCGTCCACTTGCTGCAAAATCAAAATGAAGATGAGAAAGTAGATGCACTGCATCGGATTCACCATCAAAATCAAAAGCGCCGAAGGCACGGCACCAATGAAGGGACCAAAGAAAGGAATCACGTTCGTCAGTCCAATGATGCAGCTGATGAGCAGCGGGTATTCCCATTTGAATATCGACATGACGATAAAACAAATGACGCCAACGATGATGGAATCTATGATTTTTCCATTGATGAACCCGCCAAAGGTCTTGTTGGTGAACCTTGCGCCCTCCAGGATCCAGCTCGCCCTCTGCTCGCTGCAGGTGGCCAAAATCAGCTTTTTCAACTGAGCCGCAAACAAATCCTTGCTGTTGAGGAAGTAGGCGCAGATGATGATCCCGATGAAGAAATTTTTCAACACGTTGATGACGCTGAACACCCCGGTGGAAATGCTGGTAGCCACCTCCATATATTCCGGAAGCATGGTGTCTTCCACATATGTGACAACATTATCGGTAAAGCTGGCAATCCAGTTCTCCAGTGTGGCCTGCATCTCCGGATAGCTCATGGTCTTCGCATCGATCCAGTTGGAAAGCTGTTCCATGCTGCTGGGCAGGATGTTGACGATATGCATGACGCTGTCCACCAGTCCCGGTATGATCATCCAGCAAATACCGCTGATGACCACGGCAAAGAGCAACAACGAAACAAAGGTGGCGCAGCCCTTTGCCAGGGTCAGCGTTTTCTTTGCGTTCCTCAGTTTTCGGCTGCACAGCCAGTAAAGCTCGCGCGTCACCAGATTGTAAATGGGACACAACAGATACGCAAAGACCATCCCATAGATGAAGGGCGTCAGGATTCCCGTCACCACGTCGATGCCCTGCGAAAGCACATCGAACCGATATATGGCAAAAAACACAACAATGCAGGCAGTCACGGCCAGAAAAACAGTAACCCCCCACTTTACATGTGGTTCCTCCAGTCTCAGCTTCATGTTCGATACGCACCCCTTACCTTTTCACGCTCACGATGCACCATGCGCGCTTTCGGCGATCCCTTCGCCCGTCCATGTCATCGCCTCGTTATATAGTTTACACTATCATCGGATAAAAGTCTTTACCTTTTTTTCGGATTCTCGAATTTCCTGGCAAAATGGAACGAGCCTTCTCCATCCGTCCCTCGATTTTTGGTGAACTGGAACTTGGCTTTTTACTTCATTCCTCTCGATTTTTGTGGCATTTTTACAAAAATGCCTTGATTTTTTGTTCCATTGCTGTATAATTAGTCTAGGTTTTAAATTTTTATTCATAAAACAGAGAAACAATACATCGCATCGCCATGAAAGCGCAGCGGCACGCCGATATTGGACGCAGCTCCACAGGACATCGCATGGTGCATCGCTGCGCTGCGACAAGAGGAGGGAGACAAATGGCAAAAGAAAAAGTAATACTGGCCTATTCGGGGGGTCTGGACACATCCGTCATCATGACCTGGTTAAAAGAAAATTACGATTATGACGTAATCGCCGTGTGCTGCAACGCAGGGCAGAAAGAGGATTTTGACGCAATTGAGAAAAAGGCCATCGCTACAGGCGCAAGCAAGGCCATCACCATCGACATGCGGGAAGAATTCATCACGGATTTCATCTGGCCCACTTTGAAGGCAGGCGCAATTTACGAAAACGAATACATGTTGGGGACTTCCATGGCAAGGCCGCTGATGGCAAAAAAGCTGGTGGAAGTGGCGCAGCAGGAGGAAGCCTATTACATCGCCCACGGCTGCACGGGGAAAGGCAATGACCAGGTGCGTTTTGAAACCACCATCAAGGCGCTGGAACCGGCCATCAAAATCATCGCTCCCTGGAGGTTCTGGGACTTTGAATCGAGGGAAGATCTGCTTGCTTATGCTGCTTCCCACAACATCCCCATCAACCAGAGCGAAGCGAAAATTTACAGCCGGGACGAAAACATCTGGCACATCAGCCACGAAGGCGGCGAGCTGGAAAACCCCTGGAACGAACATTACGACACGATTCATGTCCTGTCCGTGCCGCCGGAAAAGGCGCCGGACAAAGTCACCTATGTGGACATCGACTTTGAAGCTGGCATACCCACAGGCATTGATGGCGAGAAGATGGAACCCATCGAACTGCTCACCAAACTCAACGAATTGGGGAGCGCAAACGGCGTTGGCACCGCCGACATCATTGAAAACCGCCTGGTGGGCATGAAATCCAGGGGCGTTTATGAAACGCCGGGAGGCACCATCCTGTTCCAGGCTCACACGGCTCTGGAAAAGCTCATCCTGGACAGGGACACCACCCAGTACAAATACATCGTGGCGCAAAAATTTGCACAGTTATGCTATGACGGGCTGTGGTACACGCCCCTTCGGGAAGCGATTTCCGCATTTGTGGACGAAACCCAAAAGCTAGTGACGGGAACCGTAAAGATGAAGCTGTACAAAGGCAGCGCCATCGCCGCCGCACGGAAGTCCCCCAATTCCCTGTACAGCGAAGAGTTCGCCACCTTCAGCAAGGATGAGGTTTACAACCAGAGCGATGCGGACGGCTTCATCAACCTCTTCTCTCTGCCTCTGAAGATCCGCGCGATCCAGAAACAGACAAAAGAAGGAGGTGCCAAAGCCCATGAAACTTTGGAAAGGAAGGTTCTCAAAGGCAGCGACTTCGTCCGCTGACGCATTCAACGCCTCCATCGAATTTGACCAGAGGCTGTACAAGGACGACATCAAAGGCAGCATGGCGCACGCCGCCATGCTGGGGAAACAAGGCATCATCCCCGATGAGGAAGCCCAACTGATCATCAAAACCCTGAAAGAAATCGAAGCTGACATCGAGGCTGGCAAGGTGGAGTTCACCATCGAATCCGAGGACATCCACATGAACATCGAATCCATCCTCACGGAACGCATCGGCGACGCAGGCAAACGGCTTCACACCGCCCGCAGCAGGAACGACCAGATAGCCGTGGACATCCGCCTTTACCTGAAGCGGGAAATCGCCGCCATCGACCAGCTTTTGTCCAAGCTCATGGAAACTCTGGTGGATTTGGCGGATCGACACCAGGATACGGTGATGCCCGGTTACACCCACCTGCAGCGCGCCCAGCCCGTAACCCTGGCCTACCATCTGCTGGCCTATTACCAGATGTTCAAACGGGACGCCGACCGCTTTGCCGACTGCCTGGACAGGATGGACTGCCTGCCCCTGGGCTGCGGCGCATTGGCCGGCACCACCTACGACACGGATCGGGGATTTCTGGCAGAGGAGCTGGGCTTCAAGGGAATCTGCCCCAACGCCATGGACGCTGTGGCGGATCGAGACTTCGCAGTGGAGTTCATCAGCTGCTGCTCCATCGCCATGATGCACCTTTCCCGGTTCTGTGAAGAGCTGATCCAGTGGAGTTCCGTGGAATTTGGCTTCGTGGAAATCGATGATGCCTACTCCACCGGCAGCAGCATCATGCCCCAGAAAAAGAATCCCGACATGGCGGAGCTGATTCGGGGAAAAACCGGCAGGGTCTACGGCGATCTCATGAGCCTCCTGACCGTCATCAAGGGGCTTCCCCTGGCCTACAACAAGGATTTGCAGGAAGACAAGCTGCCGGTGTTCGATGCGGGAGACACCCTGAAAGCTTCGGTGAACATTTTCACGGAAATGATCGCCACCATGAAGGTGAAAACGGAGAACATGGAGCGTGCCGCCAAGTATGGCTACATGAACGCCACCGATGCGGCCGACTATCTGGTGAAAAAGGGCATCCCCTTCCGGGACTGCCATGAAATCATCGGCAAAATCGTGCTTTACTGCATCGAAAAGGGAATCGCCATCGAAGAAATGTCCATGGAAGAGTTCCGATCCTTTTCCGACAAATTTGAATCGGACATCTATGACAAAATCGCCATTCGCAGTTGCATCAAAGCAAAAAAATCCGAAGGATCCACGTCCTTTGACAGCGTAAAGCAGCAGATTGCAGACATCAAAAGCCAGCGAACAGGGCGCACAAACGGATAGAAGGCAGGAGACGGGCAAAGGGAAGATCCTGCGATGGTTCGCCGATTTCTTTGGCGGCATTGAACGGGGCAGGAAATGGGCAAGGCAAGAGCCTTGCGATGACAAAAGATACAAACGGGCATGAAATCTCAAGACCCGAAAACATGGCGAAGCCGGAAGGGAATCCAACCGCCCCGCAAGGGGCATGTCCTTGTCCGGCTTTTGTCATTTCCCCGATTCTCCTTTTTGTTCTTCCGCCTCCGCTTCATCGGTTTCCACAATCTGTATCACCTGCACCAGCTTGTTGTACACGGCTCGCTCCAACCCCCAGAGAAAGAGCTTGTCATCCTGGTCTTTGAGGCATTCGATCATGGTTTTCCGATATTCCGCATGGTTGTATCCCAGGGCGACAGGCAGGAACCCTTTTTCCTCCAGGTAATAATTCATCGCCATGCGAGCCATCACTTCGCTGTATGTATCAAAGGGGTGCAGCGCCAAAATGCCGCAGTGGATCCTGGATGCGCTGCGGATGGCATTGCTTCCGCTCCTGTAGGCGGTCTGGAAAATCTTGCTGAGGCCGTCTTCCACCTTTGCATGGTCAGGCGGTACATAGTCAAAATCTTCCATGGCCAGGTTAGACTTTCGGAAGCCGGTGGGCTTTCCAATGAGGGAACTGTGAAGTTTCAGCAGCAGCCGCTTGTCCAGGCTGTTTTTCAGAGACAGCAGATCCCGCATCAGTTCCAGGGTATTCATATAGTTTTTTACCAGGACGCATTCCTTCAGCGATGCGTCTTTGGGCATTTCCCCCGTCATCATGACCGCTATCTCCCTGCGGGAATAAGCCATTCCTTCCAACGCCATGGCGCCGTAGATGTAATCCATGTCGTTCAGCTTTTGGATTTTCTCTCTCGTCTCTCTTTTAAAGGGCTTCCGAAGCCCCAGGTCGATTTTCTGCTTCAAGATTTCCTGATACATATGCCCCTCCTAAAGAATCTATATGCAATAATTTCACACAGAATCCCCTGTAAAACTTGAACCCCATGAAGTCCACTAAAGAATCCATATGAAATAGTTTAACACACAATCGGCAATTATTCCAGAAATCCCTGAAAATGCTTTCCCTCTCGCCCATTTGTGCGTATAATGGATAGATAGAGATGGATGATGGATGGATGGATGGATAGATAGATAGATAGAAAATAGATGAGATATGGAGGATTGCTTATGACGCTTTCACTGCCTGACATATTCCATGATGTGAACCTGCTTTCCACGACCCTGCGCCTTTGCCTTGCCGTCCTGTTCGGCGGGATCATCGGCCTGGAGCGGGGCGCCAACCGACATCCTGCCGGGTTTCGCACCCACATCCTCGTCTGCGTGGGCGCAGCGTTGGCCATGCTGACCAACGCCTACATCTGCCAGGTCTACGGTACGGGGGATCCTGCCAGACTGGGCGCACAGGTCATTACCGGCGTTGGATTTCTGGGAGTCGGAACCATCCTGGTGACCGGCCACCACAAAATCAAAGGGCTGACTACCGCAGCGGGTCTTTGGGCCTCCGCATGCCTTGGACTGGCTCTGGGGATTGGCTTTTACGCCGGCGCAGCTGTCGCCGCCTTTTTGATTTTTCTCAGCCTTGCGCTGCTACCAAAGGTGGAACACTACGTTTACCGAAAATCCAGGCTCATCGACTTGTACATCGAGGTGGACTGCGTGGAAAACTTTCGCCGGTTCATCAAATATGTGCGAACTCTCGATGCCACGTTTTATGAAACCACCGACAGCCAGGCCGTTCCCGCCGTTTCGGACGGCATCGCCTTTCACCTGTCCGTGATGCTTCCCAAAGGGATGAGCCACCAGGAAGCCATCGAAATATTCAGCCAGTTTGAAGGGATTTACCTGGTGGAAGAAATTTGATGTCCGCATGCCTTTCGGAAAACCTTGCCTCACCCCGTTTTCCATTGGTCGGGAGGCTCCAAACGCCGAACGAAAATCAAGCCACCCGGTTTCCTCTGTCCTCGCCAATTGTTCCAGCTTGTGGTATAATGAACGCGGTTGATTGGAACGGCGTTGCCGCAGGGATGCGTTCATTGAATCATGAATCCCGATCGGGGTTTCAAAGGTAATTCATGGTATA
>CAZVBL010000029.1:13057-25212 GCA_964625475.1 uncultured Zhenpiania sp. | reverse complement strand
GGCGACCTCCGCAGCCCACAACCGGGGCGAGGACTAGTCGCCGGAGCAAAACATTTCCGCTATCCTTGTCTCTGCTTATGCTTCGGGTTCTCACAGATCACCATGACCCTCCCCTTGCGCTTAATCACTTTGCACTTCTCACAGATCGGTTTTACGGAAGCCCTAACTTTCATTTCGCAATCCTCCTAACCTATATTTGCGCTTATTTACGCCTTTCCTCTCCAAGTGATCCTGCCCCTTGTCAAATCGTAGGGGGAAAGTTCCACCTTCACCTTGTCGCCGGGCAAAATCCTGATAAAGTTCATTCTGATTTTTCCTGAAACGTGTGCAAGCACTTCATGTCCAGTCTCCAGCTTTACAACGAACATCGCATTCGGCTGTGCGTCTATGACTGTACCTTCTGCTTCAATGACGTCTTTCTTCGCCATAATGACACCTCTCCTTTACAATGTAAGCAACTCTGGCTCACCGTCAGTAATAACAACAGTATTTTCATAATGGGCAGCCATCTTTCGATCCAAGGTGACTACCGTCCAGTTGTCCAAAAGCGTCTCCACTTCGTAGGTACCCTGCGTGATCATGGGTTCAATGGCAAAGACCATTCCCTTGGCAAGCCTGGGTCCTCTGCCCGGTGCGCCGTAATTGGGAATCTGCGGTTCTTCATGCATCGCTCTCCCCACTCCATGGCCTACGAAATCTTCAATGACTCCAAAGCCTTCACTTTCCACCCGTTCCTGAATCGCATGGGATATGTCGGACAACCTGTGCCCGACCCTGCAGAATTTCAGTCCCTCAAAAAAGCTCGCCCTGGCCGTGTCTATCAACCGCTGAGCCTCCGAGTCAACCTTTCCCACCGTATAGGTCCTGGCCGCATCGCTGACATAGCCCCTGTGCGTAGTGCCTACGTCAACGCTGACAATGTCCCCTTCTCTTAACTTTCTCTTTTTGGAAGGGATCCCATGGACCACCTCTTCATTGACGGAAACGCAGGCGCTGGCGGGAAATCCTCCATAGCCTTTAAACGTTGGAATCATTCCGTTTCGTCTGATGGTGCTTTCTACAAACCGATCGATTTCCTTTGTGGAAATTCCTGGCTTTATAAAGTCCGCAAGTTCTCGCAGGATTTGCCCCGTAACCTTTCCGGACTCTCGCATTATGTCTATTTCCTGTTCTGACTTGATGATGATCATACTGTTACCCCAGAACGCTCACAATGTGGTTGAACACGTTTTCAAGTCCGATTGCGCCATCGATATGGGCAATGTTCCCAGCCTTTTCATAATATTCAACCAGCGGCATTGTCTGCGAATGATACACTTCAATCCTGTTTTCTACAGTTTCCGCCGTATCATCGGCGCGCTGCATCAGTTCCCCGCCGCAGTTGTCACAAACGCCTTCTTTTTTGGGAGGTATGTTGGTTACATGGTACGTCGCGCCGCAAGCCTTGCAGACTCGCCTGCCTGTCAGCCTTTTCATCAGTTCCTCTTTTTCCACTGCGATGTCCAGGACTTTATCGACTTTCTTTCCATGATTTTCCAGGAATTCATCCAACTTTTCCGCCTGATAAACGGTTCTTGGAAATCCGTCCAGTAAAAATCCGTCCTTGCAATCGTCCTCCAGCAGCCTGGACGTAGCGATTTCGCATACGAGATCGTCTGGAACCAATTCGCCTTTGTCCATATATTCCTTGGCCTTCTTTCCCAACTCTGTGCCATTCTTAATGTTGGCTCTGAAAATGTCGCCTGTGGAAATATGGGGAACTTTGTACTTTTCAACGATCTTTACCGCCTGAGTGCCTTTTCCCGCACCCGGAGGCCCTAATAAAATCAAATTCATGTTTTTACCTCTCTACTTCAGGAAACCCTGATAGTTTCTCATTACCATCTGGTTTTCCAACTGTTTCATTGTATCAAGGGCAACGCCCACTGCGATCAGCAGCGACGTGCCGCCAAAGTGAATGTTCAGTCCCGTATACTGGCTGACAATGGTTGGCAATACCGCGACGATTGCCAGGAAAACCGCTCCTACAAAGGTAATTCTCGTCATTACCTTGTTTAAATACTCAACCGTAGCCTTGCCCGGCCTGATCCCTGGAATGAATCCGCCGTTGGCTTTCATGTTCTGGGCAACGTCCGTTGGATTGAAGGTGACTGCTGTGTAGAAATAGGTAAAGAACATGATCAGTATCACATTAAATACAGCATACACCCATACGCCCGGCGATCCCTGCGGCGACAGCCACTTTGTGATCCACATGGACGCAGGACTGTCAGAAGCCATGAAATAGGTGACGGTCAGCGGGAACTGCAAAAAGGACATGGCAAAGATGACTGGAATGACCCCCGCCTGGTTTACTTTCAGCGGAATATGGGTCGATTGCCCGCCATACATCTTCCTGCCTACCACGCGCTTGGCATATTGCACTGGAATCCTGCGCTCGCCTTGCTGGATTTCAATGATGCCGACAATGACGACAACGGAGAACAGGAGGAACAGCGCCAGCTTTACGATATCCATGGTGCCCTCCGTGTATTTGAGCCAGATGTCGTGGATCGCACTTGGCAGCCTCGCTATGATGCCCCCAAAGATAATCAGGGAAATGCCGTTTCCGATTCCCTTATCATTGATCTTTTCACCCAGCCACATGAGGAAAGCGGTACCTGCGGATAATACGAGGACGATGACTGCGACCGAGAAGAAATCGGTGTTGATCAACGCCTGTCTGAACATGCCCAGCGACATGCCGATCGCTTGGACGAATGCCAGGACTACAGTCAAGTAACGGGTATATTGTGCAATTTTTTTCTGGCCCTCCGATCCTTCCTTGGCCAAACGTTCCAATCTTGGAATTGCGATGGTCAACAGTTGCAGGATGATGGATGCCGTGATATATGGCGTGATGCTCAGCGCAAATATGGTGAATTGGCTGAAAGCGCCGCCTGAAAACAGATTGAAGAGAGCAAACAATCCCTCATCCGTATTCATGGCCTGATCCAAATAGGTTCTATCGATGCCAGGAACCGGAATATTCGAGCCAATACGGAAAATCACCAGCATCAGGAGCGTATAAATGATCTTCTTCCTGATGTCCAGTATCTTCCAGGCCTTGGCGATTGTTTTGAACATCTCCATTTAAATCACCTCTGCCTTTCCTCCAGCAGCCTCTATCTTTTCAATCGCAGTTTTGCTGAATTTGTGGGCCTGAACCGTAAGGCTCTTTTCCAGTTGTCCCTCGCCCAAAATTTTGATCCCGTCTTTTACCTGTTTCACCATTTTGCGCTCTTTCAGCAGATCCGGCGTTACGACAGTGCCCGCCTCGAACCTGTTCAAGTCGCCAACGTTCAAAATCTTGTATTCTTTTCTCCAGATATTGGTGAACCCTCTCTTTGGGATTCTTCTGTACAGAGGCATCTGCCCGCCTTCAAATCCAGGTCTTGTTCCGCCGCCGCTCCTGGATTTCTGGCCGTTCATGCCCCTTCCTGCAGTTTTTCCCTGGCCAGCGGCATGGCCGCGACCCTTTCTTTTCCGTGCTTTCTTCGCACCTGGAACAGCTCTTAATTCATGCAATTTCATCTGTTCTGCACCTCCGATCCTATAGCTCTTCTACAGTCAAAAGATGCCTTACCTTGTTGATGGCTCCCCAGCTCCGCGGGGAATCGACAAGTTCAACTGACTGGTGCATCTTCCTGAGTCCTAACGCTTTTACCACTTTTCTCTGTCTTGGGGAGGCGCCAATCGTGCTTTTCGTCAACGTAACTTTAATCATTTTAGCCATTGTCTCTTCCTCCTTACCCTAAGATTTCCTCTTTTGTCTTTCCTCTCAGCCGGGCGACCTTTTCTACGGTCATCAGGTTCCTCAACCCTTCGATGGTCGCATGGGCCATGTTCCCGGCATTGTTGGAGCCGAGGGATTTTGCCCGGATGTCTTTCACGCCTGCGGCTTCCAGCACAGTACGCACGGCAGAACCCGCGATTACGCCAGTACCTTCCGTAGCTGGCATCAAAAGCACCCTGCCTGCGCCAAATCTGCCGAGAATCCGATGCGGGATGGTCGTCCCCACCATTGGAACTTTAATCAGTTTTTTCTTTGCATCCTCCGTTGCTTTTCTTACTGCTTCGGGGATTTCCTGTGCCTTTCCAAGGCCAACGCCCACATAGCCTTCGCCATCACCTACTACTACAGTCACGCTGAACCTCATGTTCCTGCCGCCCTTCACTGTCTTGGCTACGCGCCTGATGTTGACGATGGTTTCGTGTAAGTCAAGCTTGGAAGCATCAATCAGATTACGCATGTTACGCATGTTTTTACCTCCTGTTAGAATTTCAATCCGGCTTCGCGAGCGCCATCGGCCAATTCCTTCACCCGTCCATGGTACTGGAATCCGCCTCTGTCAAAAGCAACGGTTTCAATGCCCTTCTCCAGGGATCGCTTTGCGATCGCCTCCCCAACCTGTTTCGCAGCTTCTTTGTTGCCGCCGTATTCGATCTGGCCTTTCAGTTCTTTGTCCAACGTGGAGGCTGCGACGAGGGTGTTGCCGTTCACATCATCGATCACCTGAGCGAATATGTTCTTATTGCTTCTGAAAACGCAAAGCCTGGGTTTTTCAGGAGTTCCATAAAGTTTCTTCCTAACTCGCCTGTGCCTTTCAAGGCGTTTATCATTTCTGCTGGCTTTTGCCATTTCGCTCTACTCCTTTCCTCATTTCGTCCCGGTTTTCCCTTCTTTTCTGCGAATATGCTCACCCGCATAGCGGATTCCCTTGCCCTTGTACGGCTCGGGTTTTCTCCATGCGCGAATATTCGCAGCGTAATTGCCTACAATCGCTTTGTCAATGCCCTTCACGACAACCTCTGTGGCAGAAGGAGCTTCGGTCGTGATTCCTTTCGGGTCTTCCATTTCTACGGGATGGGAAAATCCAAGGTTCAGAACCAGTTTCTTGCCTTTTTTCTCGGCTCTGTATCCTACGCCCACCAGTTCCAGCTTCTTTTCATAGCCATCGGTAACGCCGATTACCATGTTGTTGATCAGGCTCCTTGCCAGGCCGTGCTGTTCTTTGTAAGCCTTTGCATCGGAGCTTCTGGAAACGGTAACCTTGCCATCCTTGATTTCTATCTTTAACAATTTGCTGATCTGCTCTGTCAGTTCGCCTTTTGGTCCTTTTACTGTGACTGCATTGTTCTCGTCTACTTTGACCTCAACGCCAGCAGGAAGCTCTATGGGTTTTCTACCAATTCTCGACATTTTTCCACCTCCTACCAAACATAACAAACGACTTCGCCGCCAACGCCCAGTTTTCTGGCCTCTTTATCGCTAATGACCCCATTGGAAGTGGAAATGATCGCAATTCCCAGTCCGCCCAGGACTCTGGGGATGTCGTGAGCCTTTGCGTAAACCTTCAGGCCTGGCTTGGAAATCTTTTTGATTCCAGTGATAACTCTTTCTTTGTCAGGGCCGTATTTCATCTGAACGCGGATTGTCCCCTGTGTGTTGTTGTCTATAACGTCAAATCCTTTGATATAGCCTTCTTCCGTTAAGATTCCCGCAATGGATTTCTTCATCTTTGAAGCAGGAATGTCAACTGTCTCATGACCTACAGCATTGGCGTTTCGGATTCTTGTCAGCATATCCGCAATTGGATCTGTCATTGTCATTGCAGTGTTTCTCCTTTCCTGACGCATTTACCAGCTTGCTTTTTTCACGCCCGGGATTTCTCCCTTGTAAGCAAGCTCTCTAAAACAGATGCGGCATATTCCATACTTTTTCAAGACAGAATGCGGCCTTCCACAGATTCTGCATCTTGTATATGCGCGCGTTGAATATTTCGGTTTTCTTTGCTGTTTTATTTTGAGAGATGTCTTTGCCATGTTTCCCTCCTATATTATTTCGCAAACGGCATGCCCAGAAGTTCCAGCAATGCTGCGGCTTCTTCATCTGTCTTAGCCGTTGTCGTGAATATGACGTCCATACCTTTGATCATGTCAACTTTATCGTAATTGATTTCCGGGAAAATCAGCTGTTCCTTGATGCCCATGGAATAGTTGCCCCTTCCGTCAAAGGAGTTCTTGCTCACTCCCTTAAAGTCCCTCACCCTTGGAAGAGCGATGTTGAAAAATTTATCAACAAAGACATACATGTTTTCTCCCCGCAACGTGACTTTGGCTCCTACCGGCATTCCCTGTCTCACCTTAAAGTTGGCAATTGACTTCTTTGCCTTGGTAACCACAGGCTTCTGACCGGTGATGAGAGCCAGTTCTTCTACTGCGCCTTCCATGATCTTCGCATTGTCTTTTGCTTCGCCAAGAGCCATGTTGATGGTCACTTTTTCCAGTTTTGGAACTTCCATCGGGTTTTTATATGAAAATTTTTCTATCAGTGCCGGAAACACACTGTTGTCATAAGTTTCTTTCAGTCTTGCTGTCAAAATCGTCTCCTCCTTTCTCAGTCGATTACCGTTCCGGTTTTCTTTGCCACTCTCACTTTTTTGCCGTTTTCAAATTTGTAGCCGATCTTCGTGGCAGTCTTGGTTTTCGTATCGTAGTACATCACGTTTGAAACGTCCAGCGGACCCTCCTGGTGCTTGATTTCAGCAGGTGCTTTCGGCGTTTGCTTTTGGTGCTTCGTCTGCATGTTGATGCCTTCTACCAGCACTTTGCCCTTCTTTGGCATAGCCTTGATGACTTTTCCGGTCTTGCCTTTATCCTTTCCAGTAAGTACGATTACTGTATCGTCTTTTTTGATTCGCATCGCTCGCCTCCTATAATACTTCCGGTGCCAGTGACACGATCTTCATGAAGCCTTTGTCCCGAAGTTCCCTTGCTACCGGACCAAAGATACGCGTTCCTACTGGCGTCAGGTCTTCCCTCAAAATTACAGCTGCGTTCTGGTCGAATTTTACATAGCTGCCATCGATCCTTCTGGCGCCTTTTTTCGTTCTCACTACAACTGCCCTTACAACGTCGCTTTTCTTTACAACGCCGCCCGGCGTGGCATCTTTGACCGTGCAGACGATAACGTCTCCAATATTCGCATACTTCCGACCGGTTCCACCCAGGATCCGGATGCACAGCAGTTCCTTCGCACCGGAGTTGTCAGCGACTTTCAGCCTGGTTTCTGTCTGAATCATTCTGGTGCCTCCTTATTTAACCTTCTCCACGATGTTCACAAGTCTCCATCTCTTGTCCTTGGACAGCGGCCTTGTTTCCATGATTCTAACTTTGTCGCCGATGCTGCATTCGTTGTTTTCATCGTGAGCCTTGACTTTCTTCGTTCTCTTTACCGCTTTTCCATAAAGGGAATGTCTTACGAAGTCTTCCAGCGCAACGACAATCGTTTTATCCATTTTGTCGCTTACGACCATGCCTACCTTTGTTTTTCTACGGTTTCTTTCAGCTGTCATATTACATCCTCCTTCCTGTTAGCCCCGAGCCTTTTCCAGCTGCTTTTCCCTGATGATGGTCTTGACCCTGGCGATATCCTTTCTTGTGTCCCTCATCTTGTTGGGGTTCTCCAACTGCCCGGTAACGTGCTGGAATCTCAGGTTGAACAAATCCTTTTTCATCTTTATCAGTTCAGCGTTGAGTTCCACCTCTGTCATTTCTCTCATCTTCTTCAATTCCATTATGCTTCACCACCCTTTTCTTCCATTTCCTTGATGGCAAATTTACATTTGACAGGCAGCTTGTGGGATGCGAGGCGCATTGCTTCCCTTGCCTGAGATTCCGTTACGCCTTCTATTTCAAACATGATCCTGCCCGGTTTTACAACCGCTACCCAGTACTCAGGAGCGCCTTTGCCGGAACCCATGCGTACTTCCGCAGGCTTCTTCGTTACGGGCTTGTGTGGGAAAATCTTGATATAGACCTTGCCACCTCTTTTTACGGATCTGGTCATGGCGATTCTAGCCGCCTCGATCTGATTTGAAGTGATCCACCCGCATTCCATGGCCATCAGGCCATAATCACCGTAGGTCACTTTGTTTCCCCTGGTGGCCTTGCCCTTCATTCTGCCTCTATGAACCCTTCTGCGTTTCACGCGCTTTGGCATTAACATCAGCGTTTCCTCCTTTCTATCGCCTATTCTTCAGGTGCTGCTTCTGGAGCTGCGTTCACCTGTGTTTCTTCAACCTGTGCCTCCGCCGCCTGAGCCGCCGGATCTGGCTTCGGAGTCTTTCTGACCCTTGGATTTACTGCCTTTGGCAGTTCCGGCTTGTCGTCCCTTCTTCTGTTGGTCCGTCTCCTGTCGCCGTCTCTGTCTCTCCTCGTCTTTCTGTCGCCGTCTCTTCTCCGCCTGCCCTCTCTTCTGCCGCCGGCCGCTTCTTCGCGTATTGCGCTCTTCAATCCTTTGTCGAGAATTTCACCGTGGTTGATCCAGACCTTTACGCCTATCTTTCCGTAGGTGGTGTCCGCTTCTGCGAATCCATAGTCGATGTCCGCTCTCAAGGTGTGGAGGGGGACGTTGCCCTCGCTGTATTTTTCGGATCTGGCGATTTCAGCGCCGCCGAGCCTTCCGGCAACCAGAACCTTGACGCCCTTTGCGCCAGCCTTCATGGTCCTGCCCATGGCCTGCTTCATGGCCCTTCTGAAAGAAATCCTTCTTTCCAGCGCCTGCGCGATGCTCTCTGCCGTAAGCTGCGCATCCAGCTCCGACCTTCTGACCTCTTTGATTTCGATGCTGATGGTTTTCTTCGTCAATTTCTCCAAATCCGCTTTTAACTCATCGATGCCGTTTCCAGACCTTCCGATCACCATGCCTGGCTTTGCCGTCAAAACGATCACTTTCAATTTGTTTTCTGCCTGACGCTCCAAAAGCACCCTGGAAACACCCGCAACATATAATTTTTTCTTGACGAATTTTCTTACCTCGTTGTCTTCGATGAGGAAATCCGCAAAGCTGTCTTTGTCTGCGTACCATTTGGAATCCCAGTCCTTGATGATCCCAACTCTGAATCCATGTGGACTTACTTTCTGACCCATTAGATGAACCTCCTATTCTTCATTTTTTTCTCTTAAAGTGACGCCAACGTGACTGCTTCTCTTTAAGATAATCGATGCCCTGCCCTGCGATCCGGCTCTCCATCTTTTCATAGTCGGTCCCTGATTGGCATAAACCTCCGCTATATACAAGTTGTCCGTGTCCATTTCTTTCACATCGGCGTTGGCCAGAGCGGACTGGACGACTTTTTCTACGATTTCAGCGCCTTTTCCAGGCGTGAACTTCAGGATTGTAAGCGCCTCACCTACGTCTTTTCCTCTTACAAGATCTGCAACAGGTTTCAGTTTGATCGGAGACATTCTTACATATTTTGCAATTGCTTTTGCTTCCATTTTTCATGTTCTCCTTTTCTTACTTTACTTTCGACGACTTGTCTGAAGCATGGCCCCTGTAGGTTCTTGTAGGCGCAAATTCCCCAAGTTTGTGCCCCACCATATCTTCTGTGATATATACCGGCACATGCCTTCTGCCATCATGCACTGCGATTGTATGGCCTATCATCTGGGGAAATATCGTGGATGCCCTCGACCATGTCTTGAGAACTCTCTTTTCGTTCGCCGCATTCATTTCTTCGATCCTCTCCAGCAGCTTTTTTTCCACGAAAGGGCCTTTTTTCAGTGATCTACCCATTATCTATGCTCCTTCCTTTATTTCTCATTTCTTCTCTTTACGATATATTTGTCAGAAGCCTTTTTCTTCTTTCTTGTCTTATATCCAAGAGCGGGCTTACCCCAAGGCGTCACAGGTCCTACCCGGCCAATTCCGGCTTTTCCTTCGCCGCCGCCGTGCGGATGGTCGTTGGGGTTCATCGCGGACCCTCTGACAGTAGGCCTGAAGCCCATGTGCCTTTTCCTTCCCGCTTTGCCGATCTGGATGTTCGCATGGTCGCCGTTTCCCACTTCGCCGATGGTAGCCCTGCATTCCAGCCTTATTTTCCTCACTTCGCCGGAAGGAAGCCTGATTTGCGCTTCTTTTCCTTCCTTGGCCATAAGCTGCGCGCCGTTTCCTGCGGCCCGAACCATCTGGCCGCCCTTGCCCGGCTTCATTTCGATATTATGGATGATCGTGCCGACTGGAATGTTTGCCAGGGGGAGGGCGTTGCCCACCTTGATGTCCACGTCAGGGCCGGAAAGGATCGTGTCCCCTACCGTCAGGCCCTGTGGAGCGATAATGTACCTTTTCTCCCCATCCCGATAATGGATGAGCGCAATATTCGCGCTTCTGTTGGGATCGTACTCGATCGTAGCGACTTTTCCCGGTACGCCGTCCTTGTTTCTCTTAAAGTCGATAATCCTGTATTTCCGTCTGGAACCGCCGCCTCTGTGCCTTACCGTGATTTTGCCCCTGGAATTTCTTCCCGCATGTTTTTTCAGCGATACGGTGAGGGATTTTTCCGGGGTTGTGCAAGTGATCTCTTCAAAGGTGGAAACCGTCATTCCCCGGCGACCAGGAGTAGTCGGATTGTATTTTTTAATTCCCATTCTTTCTGCCTCCTACATGATTATAAGCTCTGGAAGAACTCGATTTCTTTGCTCTTTTCCGTCAGAGTGACGATGGCCTTCTTGCTGGCAGCAGTCATGCCCACGTTTCTTCCCATTCTCTTTTTCTTGCCAACAACGTTCATGATGTTGACTTTCTTCACTTCCACATCGAAGATTTCTTCTACGGCCAGCTTCACCTGCGTCTTGTTCGCATCCCTGGCAACCTTGAATGTGTATTTTTTGTTCTGCGCATCTTCCATGCTTTTTTCGGAAATGACAGGTTTTAAAATTACATCGTAAGGCGTTTTCATGATGAGTACACCTCCTCAATCTTGTTAATTGCGTCTTTCGTAACAATGAAGTTCGTATAATGAATGATTTCGTAAACGTTCATCGTATTTGCCAGGACTGTTCTCACGCCTGGAATGTTCGCTGCGGAGCGAACCACGTTTTCATCTTTTTCTGCCATGACGATCAAGGCTTTTTTCTGTGCATTGACGTTTTTCAGGATTTTAACCATTTCCTTCGTCTTCGGCGCATCCAATTTCAGCTCGTCCAACACGATGATTTCGTTTTCCTGAACCTTCGAGGAAAGCGCCGATTTCAAAGCCAGCCTTTTCAGCTTCTTTGGAACCTTGTAGCTGTAATCCCTCGGCTTTGGCGCAAATGCGACGCCGCCTCCCACCTGCGTTGGATCCGTGGAGCTTCCCTGCCTGTGACGTCCCGTTCCTTTCTGTCTGAACGGCTTCCTTCCGCCGCCTCTTACTTCTCCCCGCGTCTTTGCGGATTGGGTTCCCTGCCTCTGGTTTGCCAGATAGTTTACGACTACTGCATGTACGGCATTCTGGTTAGGCTCGATTCCGAAGATTTCATCGTTCAGTTCGATGGTTCCGGCTTCTGCTCCAGTCATGTCAAGCATTGTAACTTTTGCCATTTTAACTCCTCCCTTCCTGAAGTCTTCTCTATTTGTCCTGACCCTTTACTGCGTACCGAATGCGAACCAGGCCGCCTTTTGGCCCTGGCACGGCTCCTTTTACCAGCATCAGGTTTCTCTCTGCGATAACTTTTACTAAAATCACGTTCTGTATGGTCACCGTGTCGTGTCCCATCCTTCCAGGTTCTTTGTTTCCTTTGAAAACCCTTCCCGGATAGGATGCGCCCGCCTTGGCCCCGGTCAGCCTCTTGTGCTTGGATCCGTGGGTCATGGGGCCTCTGTGATGTCCGTGCCTTTTGATTACGCCCTGGGTGCCTTTTCCCTTGGACGTGCCCGTGATGTCCAATTTCTTGCCTTCTTCAAATTCGGCCACTGTGATAACCTGGCCCAACTCGTAAGTTTCGCCTTCATCGTTCCTAAATTCCGCCAGGTGTCTTTTCGCAGGAACGCCGGCCTTTTTAAAGTGTCCTTCCATCGGCTTCGTCACTTTGTGCGGCTTCATGTCTCCAAAGCCGACCTGTACGGCGTTGTAGCCGTCCGTCTCAACCGTCTTAATCTGCGTCACGACTTCCGGTCCCGCCTCGATGACTGTCACAGGGATCACTTCGCCTGTTTCCGCGAAAATCTGAGTCATGCCCAATTTCTTTCCTAAAATTGCTTTCATATTTTTCCTCCTAAATTCTTACAGCGGATTGCCCTGGTTTGGAATTGACCAATTTGCAAAGCAAATTGCTGGCAGGTCTCCTGC